>CADCTW010000087.1 GCA_902805735.1 uncultured Gemmatimonadota bacterium | reverse complement strand
CGGAGTTGGGATTCGAGCTCCTCGAGAGGCTCGTGAATATCAGGTAAGTCTCTGTACATCTTCAGTTTCGGCCAGGGTTGCCGAAGGTAAACCGAAGATGCACAAAAGTTCACAGTGTTTGGTATTACACCAGCCGCCCGTTCAGCACGTCGTTGAGGAGCACGCCGGCCACGGGGGCCCGCGACAGGCGGAGCTGCTCCAGCGCCTGCTCCAGCGCGTCGCGGTCGGTCATGCCGGGGCGGACGACGAGGAGCGTGGCGTCCACGGCCTTGCCCAGCACCGCCGCGTCCGTGAGGCCCGACAGGGAGGGCGCGTCAAAGATCACCACGTCGTACAGGCCGCGCATCTCCTGCACCAGCGCCTGCATCCGCAGCGAGCCCAGGAGCTCGGCCGGGTTGCGGGGCGGCGCGCCGGAGGGGAGGAGGTACAGCGGCACGTCCGACTCGTCCAGCGCCACCTCCAGCGCCGCCTCGGCGAGGGGGACGCGGCCCAGCAGCGTTTCCGCGAAGCCGGGCTCCGGCCGCACCCCGAACAGCGCGTTGAGGCGGCCGGCGCGCAGGTCCGCGTCCACCAGCAGGGTGCGGGTGCCCTGCATGGCCAGCGTTACGGCCAGGTTGGCGGCGCTGGTGGACTTGCCCTCGCCCGCGCGGGCGCTGGTGACCACCACCGTGCGCGGCGTCTCCTCCGGCACCGACGAGTGCGTCAGCGAGGTGCGGAGGGCGCGGTACGCCTCGGAGGCGGGGTGGCGCGGATCCGAGCGGGCGATCAGGCGGTCCGGCCCTGCGGGGAGCACGGCGCGCGGCATCCCCACGCTGATGCTGCGACGCTGCGCCGGGTGGATGCGCGGGATGGAGCCCAGCACCGCCAGCCCGCCCGTGGCCTCCGACGCGTCGCGCGAGGAGCGCACCGTGGGGTCGGCCATGTCGCGCGTGATGGCGCCGGCCACGCCCAGCATCAGCCCCAGCACCAGCGAGAGGATCAGGTTGAGCACCGGCTGCGGCGACGAGGGCCGGTACGCCACCAGCCCGTAGTCCACCACGTGCGCCGCGTCCTGCGTGACGGCCTCGGTGATCTCCGCTTCCTTGAGGCGCGCCTGCAGGAGCAGGTACACCTCGTTCAGCAGCTTCACGTCGCGCGCAAGACGCACGAACTGCATGTCGCGCCCGGGCATGGCGGCCATCCCCGCGCCCACGCGGGCCAGCGCCTCGTCCGCCGAGGCGAGCTGCAGGTCGATGCTGCGCTGGTAGTCGTCGGCCATGCGCAGGAGCTGCTGCTCGATCCCCGCGATGCGCGAGGTGAGGAGGCGGACCTCCTCGTCCTCCTCCGTGCGCCGCCCCAGCAGCTGCGCGCGCTCGTTGTCCAGCGTGGTGAGCGTGTTCACCAGGTTGCCGACCGTCTCGTTCTTGATGAAGGACGGGAAGGTGGCCAGCTTGCGGTACACCGCGGTGCCGCTGCCGCGCGGCGCGGCGCGCACCTCGGCCAGCAGCTGGCGCAGCGAGGCCTGCTCCACGCGCATCTCGTCGAAGCGAAGCTGCATCTCGCCGCTGCGCTTGATCTCCGCCTCCGCCTCCGCCTCGGGCGCCAGCACGCGCGCGCTCTCGCGGAAGCTGCGCAGGCGGTCTTCCGCCTCGGCCAGCTGGGTGCGGTAGCTCGCCACCTGCTCGCGGAGCACGGCCGCGTTGCTGCGCGACTCGCCCGTGCTGGTGGTGCGCTTGTAGGCGATGAACCCGTCCGCCAGGCGGTTCACCACGTCGGCGGCCAGGCGCGGGTCCTTGTTGCGGTACGCCAGCGACACCAGCCGCGAGCCGGCCTCCTGCCGGTCCACCAGCAGCTCCTCCTGCAGCTCGTCCACCGCCTGCCGGAAGGGGCGGATCTCGAACTTCACCGTCTCCGGCGCCCGGTTCTTGAGCCTGGGGTTCAGCGCCAGCGTCACGCCGCCCACCGTGAAGGGCGCGCCGATCTCCACCCGCCGGGGGACGGCCACCGGCTCCTCGCTCTCCTCCACCTTCGCGGAGTAGCTGCCGTCGGACTGCCGCTCCAGCGTGTACACGCCCACCCCGCGGTCGCGCGGGGCGGCCACCACCTTCAGCACCTCGCTGCGCGGGCGGCGCGGCGACTTAAGCTCCACCTGCAGCCCCACCGACTCGGCCACGGGATCGGCCATGCGGCGGCTGCGCATGATGCCCAGGTCCGTGTCCAGGTCGTCCGCGCCCAGCCCGGTGAGGGCGCCCAGGTCCCCCAGGTTCCCCAGCTTCTCCAGCATCCCGCCGGCGGAGCTCTTCTCGCCCACGATGCGGAGCGCGGCCTCGGACTGGTACCGGGGCGACATGTACAGGGTGAGCGCCATGGTGAGCGCCACCACGGCGGCCGTGATGCCGGCCACCAGCCCGCGCCTGCGCCGCAGCGTGCCCCACAGGTCGCGCAGGCTGGTGTCTGCGGCGGCACGGCTCGCCGGCCCGTACGTCGGTTCGGTCATCGGTTCCCTGCGGTGATCGGATGGCGCATGTGTTTGCCAATCCTAAACATAGACGAATTCCGCCCCGTCATCAACCCCGCTACCGGGCGGACGGGCTCACCGTGAGGACGAAGTTGGAGAGGTTCACGTCCACCGAATCGAAGTCGTTGAACGCGCGCGCCGTGTTCTGGAAGAGCCAGTTGAGGCGGCGCCCGAACGAGTACTCCCCCGTGACCTCCCACCCGGCGACGCGGCGGGCTCCCCGCAGACCCACCACGCCCTGCACGTCGTGGCCGCGCGGGTTGCGGGTGCTGATCCGCTCCAGCGCGTCCTCGTCCCACCGGGTGCGCGCGGCGAACACGCCCGCGCGCCAGTCGCGGCGAAGGTAGTCCGCCGCGGCCCACTGGTGCGACGAGCCCGGCCCGATGGCGGCGCCGATCACGCGGCCCCGGTGCGTGTACCCCTGCGGCACGTTGGTGCTGGTGTAGAACGAGCTCTGCGGCCGGTTCCGGACGGCGTCGTTCTGCTCCAGCGTGGTGAGCTCGGCCTGCAGGCGCAGGCGGGACGCGCGCTCGCCGGGCGAGACCCACTGCATCCCCACGGTGTAGCCCTGCGTGGCGTCCGGGCTGGCGAGCAGCTCGCGCACGGAGCCGAAGCCTTCCTGCCGCGCCCACTCGGTGTACATCTCGAAGCCGCTCTCCGGGAACACCCAGCGCCCGAACAGGGCGAAGAGCTGGTCCGTACTCCCGGCCGCCGACTCCACGGCGGGGGGCCTGGGGGGCTCCGGGTGGCGCACGGGGATCAGCACGTCCAGGAAGCGCAGCGGCGCGCTCCAGGGGCGGGCGGCGCGGTACACGGCGCGCGTGGCGCCCAGCGTGAGACCCGGCTCGCCGCGCGGCGTGAAGGCCAGCGCCAGGGCGGCGATGGTGCGCCCCTCGTCCTCGTCGTCGAAGTAGGACGACTGGGAGAGCCCGCCCGCCACCCAGCGTCCCTCCAGCGTGCCGAAGCGGGTGCGGAGCCCCTCCGGCGAGGTGCGCACGAAGAGGTGGGGAAAGCCGGGCGCGTTGTTGCTCATCAGCAGCGCGTTGCGCATGCCGGGTCCCCACCACAGGCTCTCCGTCGCCGCGCCGGCCGCGAAGGCCCCCGCCTGCGCCGTCACCGAGCTCTGGCCCAGGGAGACGCGGACCACCGGGTCGTCGCCGAAGCGCAGCGGCGCGTCCAGCGACGAGGCGGGGCCGTGGAAGGGGTGGGCGAACGGGTTGCGCCCGTCGCCGGCGTCGGCGGGGATGCGCTGGAAGTCGCGGTTCTGGGTGTACGCCACCTCCGGCGCGGCGATCACCGTCACCCGCCCGAAGCGCGCGCGCGCCCCCACCAGCCCGTGGAAGCCCACCCCGCGCCCGCTCCACGCCAGGCCCTCGTTGGCGCTCACGGGAAGGTACGAGTTGTACACCGCCCGCAGATGGGGGCGGAGGAACTGCACCCCCTCCGCCCGCGGCCCCGCGTACGACGACACGGAGCGGACCAGGTACCCCCGCGACGGCTCCTGCCCCAGGAGCTGCGCCGTCCTCAGCCGGTCCTCCGCCGCGCTGCCGATGGGCACCCACTCAGGCGCGGCGGGCGCGGGCACGGTGTCCGCGCGGGTGGCGGTGTCGGCGGGAAGCTGAGCCGCGAGCGGCCCGGAGACGAGCGCAAGTACAAAAGCGAGCTGTTTCTTCATCACCATCCAAAAGCGGGGCTCACACAGAGACACAGAGACACGGAGGGGCGCCCTCTCTGTGTCTCTGTGCCTCTGTGTGAGACTGCTGTTCACCGTGCCCACTGGAAATGTTCGGCGACGTAGGATAACATTCCGTCCCCGCGCGGTCCACAGCCCGCGGGTTTCCGTGCAGGGTCTTATTGAGAAGGACGGTAGCGTTTGATGGTACGTCACACCGCTGTACCGCGCGCGCTGGGGGCCACGCTCCTGCTCGCCGCGCCCGCCGCCGCGCAGGCGCCCGCCCCGCTCGACGTGCGGGGCGAGGTCTTCGTGGGCGCCGAGGTGGAGAACTACCTGCGCGTGCTGCAGGTGGCCGGGCGCGGCGGGCGCTACCCGTGGGCCATTCGCGGCTTCTCGCCGCGCGAGGTGACGCGGCTGGCCCCCACGGACACGGCGCACGCCTGGGCCCGGCGCTACAGCTTCGTGCGCGACAGCAGCGCCCGTGGAGCGCGCTGGGTGCGCCCGCAGGTGCAGGCCATCGGCAACACCACCCTGCCGTACGGCGCCAACGACGGCCCCATCTGGGCGGGGCGCGGCGTGACGCTGGCGGCGGACGCCGGGGTGGCGCTGGAGCGGGGGGCCTTCTCGCTCACCCTCGACCCCATGGTGTTCATCGCCCAGAACGCGGCCTTCGAGGTGGAGGACACGGGGGCGGAGGGTCCGCTGCGCTACGCGGACCCCGACGTGCCCCAGGGCCTCGACCTGCCGCAGCGTTTCGGCGATGGGCCGTACGGACGGGTGGATCCGGGGCAGAGCACCCTGCGCGCGGACGCGGGCATCGTCGCGGCCGGCATCTCCACCGCCAGCCAGCACTGGGGCCCGGCCGCGGACCAGCCGCTGATCCTGGGCCACAATGCGGGCGGGTTTGTGCACGCGTTCGCCGGTTCCGCGCGCCCCGTGAACGTGGCGATCGGGCGGTTGCACGGGCGCCTGGTGTGGGGAAGGCTGGACCAGTCCGCGTACACGGCCAACGCGGAGCCGCGGCGCTTCATGTCGGGCGCGGTGGCCGTGTTCACCCCCCGGGGCATTCCCACCCTTGAGCTGGGGGGCACGCGCTTCTTCCACACTCCGTGGCCGGCGGACGGGCTGGACGCCGGCAACTTCTTGAAGCCGCTCTCGGGGTTCCTCAAGAACAGCCTGGGTGGCGGGGAGGTGGACGGGGGCGACGTCGACAACCAGCTCGCCTCGCTCTTCTTCCGCTGGTACCACCCGCGCAGCGGGGTGGAAGCGTACGGCGAGTTCGCGCGCGAAGACCACAGCGCCGACTTCCGGGACCTGCTGCTGGAGCCGGACCACAACAGCGCGTACACGCTGGGCGCGCGGCGCGTGTGGTCGCCGGCGGACGGCTCGCTGGTCTCGCTGCGCGGCGAGCTGGTGAACGCGCGCGTCACGCACCTGGCGCTGGTGCGGCCGCAGGTGCCCTTTTACCCGCACTTCGCCGCGCGGCAGGGGCACACGCAGCGAGGGCAGCTCCTGGGAGCCAGCAGCGGCTACGCAGGCGCGGGGAGCACGCTGGCGCTGGACCGCTACTCGCGGCGCGGGCGCACCTCGCTCACCTACACGCGCGCGGTGCGCGACCTCGCCGCGCCGTACGCGACCGTCGCGAGCGTGCCGCCGCAGCCGCAGGCCACACACGCGCTGGGCGTGGAGGCGCTGCGCTTCATGGGGCGCTTCGACGTAACGGCGGGGGTGACCGCCGCGTACCAGTTGAACCGCGCGGTGGGCGGCGACGCATTCAACCTGAACACGGTGCTCCGGGTGCGGCTCGGCCTGTGAAGCTCTCCAGATCCAAGGATTTCACGTGGTGACCCTTTTCCGAATCATGGCGCTGCTGGCGGCGCTGGCGCTGGGCCATGCCCCGGCGCGCGGGCAGGCCGCCGCCGAGCCCGACTCCATGGGCGCGCTGCGGCCGGGCGACATCCTGCAGGTGCGCATCTGGAAGGAGCCGGACCTGAGCGGCGAGTTCCTGGTGGACCCCAGCGGCATGGTCACGCTTCCCAAGCTGGGCGAGCGCCGGGTGGCGGGGGTGCCGATGGCCACGCTGCGCGAGCGGCTCCTGGCGGAGTACCGCGTGAGCCTGCGCAACCCTTCCATCACCCTGACCCCGCTGCGGCGGGTGCAGGTGCTGGGCAACGTGAACCGGCCGGGGATCTACAACGTGGACCCCACGCTCACCCTCACCGGGGTGCTGGCGCTGGCGGGCGGCGCCAACGCCAACGGAAACCTGCGCCGCATCAACCTGGTGCGCAACGGGCAGGTGGTGAGGGAGCGGGTTACCGAGGGCGCCTCGCTGGCCACCCTGGACGTGCGCTCCGGCGACCAGCTCTACGTGGGCGAGCGCACCTGGGTGGACCGGAACAGCGGCGTGCTGATCGGCGCGCTGATCTCCGCCGTCACCACGGTCGGCATCGCCATCCTCGCCAGGCCGTGATCGCGGCGAGCCGACACCCACACTCCATGCAATGACCCGAAGCATTCTCGTGACCGGCGGCGCCGGCTTCATCGGCTCGGCGCTGGTCCGGCACCTGCTGGCCGGCACCGGGCACCGCGTGGTGAACGTGGACAGCCTTACCTACGCCGGCAACCTGGACTCGCTGGCGCCCGTTCTGCCGCACCCGCGCTACGCCTTCGAGCGCGTGGACATCCGCGACGCGGACGAGGTGGCGCGCGTCTTCGCCGAGCACCGGCCGGACGCGGTGATGCACCTGGCGGCCGAGTCGCACGTGGACCGCTCCATCGAGGGGGCCGCGCCCTTCATCGCCACCAACGTGGTGGGCACCTACACCCTGCTGGACGCGGCGCGGCGGCACTGGGAAGGGCTGGCCGGGGACGAGCGCGAGCGGTTCCGCTTCCTGCACGTCTCCACCGACGAGGTGTTCGGCTCGCTGGGTGCCGAGGGGAAGTTCACCGAGAGCACGCCGTACCAGCCCAACTCGCCCTACTCGGCCAGCAAGGCGTCCAGCGACCACCTGGCCCGCGCGTGGCACCATACGTACGGGCTGCCGGTGCTGGTGACCAACTGCTCCAACAACTACGGCCCCTACCAGTTCCCCGAGAAGCTGATCCCCGTGGTGGTGCTGAGCGCGCTGGCCGGGCGCCCCATCCCGGTGTACGGCGACGGCGGCAACGTGCGCGACTGGCTCTTCGTGGACGACCACGTGCGGGCGCTGCTGGCCGTGCTGGAGGGCGGGCGCGTGGGCGAGACGTACAACGTGGGCGGCGACAGCGAGCGCAGCAACCTGCAGGTGGTGAAGACCATCTGCGCCATCCTGGACGACGTGGCGCCCGCCGCCGCGCCGTACGAGTCGCTGATCACCTTCGTGCGCGACCGCCCCGGCCACGACTGGCGCTACGCGGTGGACACCTCCAAGATCTCCGCCGAGCTGGGATGGGCGCCGGCCGAGACCTTTGAGAGCGGCCTGCGCCGCACGGTGCAGTGGTACCTGGAAAACGGCGAGTGGTGCCGGCGCGTGATGGACGGCTCGTACCAGCTCCAGCGGCTGGGGCTGCTGGGGGAAGCCGTATGATCCCGAACTGCGGAGGAGCGTTTCTCTCTGTGTCTCTGTGCCTCTGTGTGAGATCGCCGTCGCCGCGCTTCCGCGGGGCGGCATGAAGGGGATCATCCTGGCCGGCGGCTCCGGCACGCGCCTGTACCCGATCACCCGGGTGGTGAGCAAGCAGCTCCTCCCGGTGTTCGACAAGCCGATGATCTACTACCCGCTCTCCACGCTGATGCTGGCGGGGATCCGGGAGATCCTGCTCATCTCCACCCCCGGCGACCTGCCGCGCTTCCGCGAGCTGCTGGGCGACGGCGAGCAGTGGGGCGTGCGCTTCGAGTACGCGGAGCAGCCGGCCCCCGAGGGGCTGGCGCAGGCCTTCACCATCGGGCGCGAGTTCATCGGCGGCGACCCGGTGGCGCTGATCCTGGGCGACAACATCTTCTACGGCCACGGACTCACCGAGCTGCTGCAGCAGGCCGTGGCGCGCCCGCAGGGGGCCACCGTCTTCGGCTACCACGTGCGCGACCCGGAGCGCTACGGCGTGGCCGAGGTGGACGCGGCGGGGCGGGTGGTCTCCATCGAGGAGAAGCCCAAAGATCCCAGGTCGCCGTACGCCGTCACGGGGCTGTACTTCTTCGACAACCAGGTGGTGGAGATCGCGGCGGCGCTGCGCCCCTCGCCGCGGGGCGAGTACGAGATCACGGACGTGAACCTGGAGTACCTGCGCCGCGGGCAGCTGCGCATGGAGCTGCTGGGGCGGGGGATGGCGTGGCTGGACACGGGGACCCACGAGTCGCTGCAGCAGGCCAGCAACTTCATCGAGACCATCGAGAAGCGGCAGGGGCTCAAGGTGGCCGCGCCGGAGGAGGTCGCCTTCCGCGCGGGGTTCATCGACGAGGCGCGGCTGCGCAGCCTGGCGGCGCCGCTGCTGAAGAGCGGGTACGGGGAGTACCTCCTGGAGCTCCTGGACGGGCGGCCGCACGGATGAATGTGCAAGAAACCGGGCTTCCGGGCGTTCTGCTCGTGCAGCCCCCCGTTTTCCGCGACGCGCGCGGCTTCTTCCGCGAGACGTGGCGGGCGGACCGCTACGCCGAGGCGGGGATCCCGGGCCCCTTCGTGCAGGACAACGTCTCGCTCTCCGCCCGCGGCGTGCTGCGCGGGCTGCACTTCCAGGAGCCCGGCGCGCAGGGCAAGCTGGTGTGCGTGCTGCGCGGCGAGGTGTGGGACGTGGCGGTGGACGTGCGGGTGGGCTCGCCCACCTTTGGGCGGTGGACGGGGTACCCCCTCTCCGCCGAGAACGGGTGGCAGCTCTGGATCCCGGAAGGGTTCGCCCACGGCTTCGTGGTGACGAGCGACGAGGCGCTGTTCGCCTACAAGTGCACCGCGCCGTACCGCCCCGAGGCCGAGGGCACGGTGCTCTGGAACGACCCCGACCTGGGGATCCGGTGGCCGGGGGTGGCGCCCCTGGTCTCGCCCAAGGACGAGCGCGGAGTGCGCCTGTGCGACGTGCCCCGCGAGCGCCTGCCCCGCTTCGATCCGTGAGCCGCCCGCGCATCCTCCTCACCGGGGGCACCGGGCAGGTGGGGTGGGAGCTGGCCCGCGCGCTGGCCCCCGTGGGCGAGGTGCTGGCCCCCGGCCGCGCCGCGCTGGACCTTGCGGACGCCGACGGAGTGCGCCGCGCCTTCCGTGACGCGGCGCCCGCCCTGGTGGTCAACGCGGGCGCCCACACGGCGGTGGACCGCGCCGAGGGCGAGCCCGAGCTGGCGCGCGCTCTGAACGCCGTGGCGCCGGGGGTGCTGGCCGGGGAGGCGGCGCGGGCCGGGGTGCCGATGGTGCACTTCTCCACGGACTACGTGTTCGACGGGAGCAAGGGCGCGCCGTACGTGGAAGACGACCCCACGCGGCCGCTGGGGGTGTACGGCCGCACCAAGCGCGAGGGCGAGGAGGCGGTGGCGGCGGCGGGCGGGGCGCACCTCGTCTTCCGCACCAGCTGGGTGTACGGCACGCGCGGGCACAACTTCATGCTCACCATGCTGCGCCTGGCGCGCGAGCGCGAAGAGCTGCGCGTGGTGAGCGACCAGGTGGGCGCCCCCACCTGGAGCCGGATGCTGGCCGAGGCCACCGCCGCCATCCTGGCTCCCTTCCGAACGGGCGCCGGCTGGACGATCCCGCCCGAGAAGAGCGGGATCTACCACCTGGCGGCGCGCGGCGAGACGAGCTGGCACGGCTTCGCCGAGGCCATCCTGGCCGCCGACCCCGCGCGCCAGGAGCAGCGCTGCCGCCGCGTGGTGGCGATCCCGAGCGAGGAGTACCCCACGCCGGCCCCGCGCCCCCGCTACTCCGTGCTGGCCACGGGGCGCGCCGAGCGCGCGTTCGGCGTGGCGCTGCCGGAGTGGCGCGAGCAGCTGGCGCTCTGCCTGGGATAGCCGGGCGCCTGGCGTATAAATTCGCGGCTACGCCGGCACATAGTCCGCCTGCGCGGACTGGTCCTTCAGGATCAGCCGGAGCCGTGTAGTCCCCGCAGGGGGACTTCGTGCAGTCGTTGCAGCGAGTTCACTCGCCCGCAACATGGGGGTGCCGGACCCCGTGACTCCGGTGTGACGCCGGGGTCGGCCCGGTGGTCATATGTTTTCAAGCGGGGGCCGGAACCTATCTTCCGCTGCGCCTCGTGGTTACATTCAAGGTTTGTTTCAGGCCCCGCGAGGGGGCCTGGTGCACGTACCGCTCAACCGTTTCGGAAGTTTGATGACTGCCGCGAACCCGCTCCACACGAAGATCGACGAACGCGCCGCCGTGGTGGGTGTGATCGGCCTTGGCTACGTGGGACTCCCGCTCGCGGTGGAGACCGCCCGCAGCGGATACCGCACCCTCGGCTTCGACGTCGCCGAAGCGACGGTGGCGGGGATCAACGCCGGCCACAGCCACATCCAGGACGTCCCGTCCGACATGCTCTCGGCCTTCGTGGGCGAGGGGCTCCTCTCCGCCACCACGGACATGGCGCGGCTGGGGGAGTGCGACGCCATCTCCATCTGCGTGCCCACGCCGCTCAGCAAGACCAAGGACCCGGACCTGTCGTACGTCGCCTCCGCCGCGCGCGCGGTGGCGGCCACGCTGCGCCCCGGGCAGCTGGTGATCCTGGAATCCACCACCTACCCCGGCACCACGCGCGAAGTGATGCTGCCCATCCTCGAGGAGGGCGGCCTGGTAGCGGGGGAGGACTTCTACCTCTGCTTCTCGCCCGAGCGCGTGGACCCCGGCAACCCCGTCTGGCACACCCGCAACACCCCCAAGGTGCTGGGCGGGATCACGCAGGAGTGCCTGGACGCGGGCGTGGCGCTCTACGCCCGCGTGTTCGACACCATCGTGGCGGTGGAGAGCGCCGAGGCGGCAGAGCTGGTGAAGGTTTATGAGAACACCTTCCGCATGATCAACATCGCGCTTGCGAACGAGCTGGCGCAGGCGTGCGAGAAGCTGGATGTGGACGTGTGGGGGGTGATCGAGGCGGCGGCCACCAAGCCGTTCGGCTTCATGAAGTTCACACCGGGCCCCGGGCTGGGCGGCCACTGCATCCCGCTGGATCCGCACTACCTCTCGTGGAAGATGAGGACACTGCAGTACAAGACCCGCATGATCGAGCTGGCCAGCGAGATCAACGCGGAGATGCCGGAGTACGTGGTGCGCAAGGTGGCCGACGCGCTGAACGGCGACCGCAAGGCGGTCAACGGCAGCCGTGTGCTGGTGCTGGGCATCGCGTACAAGAAGGACATCGACGACCTGCGCGAGAGCCCGGCGCTGGACATCATCGGCCTGCTGCAGGGGCGAGGCGCGGAGGTGATGTACCACGATCCATTCTGCCCCATGATCCAGGACGACGGCCACACCGCCCTGCGCGGCCTGCCCATGCACAGCGTGGATCTCACGCCCGAGCTGCTGGACGGCCTCGACGCGGTGGTGCTGGTGACGGACCACTCCAGGGTCGACTACTCCCTGGTGGCCGAGCACGCGCCGCTGGTGGTGGACACGCGCGGCGTGACGCGCGGCGTGTCTGGCCGCGCCCGCATGGTTGGCCTGTCCGGCCGGCCGGCGAGTGAAAGACGGGCGGGCACCCCGCTCGGAGCACCGGCACTCGCCCGGTAACCCCGCCCGGTGGAGCCGCCGCCGGCTTCTGCTTCCCGGCGGGACCGGTTCCCGCCGGGAAGCCGTGTGTATGGCGGCAGATGGGATCAGCCCGGTTCGGCAGGGCCCGGCTGTACCCGTTGTCCGGAATCCGAGCGAATCGGGCGAAAGTCCAGAGTCCGGCGTGGTGCAAGTGCTGAGCAGCACTTCACTCGCCAGGACTCCGGTCTCGAGCGCGGCGGGGAGGTGGGCTCCAGGGGGTAGAGGGTGAGCGAGCGGGCCTGGCGTGCGCGCCGGGAGCGGGTCGGGAGGTGGTGGGAGAGGGCCCCGAATCCGGCGGCCCGCGGCCCCTGTATCCAGCGTAACGCGGTGGTAAACCGCCTGGCGCCATCCTTGCGTGCAGGCGCGGCCTCTGATAGAGTTGTCGACGCAGGAACAATGGGTTCGGCGTGTGCTTGCGGGCAGGCTCGGCGGCGGTCTCCTCCTGGCCCGGGGAAAGCCCCGAATGGGCGGCGATGTGACCATTCCCGCGGCGAACGCGTCAAGGGGTGTCGTGAAGCGCAGCAATCAGATGCCGTCTCCGGAACGACCTCACGCAACCCTGTGGGGTCGCTCTGTAACCCCTTCAAAGCCGTGCCCGAATTGACGTTTCGCGCATTCCAGCGCCCGCCGTCCGCGGCTCTGGGGAACCCGGCGGATCCACCCAGAGTGGTCCGCATCATTGCTCGGCTGAATGTTGGCGGGCCCGCGCTCCACGTGATGAACCTGAGCGCGGGCCTAGCCGACGTGTACCCGACCCTTCTGGTGGCCGGGGCGGTGGATGCGGCCGAGGGCGATCTGACGGCCCGGACGGTGGAACGCGGGGTGCGAACCGAGATCTTCGCGGAACTCGGGCGGCGGGTGAAGCCATGGCAGGATCTGGTGGCCCTCGCGAAGCTCGTGGCGCTCCTGCGCCGCACTCGCCCGGCGCTGGTGCACACGCACACGGCCAAGGCCGGAACACTCGGGCGCATCGCGGCGATCCTGACGGGCGTGCCGGTGAGGGTGCATACGTTTCACGGGCACGTCTTCCGCGGCTATTTCGGCCGGCTTGCCACGCGGCTGGTGGTTGGGGTGGAGCGGATGCTGGCGCGCACCACCACCTGCGTGGTCACGATCAGTGACAGCCAGGCGCGGGAGATCGTGGAGGAGTTCAGGATCTGCTCCGCGGATCGCGTGCGGGTGATCCCCCTCGGGCTCGACCTGGCGTCCTACGCTCCCGAGGCGATCGCGCCGCTGCGTGGAGATTTCCGCCGCGAGATCGGCGCGGGCGACGCCGCCATCGTCAGCATCGTGGGGCGGCTGGTGCCCATCAAGAATCACCCCCTGTTCCTCCGCATGGCCGCCGCGCTCTGCGCGGGCGGCAGGGACTGCGTTTTCGCGGTGGTGGGCGGGGGCGACGAGGCCCCTCTGCGCAGGCTGGCCGAAGAGCTGGGCATCGCGAGCCGCGTCCGCTTCCTGGGGTGGCGGAGCGACCTCGCCCGGATCTACGCCGACAGCGACATCGTGGTGCTGACCTCGAACAACGAGGGCACGCCGGTTTGCCTGATCGAGGCGCTGGCGGCGGGGTGCGCCGTGGCCTCCACCGACGTGGGTGGAGTGCGGGATGTCCTCGAAGGGGGGCGCTTGGGCGTTCTTGTCCCCGCGGGGGACGCCGATGCACTCGCGGGCGCCGTCGCCGGGCTGCTGGACGACCCGGCGGGACGCCGCGCGACCGCCGCGACGGGCTCCCGCGTGATCCCCCAAAGGTTCGGCGTCGAGCGCCTCCTCGCCGATATGACCGCACTCTACGACGACCTGCTCGGTCAGCCGAAGAGCCGTTCTCCTCGAATCACCCCGAAGGCTGAGGTTACGTCATGCACTACCTGATCACCGGCGGAGCAGGCTTCGTCGGTTCACATCTGGCGGATACGCTCCTGGAGCAGGGACACCGCGTCACCGTGGTGGACGACCTGTCGACCGGGTCCATGCGCAACATCGCCCACCTGCGCGGCAACCCCCGGTTTCGCCACGTCATCGACACGATGCTGAACGCGCCCCTGCTGGCGGAGCTCGTCGACGACTCGGACGCGATCTTCCACCTGGCAGCCGCCGTGGGGGTGAAGCTGATCGTGGAAAGCCCGGTGCGGACGATCGAGACCAACGTCCGCTGCACCGAGCTTCTCCTCAGCATCGCGGCGAAGAAGGGCCGGAAGGTGCTCCTTGCCTCGACCTCCGAAGTGTATGGCAAGAATGCGGACGTGCCCTTCCACGAGGAGAGCGACCTGGTGCTGGGCGCCACCACCCGCGGCCGCTGGAGCTACGCCTGCTCCAAGGCGATCGACGAATTCCTGGCGATCGCGTACTGGCGCGAGAAGAAGCTCCCCACCGTGGTCGTGCGCCTGTTCAACACCGTGGGCCCGCGCCAGAGCGCGCGCTACGGGATGGTGATCCCGCGCTTCGTCACGCAGGCGCTGGCGGGCGAGCCGCTCACCGTGTATGGCGACGGGAGCAGCAGCCGCTGCTTCACCCACGTGAGCGACGTGGTGCGCGCGCTGGCCGCCCTCATGGAGACGGACGCGGCCGTGGGCGAGGTGTTCAACATCGGCAACGACGAGGAGATCAAGATCCTCGACCTGGCCCATCGCGTACGCGCGCTCACCGAGTCGAGGTCCGAGATCCAGTTCGTGCCGTACTCGGTGGCGTACGAGGAGACCTTCGAGGACATGCCCCGGCGGGTGCCCTGCCTTAACAAGATCAGGCGCACGATCGGCTGGGAGCCGGAGGTGGGGCTCAGCGGGATTCTGGACTCGGTGATCGAGTTCCACCAGGGCGCGATCGCCCGTGCCGTTTGAGCCTGGCGCAACGCTGATGAACCCTTTACTGCTCGCGTTCCTGGCCGCGCTCCTCACGACGCTGGCCCTCACCCCCGTGGTCCGTGCCGGCGCCCGACGGATCGGGATGGTCGCCAAGCCCAGCGTCGACCGGTGGCACGCCCGCCCGACGGCGATGCTGGGCGGGATCGCGGTGTACTGTGGCTTCGCCGCGGGTGCCGGGGTGGCGCTCTGGTTCGTGGGGCTCGGCCAGGTGGGCCCGCGCGGCCTGGGGCGGGAGGTTCTGGGCGTGCTGCTGGCCTCGTCGCTCATGTTCGTGGTGGGGCTGGCCGACGACCGGCTGCACCTGCGGCCCTCGGCGAAGCTGATCTTGCAGGGGCTCGCGGCGGCCATCGTCATCAGCTTCGGCGTGGTGTACCCGGTCACGCCCTGGGCGCTGGTGAACGTGCTCGTCACCTTCTTCTGGTTCCTGGCGCTCACCAACGCCCTGAACCTGCTCGACAACATGGACGGGGTGGCGGTGGGCGTGTCCGGGATCGCCGCGCTGTTCCTGGCGGCCACGCTCATTTGGGACGGCTCCGTGCTGCTGGCGAGCGTGTGCCTGGCGCTGGCCGGCGCGGCGTTCGGCTTTCTCCCGTACAACTTCAACCGGGCGTCCATCTTCATGGGCGACTCCGGCAGCCTGTTCATCGGTGCGCTGCTCGCGGGGCTGGGTGCGGCATACCCGAGCACCGTGTCCGCCAGCCTGGTGTCGGTGCTCTTCGTTCCGGTGCTCATCGTCATCATCCCCATTCTGGACACGCTCCTCGTCACCACGTCGCGCACCCTCGCGGGCCGCCCGATCTCGGTGGGGGGGCGTGACCACACGAGCCATCGCCTGGTGGCGATGGGGCTTTCGGAGCGGCAGGTGGCGCTCCTCCTGTACGCCGTGGCGGGGGCCGGGGGCGTGATGGCGCTCGCGCTGCGCCAGGCGCGTCCGGAGGTCGGCTTCCTGGTCGGCGGGGTGTTCCTGGGAGGGCTGCTCACCTTTGCCGCGTACCTGGGCCGGCTGCACAGCTACGCGCCCACCGAGGCCGCCGCGAAGCGGGTGACCGTCCTGGTTTCCGACCTGCTGCACAAGCGGCGCGCCTTCGAGGTCGTGCTCGACCTGGTGCTCTTCGCCGTGGCCTACCAGGGAGCCTACCTCCTGCGGTGGGAGGGAGCGCCCCCCCCGGAGCAGGGAATCCTCTTCGCCAGCACGCTGGCCATCGCGGTGGTCGCGAAGTCGGCCTGCTTCGGGCTGCTGGGGGTATACCGCGGGCACTGGCAGCACCTGACGATCGTGGACGCCCACCGCATGCTGCGGGCGACTCTGCTGGGGTCGTTGGTGACGAGCGCGGCGGTCACCTTCTTCTTCCCCACGGGCGCGTTCTCGCGGAGCATCTGGGTTCTGGACGGGCTGCTGGTGGCCACCCTCGTGACCGGTGCCCGCGCGACCTTCCGCTCGCTGGACCTGGTGCGCCACTCGCTGCGCGAGCAGGGAGCGCCCACGCTGATCTACGGGGCCGGGCGCGGCGGCGAGCTGGTGGTGCGCGAGATGATGGCCAACCCGGAGCTGGCGATGCGTCCGGTGGGGTTCGTGGACGACGACCTCAAGAAGCACGGCCGCCTGGTGCACGGCATCCCGGTGCTGGCCGCGGCGGCGGATCTCTCGCACCTCGTGCAGCGCCACGGAGTGCACGCCATCGTCCTCGGCTCCAAAAAGATCCCGGCCGAGGCCCTGCACCGGGTGCGATCCGCCTGCGCCGACCTGGACGTCCGCCTCCTGCAGCTGCGGCTGGAGCTGGAGGAGGTCCCGTCGATGCCGGCGATCACCCCGCACTTCAACGACGCGCGGATGATGGGAGAGGCCGACGCCATCGTCCCGCCCAGTATCACTCGCAGAAGGATGGGGGTGCTTTGACCCGGTACGAAGCGGCGAAGGCCGCGGTTCGAGAGCGCCCTCGCACCTGGCTCGTCACCGGCGCCGCCGGGTTCATCGGCTCCAACCTGGCCGAGATGCTCCTCCAGCTGGACCAGGAGGTGGTGGGGCTCGACAACTTCTCCACCGGGCATCCGCGCAACGTGGACGACGTCGTGGAGCGCGTGGGCTCGCGGGCCGGCCGGTTCCGGTTCATCGAGGGCGACATCCGCGACCTGGACACCTGCCGCCGGGCGTGCCGGGGCGTGGACCTGGTGCTCCACCAGGCGGCCCTGGGGTCCGTCCCGCGGTCCATCGCGGATCCCATCGCGACCAACGCCGCGAACGTCGACGGCTTCCTCAACATGCTGGTGGCCGCCCGCGACGAGGGGGTGGAGCGGTTCGTCTACGCCGCGTCCAGCTCCACCTACGGCGATGAGCCCACGCTCCCCAAGGTGGAGGACCGCATCGGCCGTCCCCTGTCGCCGTACGCCGTCTCGAAGTACGTCAACGAGCTGTACGCGGGGGTGTTCCAGCGCACCTACGGGATCGAGACGATCGGGCTGCGCTACTTCAACGTGTTCGGCCCCAGGCAGGACCCCGAGGGCGCCTACGCGGCGGTGATTCCGCGCTGGATCGCGGCGCTGCTGGCCGGGATCCCCTGCGAGATCAACGGCGACGGCGAGAGCAGCCGCGACTTCACGTACGTGGAGAACGTGCTGCAGGCCAACCTGCTGGCGGCCACGGCGGAAGGCGCGGCGGTGACCGACCAGGTGTACAACGTGGCGGTGGGGGAGCGGACTACGCTCAGCCAGCTGTTCAACCTGTCGCGCGACACCCTCGTGCGGCTGCGGCCGGAGGTGGGCGGCGCCCGGCCGGTATACGACGAGTTCAGGCAGGGGGACGTCCGCCATTCCCAGGCGGATATCTCCAGGATCCAGCGCTCCCTGGGGTATGCGCCAACCCACTCCGTGGCGGCGGGCCTCGAGGAATCTCTCCCCTGGTACGTGCAGAACGCGCTGGGCGGGGCGGACGGCGGAGAGCTGCCGTCCGGCTCCGGGCGTCGTGAAGCCGGGTTCACTTCGGGATCCTGAGCATCCGGACCCGGATCGTGAGATGCGGCCATGCTTCCCGCCGCCGTCCGAAGCTGGGCACAGACTCACAACATGCGTGCTTTGATGACTGCAAGTAAGCGATTGGCCGGATTTCTCCCCGCTGTGCTGCTGCTGCTGGCGTCCGCGGCAGCGGAAGCGAGGGGGCAGGACACGAGGGGGCAGGAAACGAGAGGGCAGGAGACGAGGGACTCCACCGCGGCCGAGAACGGCCGCGTGGAGCGTCCGGTGTCGGGGGGAACCCTGCTCGACGCTCCGGTCAGCCGCAGGGAATACGCACTCGGGCCCGGTGACGTCGTCAACGTGTCGATCTTCGGTGAGGTGACCCGCTCGTACCGGGTGTCGATCACCCCCGAGGGCACGGCGGTCATCCCCGGGATCGGTGTGGCGCGGGTTCTGGGAGCCAACCTGGACGAGGCGGAGCGGCGGGTGGAGAGCCTGGTCTTCCGCTATTTCCGGAATGTGGACGTTCACCTGAACCTCGCGGAGGTGCGCCAGTTCAAGGTCTTCCTGGTGGGGAACGTTCCGAATCCCGGAGTTCGCATCGCTTCGGCGGTGACGCGGGTCAGCGAGGTCGTGTCGCCCCGCCGGAACATCTTCCTTCGCCGCGCCAACGGCGACACGCTGCGGGTGGACCTGGTCCGGTTCCAGCAGACGGGCGACCTGGGCGCAAACCCGGTGCTCAACCAGGGGGACGTCCTCAACGTGCCCATGGTCGACGAAACCGTGCAGGTGTTCGGGCGCGTCTTCTTTCCCGGAACTTACGAGTACCGCAGGGGCGAGTCTCTCGCCGAGCTCCTGTCGGTGGCCAACGGGGCGGGCGGCTTCCCCGCGAGTGCGGCCGACACGATCCGGGTGACGCGCTTCATCAACCGGGACCAGAGGGAAACCCATGCCTTCTCCCGCGCGGAGGTCCTGGGCGCCCGTGGCCGGGGATTTCTTCTCCAGCCGTTCGACGCGATCTACCTCCCCGAGCTTTCCAACTTCAAGCAGCAGCAGACCGCCACGATCTCGGGCCAGGTGCTGCGCCCCGGCACCTACCCCATCCGGCCCGACACCACGACCGTGCGTGAGCTGGTCGCGCTCGCGGGCGGCTTCACGCCCGAGGCTTCCCTGGTCAACGCCACCCTGCGGCGCCAGCTTCCGGGAGTGCGGGTGGCGGAGGATCTCGACCGGATTCCCGCGGAGCTCCTCTCGCGAGAGGAGCGGCAGATCATGAGGATTCGCGCCCAGGGCAGCGAGGCGAACGTCGTGGTGGACTTCCAGGCGCTCTTCGCGCAGGGCCAGAACGTATACGACCAGCCCCTCCGCGCGGGCGACGCGCTGGAGGTGCCCAGGCGGCGCGAAGAGGTGGTGGTGCTCGGCGCCGTCCGGAAGCCGGGGGTGGTGCCGTTCGCCGCCGGGAATTCTCCGGAATTCTTTGTCTCGCGCGCGGGCGGCTTCAGCCGCCTGGCGGACCGCGGGGACGCGGTGGTGCTTCGGGCCCGGCAGGACACCCGGATCGCCGCGTCGGACGTGACATCGGTAGACCCGGGTGACACCATCGTCGTCCCGTTTCGGGAACGCCGCAACTGGCTTCAGGTTCTACAGGCCACGGGTACCGTGGTGACGACGATCACGGGGCTGGTGCTATCATTCATCGCCATCGATCGAAGCTTGTAGCACCCCAACTCCCGGGCGGCGAAACGTGGCGGGCGGAAGGTGTGCGCGAACGACCGCGGCGGCGAACCGGGCCCGGCCCGTTTGACGTGGCCGCGGGAAGCGACGAGCGCAGAGATCGTTTTCCGGGAGATACACTCAGATGATGGTTGAGGATGACCGGCAGGGCAGGACGCCCGCGCCGGAGGGAACCAGGCTGCTGAACCTGGCCGGGGTGGCGGTTCGCCGCTGGCGTACCGTCGCGGCTGTGTGCGTGGGCGCGCTTCTGGGCGCGGTGGCCATGATCGCGCTGCGGCAGGACACGTACGCGGCCCGCACGCTCCTCGTTCCGTCCACGCCCCGCGCCGCCCCCACGATGGGCGGCCAGCTCGCGGGTGCCCAGCTTGCCTTCGGGCTCCTGGGCGGGTCCACCTCCGGCCAGGAGCTGATCGGGGTGGTCGCTCGAAGCCGCCGTCTTTCGGACGCCATGGTGGAGCGCGTCACCCCCCCGGGAGAAGATGCGCCCGAGGTGGAGCGGGAGATCCGAAAGGCTCTCGACAAGGTCGATCTGAAAATGAATCCCGACGGGTCCATCCTCATCGAGGTGACCACCCGGGATCGCCGGCTTCCCGCCCGCATCGCCAACGAGTATCCGGGGCTGATCAATGGCATCATGGCGGCGATGGCCGCCCAGTCCGCCCGCCGGAGACAGGAGTTCCTGGAGACGCAGCTGGTGAGCGCGCGGGCTCGGCTGGAGCGCTCGGAGCAGGCGCTGGTCGCGTTCCAGAGGGGCGCCAACGCGCCCGAGATCGAAGACCCGGCGCGGCGCACCCTCGACGCCGCGGCCGTGCAGCAGACGGCGATCGCGGAGCAGGAGCTACGGGTGGCGCAGCTGCGGCGTACCGCGACTCCCGACAACCCGGAGCTTCGCGCGGCCGTGGCCGAGCTGAACGCCCGCCGCGCACAGCTCCGGCGGCTGACGACCGGCGGAAGCCAGGTGTTCCCGTCTTTGCGGGCGACGCCGGAGCTGAAGACCACATCGGCGCGGCTGCTGAGGGACTTCACCCGCAATGAGCAGCTCTACCAGTCCCTGACGGTGGCTCTCACCGACGCGCAGATCGAGGCCGACCGGGCTCTCCCGGTGGTCAGCGTGCTCGATTCGGCGGTGGAGCCGCGGACGCCCGTGGCGCGCAGCCTGGTCCCGGTGGTAGGAATCGCGCTCATCTTCGGGATCGTGCTCGGGCTCATCGTCGTCTACGTGAGCGAGTACGCGAAGAGCGCCCGGCGCGATCCGGCGAACGAGCCCTTCTTCAGCGCGGTGGATCAGTTCAGGAGGGACGTCGGCAGGGTCGTTCCCGGCCGCCGCCGGCCCGGAAACGGAACGCTGCGGGAAACCCGTACAGGCTGAGCCCCGCTCTCGCCGCACGCCAGGCGCGGGGCTCGCCCGGACACATAGAGGCACGGAGACGACCTGGTCTCCGTGCCTCTGTGGTGTGCCCAGCATGGGCGATGGTCCGGAGGTGAAAGTCCTCCCGGAACTTGGTCGTAGGGACCGAAGCGAGCCGCAAGGCGCCGACCGTGAGGGGAGCGCTGAAAG
>CADCTW010000086.1 GCA_902805735.1 uncultured Gemmatimonadota bacterium | reverse complement strand
GCGGGCGGCCTCGCGCGGGCGTTACGGGCAGGTGCCGGCGTGCGTGGCGATCTGCCGGCCGCTGTTGATGGTGAACGCGTTCAGCCCGTCGAGCGTGGGCGTGGCGCAGGCAAGGTACGTGTCGCCGTCGCCCGCGGGGAGGGTGAACGTATAGTACTTGGCGTCGTTGAGCCCAGCGGGCCCGCCCTCGAGGTCCGTGAACGTGGTGGCGAACACGTCGTGCCGCTGCTTGTACCGCTCCTGCAGCGTGTAGATCTGCTTCAGGATGGACGCGGCTTCGGACTCCTTCGCGGACGCGGTTACCTGGTTGAACTTCGGCACCGCGATGGCCGCGAGGATGCCGATGATGACGACCACGATCATCAGCTCGATGAGCGTGAAGCCCTGCTGGCTGCGGTGGCGGGGAGTTCTCATGATGTTCACGCGGTCTCGAGGGTCTGCCTACACTTCGCCGGGAGCCGGAACAGGTCCGGCTCCCGGTTTACTGCGTCGTGCCGCTGGCTTAGCAGGCGCCGGTGGCGACGGTGCGGGTGTGCGTGATGTGCTTCGCCTGGGTGATCGTGGTGCTGATCGGGGTGGCGTTCACGCAGAAGGCGGTCGTGGTGGCGCCGTCCTTGACGGCGAACGTGTAGTACTTGGCGGCCTGGGCCGGGTCCCAGCCGATGGTCTGCAGCTGCGCGTCGGTCGCGTAGGTGTCGTAGCGCTGCTTGTAGCTCTCCTGGAGCGTGTAGGCCTGCTTCAGGATGCCGTCCGCCTCGCTCTCCTTGGCGCTCTTGGAGACCTGGGTGAACTTGGGGATGGCGATGGCGGCCAGGATGCCGATGATCACGACCACGATCATGAGCTCGATCAGGGTGAAGCCGTCGCGGTTGCGCAGGTTACGCATGGTAGTGCTCCTGGTGATGATTGGGTGGGTACCTCAGCACCGCCTTCGTGCTGTCGGGGTGGGGTAAGGCAACGGGCGAGCCACCCGCCCGACAAAACGCAAGTATGCGCGGTGCAACGACTTGGAGGTGTGCGCACCCGCCGCGGCCCGGCGGCGGGTGTGCCATCTTGCACGACTTCGTGCACGCTGCACGGGGGTGCGGCGCCCTTGCGGCGGCACGGCGCGCCCTCTATATGGAGCGCCGGCCCGCGGCGCACTCGCGGGCCAGCGACCCGCAATTGGAGCACACGCGTGAGCGACGCGAACATCACCGACATCACCGTCATCGGCGGCGGGCCCACGGGGCTGTACGCCGCCTTCTACGCCGGGCTGCGCGGGATCTCCTGCCGCATCGTGGACGCCCTCCCGCAGCTCGGCGGCCAGCTGATGGCGCTCTACCCGGAGAAGTACATCTTCGACGTGGGGGGGCTGCCCAAGATCCTGGCCAAGGACCTGGCCAACAACATGATCGAGCAGGGCACCCAGTTCGGCCCCGAGGTGGTGCTGGGCGCCGAGGTGCAGGAGATGGTGCCCGAAGACGGCCACTTCCGCCTGGTGACGCCGCGCGGCGAGTTCCTCACGCGCACCGTGTGCGTGACGGCGGGGAAGGGCGCCCTCAACCCCCGCGTGCTGGAGTGCCCGGGGTGGGACGACCACTACCGCGACGGCGGCGGCGCCCACACCCACGTGCGGCAGATCGAGGACTTCCGCGGCCGGCGCGTGCTGATCGTGGGCGGCGGCGACTCGGCGGTGGACTGGGTGCTGGGGCTGCGCGGCGTGGCCCGCTCCGTCACCCTCATCCACCGGCGCCCCGAGTTCCGCGCCCACAAGAGCAGCGTGCTGGAGATGCAGGCCCTCGCCGAGAAGGGTGAGGTGCAGATCCTCACTCCCTACGAGGTGCGGCACATGGAGGGGGTGAACGGGTGCGTGGCCCGCGTCACCGTCTTCAACAACGAGACGAACGAGGACACGCACGTCGAGGCCGACGCCGTGATCGCCCTGCTCGGCTTCAAGCCGGACCTGGGTCCCATCGCGCGCTGGGGCCTGGCCCTGGAGAAGAACACGATCCGGGTGAACGGCGTGATGGAGACCAGCGTCCCCGGCGTGTACGCCGCGGGTGACGTGGTGCACTACGAGGGCAAGCTGGAGCTGATCTCGTGTGGCTACGGCGAGGCGGCCATCGCCGTCAACAACGCCGTCCGCTACCTCAACCCCAAGGCCCGCCTCGCGCCGGGCCACTCGACCAACCTCAAGATCTTCAAACAGGACGACTGAGGGGAACAGATTGGGCTCACACAGAGACACGGAGGCACAGAGATGAAGCCATCTCCGTGCCTCTGTGCCTTCGTGTTTGCCGCTCAGAGCGAGCCAGGGCGAGGACGGTATGCTGCCGGCGCTGGCGGTCTTCTGGTGTCGGCTTGACCGGGCCGAGGTGGTGCTTTAGGTAGGGCGGCAGGTGAAACAATGCCGTGCAGCACGAACCGCAGCGCGGATCTCGATGGAACGCGGCGACCTGGACGGGCTCGTTTGGTCACTCGGTGAGCCGGGCCGCCCACTCCCGGGTGGTTCGCCAGACGACGAGCACGACATCCTGGGACCCACACACGGCGGGGCGCCCACCCCGCTCCTGTCCGAGGCCGTGCAGCGTGCGCTCGCGCGTGAGGAGCCGCGGCTCCGGAGGGGAACCGTGGAATACCTGATCGCGTAAGATCAGGACGGGAACGAGGTCCTGCGCCTGGACGGCACCGCGGACGAGGTGAAGATTCCCCGCGCGGCATACGGCGTGCTCCGGGATACAATCGTGACCCACAACCACCCCGGCGGGCGCTCGTTCTCAGAGGACGACATCATCACGGCCGTGGAACTGGACCTCTTCGAGTTGCGGGCGGTCTCGCGAGTCTTCACGTACCGGCTGCGGAGACCCGAGCGGGGGTGGGGAAAACACGCGGTCGATGAGCTACAGTCCGCGTTCGACGAAGTGTACCGGATCATCGACCAGCTCATCGCGTCCGGGGTGATCACGCAACAGCTTGCGGACGGGATGGCCCACCACGAGCTTGCGAAGAGGTTCGCGGCGAGAGTCGGCGCACAGTACCGAAGACACCAGGAGGCGCATTGACATGCTGATCATCGATCCGCCCGTGACGCGCTACTCTCCGGCGCACGAGATCCAGGCATGGATTGAGGAGCTGGAGCGCCGGCTGGACACTCCGAAGTACGATGAGCATGACCGAAGGGTGATCCGGCGCAACCTGGACTCCGCGAGGAGCTGGCTTCCGGCGGCGGCCGGCTCGCAGAGCTAGTTCGAGAATCGATGATGCAGAGGCACAGAGATGAAGTCGTCTCCGTGCCTCTGTGTCTCTGTGTGAGCCCATTTCCGGAGGAGACATGGAGCTGAACGGCAAGGTGGCGCTCGTCACGGGCGGGGCGGTGAGGCTGGGGCGCGCGATGGCGGAGGCGCTGGCGGCCGAGGGGATGCGCATGGTGATCCACTACAACTCGTCGGCGGGGCCGGCGGAGGAGCTGGTGGGGGAGATCCGCGCGCGCGGCGGCGAGGCGGTGGCGATCGGGGCGGACCTGGCGCGGGGCGGGGAGGTGGAGCGGCTGGCGCGCGAGGCCCTGGCCGCGTTCGGGGGGGTGGACGTGCTGGTGAACAGCGCTTCCGTCTTTCCCCAGGAGGGGCTGGAGGAGACGGACGAGGCGCTCTGGGAGCACATCCTGGCGGTGAACCTCAAAGCGCCCTTCTTCCTCATCCGCCACCTGGCGCCCTCCCTTCGCGAGCGGCGCGGCGTGGTGGTGAACATGGCCGACCTCGCCGGGCTGCAGACGTGGGCGCGCTACGCCGCGCACGGGATCTCCAAGGCCGGCATCGCGCACCTGACACGCGTGGCGGCGCGCGTGCTGGCCCCGGAGGTGCGCGTGGTCGGGATCGCCCCCGGCGCCGTGCTCCCGCCGGACGACATGGGCGAGGCGGAGCTGGACCGCCTCGCGGCCTCCACCCCCCTGCGCCGCATCGGCTCGCCCGGCGACGTGGTGGAGGCCCTTCTCTACCTGCTGCGCGCCGACTTCGTGACGGGCGAGATCCTGGTGGTGGACGGGGGGCGGCGGGCCAAGGGGTAAGCGCGCGCCGGAACATCGTGGTCGTGGTCCGGTACGACGATACCGTGCCGGCGGCCGGATCCGCGGGTCGCGGGTCCGTCGCGGCGGTCCGGAGCAGGAGCGCGCTGATGACACGCGCGCGCCCCCACATGGTGCCTTCGCGGACGGAAGCGTCCCGCCAGCCCGGCCGACACAGAAGATGCGCCCCCTCTCCCGCGCGGTTTGCGGGGGAGGGGGACGGGGGGCGGGGGCCACCGCATCTCAGCACCCAGTACTTTCTCCTCTTTCCCCTTCCGGATGCCTCGTAAACGCGCCACCAAGCCCGCCGCCGGGTCTTCCCGCACGCGGCGGATCGTACGCGTTCTCCTGGTGGTGCTGGCCGTGGGGCTGGCCGCCGGGGCGGGCGCGCTGGCGTACCTGTGGCCCCGCTGCTCGGGGGCGGGGTGCCCGTCGGTGGACGCGATGCGCGCCTACCAGCCGCCCCAGGCGAGCCAGCTCTTCGACGGGGGCGGGAAGCTGGTGGCGTACCTGGCGCCGCAGCGCAGGACGGTGGTGCCCATCGAGCGCATCCCGGCGCACGTGTCGGGAGCGTTCCTGGCGGTGGAGGACAAGCGCTTCTACCGGCACGGCGGGGTGGACTACCGCCGCGTGCTGGGCGCCCTCGCGCGCGACGTGCAGACGCTGAGCTACCGGCAGGGGTTCAGCACGGTGACGATGCAGCTCGCGCGCAACGTCTTTCCCGAGTACCTGTCGCGGGAGAAGACCATCGGGCGCAAGCTGTGGGAGGTGGTGCTGGCGCGGCGCATCGAGCGCGCCTTCACCAAGGACGAGATCCTGGAGATGTACCTGAACCAGATCTACCTGGGGCAGGGGCAGTACGGGGTGGAGGCGGCGGCGCGCGGCTACTTCGGCAAGCCCGTGGCGAAGCTGACGGAGGCGGAGGCCGCGCTGCTGGCCGCGCTCCCCAAGGCGCCCTCGTTCTACGACCCGCGCCGCAACCCGGACGGGGCGCTGCGCCGCCGCAACCTGGTGCTGGGGCTGATGGCGGAGGCGGGGGTGATCTCCGCGACGGAGGCGGCGATGGCGCGCGGGCAGCCGCTGGGGCTGGCCCCGCCTCCGGAGGCGCTGGGCGAGGCGCCCTACTACGTGGCCGCCGTGCGCCGCGAGCTGCGCGAGCGCTTCGGCCCGCGCGCGGACACGGACGGGCTGCGCGTGTTCACGAGCCTGGACCCGGCGCTGCAGAACGCGGCGGAGGAGGAGCTCGCCAGGCAGATCCGCGGGGTGGAGAAGGGGCAGTTCGGGCGCTTCCGCCACGCCGCCTGCTCCGCCGCGCGCCCCACGCGCTGCCTGCAGGGGATGTTCGTGGCGCTGGACCCGCGCACGGGCGACGTGTGGGCGCTGGTCGGCGGGCGCGACTACGCGCTCAGCCAGTTCGACCGCGCCACGCAGGGGAAGCGGCAGGCCGGCTCCGCCTTCAAGCCGTTCGTCTTCGCCGCGGCGCTGGAGGACGGCATCCCGGTCTCCACGCCGCTGCTGGGGCCGGGGGCGGAGGGGGTGCGCGGCGCCTACTGGCCGCGCGACCACGTGGCCGACAGCGCCACGGTGGACATGCGCGACGCGCTGCGGCTCTCGTCGAACCGCGCGGCGGTGGTGCTGGGGGAGCGGGTGGGGGCCACGCGCGTGGTGCAGACGGCGCACGGGATGGGGATCACCACCCCCATCCAGCCGCTTCCGTCCACCTTTTTGGGCGCCGCGTCGGTGGTGCCGATGGAACTGGTGGCGGCGTACGCCCCCTTCGCCAACGGCGGCGCCACGGTGCGCCCGCGCCTGATCCGCCGCGTGGAGGACGCGCGAGGGCGCGTGGTGTACGAGGCCCGCGTCTCCCGCCGCCGGGCGATCTCGCCGGGCGTGGCCTTCCTCACCACGTCGCTGATGCGCGGCGTGGTGGACCGGGGCACCGGGTCAGGGGCGCGGCAGGCGGGCCTCTCGTACGACATCCCCGCGGCGGGAAAGACGGGGACCACCAACGACGGCACCGACGTGTGGTTCGTGGGCTACACGCCGGACGTGGTCGCGGGGGTGTGGCTCGGCTTCGACCGCCCCCGGCCCATCCTGGCCAGCGCGTCGGGCGGCGGCCTGGCGGCGCCGGTGTGGGGCCGCGTGGTGTCGCGCTACTACCAGCGCCACCCCGCCCCCGCCGCCTGGCCCGTCCCCGCCGACATCGTCGCGCAGCCGGTGGACCGCCTGTCCGGCAAGCTCGCCACCGCCGCCTGCCCCGGCGAGTCGGTGGGGACCGAGTACTTCGTCGCCGGCACCGAGCCCACCGAACACTGCCCGCTGCACCCGGAAAACGACGGCGGCTGGCTGGGGCGCGCCGTGCGCGACATCGGAGACTGGCTGGGACGGCCTTAGTCTCACACAGAGACACAGAGGCACAAAGACAAGTCATCTCTGTGCCTCTGTGTCTCTGTGTGAGCCTTCTTTTTACTGCGTCAGGATGCCCCCATGGTCCGCCTGGGCGATGGAGCTCTCGGCGGTCTCCAGCACCGGGTCCTGGCCGATGCCGTCGTGGAGGGCGAGCCAGCGCTCGGCTTCCAGCGCGGCCATGCAGCCGGTGCCCGCGGCGGTGATGGCCTGGCGGAAGTAGTCGTCCATCACGTCGCCCGCGGCGAAGACGCCGTTGACGCTGGTGCGCGTGCGCCAGGCGTGCGGCGTCTGGATGTAGCCGTGCTCCGTGAGGTCGACGGCGCCCTCCAGGAACGAGGTGTTGGGCGTGTGGCCGATCGCCACGAACAGCCCGCCGCACTCGAAGTCCTCCTCCGCGCCCGTCTTCAGGCTCTTCAGGCGCACGCCCGTCACGAAGTCGTCGCCCAGCACGTCGGTCACGGCAGTGTCCCAGATCACGCGGATCTTGGGGTTCTCCAGCGCGCGCTTGGCCATCACCTGCGACGCGCGAAAGGAGTCGCGGCGGTGGACGATGACCACCTCGCTGGCGAACTTGGTGAGGTAGTTGGCCTCTTCCATCGCCGTGTCGCCGCCGCCCACCACCACCAGCCGCCGGTTGCGGAAGGCGGGGAGGGCCCCGTCGCACACCGCGCAGGCGGAGACGCCGCCGCCGCTCTGCGCCAGGCGCATCTCGTTGGGAAGCCCCAGCCAGTTGGCCCGCGCGCCCGTGGAGATGATGACGGCGCGCGCGCGCACCTCGCCGCTCCAGGTGAGCTTCATCACGAAGGGGTGCACCGTGAAGTCCACCGTGGCCACGTTCTCGCCGACGACGCGCGTGCCGAAGCGGACGGCCTGCGCCTTCATCCGCTCCATCAGCTCCTGCGCCTGGAGCCCTTCCGGGAAGCCCGGGAAGTTCTCGATCTCGGTGGTGTACATGAGCTGCCCGCCCGGGATCATCTGCGGCGAGGGCTCGCCCTCGATGACCATGGGGTCCAGGTTGGCGCGCGCGGCATAGAGCGCCGCGGTCCACGCCGCGGGCCCGGAGCCGATGATCACCACGTTCTCGATCTTCTCTGCGAAGCTCATCCCTTCCTCCAGAAACGTTGACGGTCTCGCGCGAATATAACCGCTATCCCACGCGGAGGCACAGAGACACGGAGAGATTCAGCTCACTCCCGCGCTCAGCGGGATCTCCGCGCGGACGCGGGTGCCGCTCCCCGGGGTGCTCGCGATGTCCACGCGGCCGCCCAGGTACGCGGCTCGCTCGCTCATCCCGAACAGGCCCAGCCCGCCCGCGCTGCGCACCCGCGCCGCGTCGAAGCCGCGCCCGTCGTCTTCCACGCACACCACCAGCCGCTCGGGCTCACGTTCCAACCGAACCAGCGCGTGGGTGGCGCCGGCGTGGCGGACGACGTTGGACAGCGCCTCCTGCACGATCCTGTACACCGCAAGCTCGGCTTCGGGCGAGAGTGCGCCCTCCACCGGCTGCGCGTCCAGCCGCACGGGGAAGCCGGCGACCTCGGCCACGGAGCGGATGTGCGATTCGATGGCGGGGATCAGCCCCAGCTCGTCCAGCGCGGGCGGACGCAGCCCGCGGGCGAAGCGGCGCACCCCCTCCAGCGCCGCGCCGATCTCCCGCCGCATGTCGTCCAGCAGCACCGCCAGCGCCTCCGGGTCGGACGCGTTGCGCACCACGCGGATGCGGATGAGGAGCGCGGCCAGGAGCTGCGCCGTCTCGTCGTGCAGCTCGCGGGCGATGCGCTTCCGCTCCTCTTCGGCCGCGTAGAGCGCGCGCGCCGCCACCTCGCGCAGCCGCTCGCGGTACGCCGCCGCCACGTCCAGCGAGCCGTTGAAGGTGCGGGTGAGCTGCTCCAGCTCCCGGTCGGCCATGGGCGAGAGGGGGGCGCGGGCGTCCAGGTCGCCGGCCTGCACGCGGGCGGCGCTCCGCTCCAGCAGCTCCAGCGGCTGCAGCGCCAGGCGCAGGATCACCGCGTTTACCAGCACGGTGGCGCCCACCCCGGCCAGCGCGAACGCGCTCGCCAGGTCCACGATGGAGCCGCGCGGGCTGGCGCGCACGTACGACGCCGTCAGCGTGCTCCCCAGCAGCGCCCCGAAGAGCACGAGCGCCGCGTTGGCGATGAGGATCTTGTAAAAGAGCGGTACCCGGAGCAGCGCACGCAGGATGCGCGGTCCGGGTGCGTCGGGTCGGTCGGTCATGGGCCGGTGTGCATTCGACGGCGGGGGCTCACGCGCGGGCACGGAGACACGGAGAGAAACACTCCTCCGCGTCTCCGTGCCCCTGCGTGAGATCACTCGTCCCGGGCGTGCACCTGGAAGGGCGGGTGCGTGGCCTCGACGGCGGTGAAGGGCTCCAGGATGTTGTACGTGTGGGTGGCGCCGCGCGGCACCGTCCACGAGTCGCCCTCTTCCAGGATCACCACCTGGCCCTCGGTGTGCAGCTCGGCCCGGCCGCGGATCACGTAGCCCACCGTCTCGTAGTCGCGCGCCCGCGGCTCCTTGGACCCGCCCGGCTCCTGGTCTTCCCACATGCGCATGGAAAGCGTGACGCCCGTGGCCAGGTACTTCTGGCCCTCTTCGCCACGCGGGGAGTTCCCGGAGCTCACCTTCATCACGCTCGTGTCGCCCATCGTCGTCTCCTCTCTGGGGCCTGTGCCGGCGGAGGGCCGGCGCAACGGTGGGCCGCCCCTGCGCAGGCATCGTGCCCCCGCGGCACGGGACCGGCACCTTCGGCGTCCGTGCCGGTCCACCCGCGAGGCGCCGGATGACCCTGCCGTCTCCCGCCGCCGAAGAGAGCCGCCCCGCGCCACCCCGCACGGGCCCGCCCGCGCGCCCGTGCCCCAACTGCGGCACCTGGGTGGACGACCGGTTCTGCCCCCGCTGCGGCCAGCGCAACGCGGAGCGGCTGGTGTCCGTGCGGCGCATCGTGCGCGAGTCGCTGGAGGACCAGTTCGCCGTCAACGGCACGCTTCCGCGCACGCTGGCGTCGCTCTTCCTGCGCCCCGGCCTGCTGACGGACGAGTACGCCGCCGGGCGCATCGCGCGCTACGTGTCGCCGCTGCGCCTGTACCTGCTGGCGAGCGTCGTCTTCTTCATCTTCGTATCCTGGATCACCAACCCGGACCGCGTGTGGCAGAACGCGGAGCCGGCGCTCCGCCAATGGCAGGCGCGGCACCCCGGCGAGCAGCCCAAGGTCATCAACCTGGGCCTGGACACCCTGGCCGCCCCCGCGTGGACGCGCCCGGTCAGCCGCCGCCTCCTCCGCCAGCAGGACCGGGTCAACGCGCTGGGGCCCATGGAGGGGCTGCGCGTGCAGATCCGCGGCTTCCAGGCGAACGCCCCCCGGGCGGCCTTCCTCCTCGTCCCGGCCTTCGCGGGGCTGCTCCAGCTCCTGTACCTGCGGCGGCGGCGGCTCTACGTGGAGCACTTCGTGTTCGCGCTGCACGTGCAGACCTTCGCGTTCCTCGTGGCGTCCGCGGGGCTGGTGATGCCCGCCCTGCCGTCGCGCAACCTGGTGCTGATGGCGCTGCTGCTGGGCTACCTGCTCCTGGCGATGAAGCGCGTGTACCCCCAGAGCTGGCCCATGACGCTGCTCAAGTACGCCGCCGTGCTGACGGCGTACGGCTTCGTGCTGGCGGCAACGGTGCTGGTGCTGATGGTGCTGGCGCTGTTCATGTGGTGAGGCCCTCACCCCCCCGACCCCCCTCTCCCAAACTGCTGGGAGAGGGGGGCGCATCTTCGGTGTCGGACCTATTCTCCGTGTCCGCGTGAGGCTTACATGCTGACTACCGGGAGCGCTTCCTTGCCTCGCAGCAGCGCGACGATCGTTTCGAGGTGCTCCCGGTCCACCTGGTCGAAGGCGGCGGGGATGGTGCTGTCCACGTCCAGAACGGCGATCAGGCGGTCCGCGGCGTCGAAGACGGGGACGACGATCTCCGAGGCGGATGCCGAGTCGCAGGCGATGTGGCCGGGGAAGGCGTGCACGTCTTCCACGATCACCGTGCGCCCGTCGCGGGCGGCGGCGCCGCACACGCCGCGCTCGAAGGGAATCCACAGGCAGCCCATGGTGCCCTGGTAGGGGCCCACCAGGAGCATGCGCTCGGCGACGCGGCGGTAGAAGCCGGTCCAGAAGTAGTAGGGGAACGCGTTGTGGAGGAGGCAGACGATGGAGGCCATCCCCGCCAGCAGGTCGCGCTCGCTCTGCAGCGTCGCGCGGATCTGGTCCAGGACGACGCCGTAGCGCTCCCTCTTGGCGTCCGCGTCCATGCGCAGCTCGCCCGTCTTGTCCACCACCAGCGTGTATTCGGCCATCGGCGTACCATTCTTGTTTGGGTGCGTGGCCTATTCTACCCCCGGCCGGTCCGCTGCGGCAACCGGGACAGCGGGGCTCGCACAGAGACACAGAGGCACAGGGATGGCACGCCTTCGCGCGCACCCTGCCATCGCATATTGCTTCCGATAAAGATATTAGTTATGATCTTCCCGTGGTTGAGAAGCGAGCCTCTCACTTCCGGGAGGTCCGCGCACGGACAGCTTGCTCTCGGAGGATCCATGTTCAAGCGAGGCTTCACATTGGCGGTTGCGGCGCTGGCTTTCGGCGCCGGATGCAGCGATCAGGTCGTCGCCCCGGAAAAGGAAGCCGCGAGCGCGCGGCGGTCGGAGACCTCCATCGCGAGCAGCTTCGAAGTGCAGATCCACGGGGCGGACAGCCTGGTGCCGGCGGGGGGCTACTGCACCTGGAACGCCGGTGTGGTCGGCGGAACTCCCCCCTACCAGTACCAGTGGCGGGGAAACCAGGGCATCGGCACGGCGTCGTCGTACGGCGAGCAGATGCCCTACTCGCAGGGCGATATCGTCTGGATCGAGCTCACCATTACGGACGCGCTCGGGCAGAGCGGGTACGCGTCCGTGATGCCCATCGCGGCGTCGCCGAACACGCCCTGCTGACGCCCAGCGGGGGCTGAGAGGGACGGCGGTCTCACACAGAGACACAGAGGCACAGAGGTGAAGTCATCTCTGTGCCTCCGTGTCTCCGTGTGAGACCATTCAGTGCGTTCGGCGCGCCTCGATGCGGCCCACGGCTTCGCGGGCCAGGTCGCGCAGGATCTGCACGTCGCCTTCGGAGAAGCTCCGCTCTTCCAGCCCCACCACGCACAGGTTGCCCAGCACGTGGCCGCGCGACGAGGTGAGGGGGACGCCGGCGTAGCACCGCACGCCGTCCTCCGTCACCAGCGGGTTGCTGCCGTGGTAGGGGTGCGTGGCCGCGTTCTCCACCACGAAGGCGTCGCGGGTGCGCACCGACGTGGCGCAGAACGACCACTCCACGGGGTGCCCGCGCGTCTCGCCCAGCCACAGGCCGTCGATGCCGTGCGAGCCGGCCACGTGCAGCGCTTCGTCCAGCACCACGCTGATCAGCGACACGGGGAGGCCCAGCCGCGCCGCGGCCTCGCCGGCGATGTCGCGGAGGATGGGGTCAACGGCCGGGGATAGGAGGTCCAGGTCGGCGATCTCCTGGAGCCGGTCGGCGTCGTAAAGCGGGTCGGCTGCGGTCATTGCGCACCTCCGGCGGTTCGGGCGGCGAGGCGGGCGTAGGTCCGCAGGCGGATCTCCAGCGAGCGGGCGACGACGGCCGTGGCGCCGCCCTGCTGCGCGAGCGCTTCCACCACGCGCCCAAGCTGGTCCGCGGTCCCCGCGCGACCGGCGGCGATCCCGGCGGTGCGGCAGGCCAGCGCCCAGCGCTCGGCGGCGCGCTCGGCTCCGAAGACGCGCTGCAGCGCCGCGTTCGCGTCCGCCTCGGTGGGCGGAGCCAGTTTGTACCCCGGCAGCACGGCCTGGGCAGAGGGTGATGATAACATGCTTCCGGGGTGTCTGTGGCGAGGTCTGGATCTCACCCCGCCCATACGCGGGCACCGGGCCCTCTGGATCTCTCCCCGCGCGGGTGGTACGATGTAGCGCGGACCAGGGGTCCGTTGTCCGCGCCACGGGGCAGGGTGCCGCTGCGGCCCCGTGCCCGCCGTCCGCAGATCCTCCAGGATGTCAGATCCTCCCCCGGTGACCCAGGCAGCGGTTTCCGTCCCCGATGCGCGGCAGGCGCTCGGCCGCTGGGTGGCGGGCGGGGCGGAGCTGCCGCCCGCTCGCGCGCTGCTGGCCGCGGGGCTGGGTGCGTACGCGTACACCACGCTCCCCGCGGACCACCCCGCGCGCCCGGAGCTCGCGACGGCGGCGCGCGAGGCGGTGGTGCGGCACCAGTGGATCCGCGCGGGGATGAAGGAGCTGTTCCAGGCGTGGACGCGCGAGGGGATCGCCTTCCTGGTCTTCAAGGGCTTCCACCTGTCGGAGTGGGTGTACCCCGTCCCCGGCACCCGCAAGCACGGGGACGTGGACGTGCTGGTCCGCCCGGAGGACGTGGAGCGCGCCGTGGCGGCCGCGCACGCCCTCGGCTGGAAGGAGAACGCGTACCCGGAAGGCGACCGCCCGTACTACCACCACGCGCCGGCGCTCTACCACGGGCGCTGGAGCCTGATGCTGGAGGTGCACCGCTGGGTGGTGCACAGCACCGTCCCCTGGAATGCCGTGCAGCGCCGCATCACCGCCGCCGTGTGGGCCGATGCGCGCCAGGTGGAGTGGGAAGGGATGCGCGTGCACCTCCCCAGCGAGGTCGACGCGCTGCTCGTGGGCCTGGTGCTGCACCGCGCCTGGGGCCGCTCCGATCCCTGGATGCTGCGGGCGCGCGACGCCGTCGACATGCGCGTGCTGCGCGCGCGCGGCGTGACCCACGAGGCGCTCTGGGCCCGCGCGAAGACGCTGCGCTGCACCGGCACCCTGGCCGCCTTCCTGGACCGCTGCGACCCCGCCGCGGGCCACGTGAACCTCGCGCTCCCCACCCCCGCCGAGCGCCGCGCGCTGGACCGCGGGGCCGCGGGCGAGCGCCCGTCCAAGTGGGTGGAAGCGGTGCTGCAGCGCGGGGTGCGGCTCCCGTACACCCTCCGCTGCACCGCCTCCGGCATCCCGCGGCTGCTGGCGATGCGCTGGGCCCTGCGCGGCCATCCCGACCCGCGCTCGCTCCTCCCGGAGCTGTCCGAAGTGGCGGCCGAGCGCGGCACCGTCGAGGCGCGCGTGAAATCCGTGGCCGAGTGCCGCCTGGCGGCCCGCGTGGTCCCCATGAAGCACCGCGACGAGCTGCGCGCCCTGGCCATCTACGCCGAGCTGCGCCGGCAGGGGTGGCCCGCCGTCTTCGTCAGCGGCGCGCGGACCCACGCCGGCCGCACCATCCGCCACAACTGGGTGGAGCTGGACGGAACCGCCCTCCCGGAGCTGATCGAAGCCGACAACCGCAAGCGCTACCAGGTCGACTTCGTATACCCGGAACAAGCGGAGGCGCGGAGATGAACCCATCTCCGCGCCTCTGTGCCTCTGTGTGAGCCCCGCCGTTCAGCGGACCGAGATGCCCAGCCGCAGCGTGTGGTTCATCACGTCCACGGCGTCTTCGCGGTTGCTCCAGCCCACGGCGTAGCTCTGGAACATGTAGTTGAAGCGCTTCCCCGCCGTCCACTCCGCGTCCACCTGCACCCCCCGCAGCGGGAGCCGGCCGCGCAGCCCGCCCAGCACGGTGACGTCGTGGCCGTGCACGGTGGAGCGGGGCACCAGCTCGCCGCGGTACTTGATGCGCTCCGTGGCCGGGTTGTCGTAGTACGCGTCGTTGGCCGAGCGCACGCGGCCCACGAACGCGCCCACCAGCCCACCGCGGTACAGCCAGTCCGCGGCGAGCCACTGGCCGGAGGCGCCGGGCCCGATCCCCGCGCCGATCACCTGGCCCTCCTGCGTGTACCCCTGCGGCACCGCGGCGCTGGCGTAGTAGCTCCCGATGGGGCGCGTGCTGTAGGTGGAGCTCTTCTCCAGGTCCGCCACCTCCGCCTGCAGCCGGAGCTCGCCCACGCGGGCCGGGCGCAGCCACTGCGCGCCCAGGATGTACCCCTGTGTGTGCTCCGGCGCCTCCAGCAGGTCGCCCAGCCCGCCGGGGAGGCGGTAGCGCGCCCACTCCGCGTACACCTCGGCGCCGTCGCGCGGGAACACCCAGCGCGCCAGGACGGAGGTGATCTGCTCGAAGGGCTCGGCGCGCAGCGTGTCGCCCGCGCCGCCCCAGCGCGTCAGCACGTCGGCCACGTGCGACAGGGCGCCGCCGCGGCTCTCCTCCGGCGCGTACACGGCGCGCGCCAGGCCCACGGACAGGTTGGGCGCGGCGGCGGGGTGGAACACCAGCGCGGCGGCGTTCAGCGAGCGGCGCCCGGCGGAGGCCACGCTGTCCGCGTAGCCGGACCCCGCCAGCGTCCCCACCATCCAGCGCGCGTCGATGGAGCCCAGGCGCGTGCGCAGGGGCTCCGCGGTGCGGGCGAAGAGGTGCGGGACGCCGGCCGCGTTGTTGGTCATGATGACGGCGTTGCGCACGCCGGGGCCCCACCACTGGTTCTCGGTGGCGGCGCCCGCCGCGAAGCCGCCCGCGCGCACCGTGAGCGACGACTGGCCGGGGCGCAGCTTGGTCCACCCCCCGTCGCCGAAGCGGTAGGGGATGTCGGCCGAGTGCACGGCCGTCTGCCAGGGGGGGATGAACTCGGCCCGCTGCTCCGGCGTCCACTGCCGGGGGAGCAGGTCGCCGAACTCGCGGTTCTCCGCCCACACCAGCTCGGGCGCCACCACCAGGCGCACGGGGCCGGCCCGCAGCTCCGCGCCGGCCATCACCAGCGCGCTGGCGCCGCGCCCCGCCCACATCGCCCCGTCGTTGGCCGAGGTGGGGATGCGCGAGTTCCACGCGAGATCCGCCTGGGGCAGGATCAGCGTGACCCCGGGGCCCTCCCGCGGCGGCGTGAGCGACGACGGGGAGCGCACCAGGAAGCCCGCCGACGGGGCGTCGCCGCGAAGCTGGGCGTCGCGGAGCTGCTCCTCGAACGGGCTGCCCACGGTGATGAGCCGGTGCGCGGGCGCCGGTGCGGAGGCGCTGTCCGCGGCCTGCGCGCCGAGGAGCGAAGGCACCGCGAGCGCGGCAAGGATGAGCCGCCGGGTGTAACGCATTGCAGTTCCTTCGGTAGACAGAGGTTCGGCTGTATGATAATGTTGTGGCCTGCCGCGGTACAGGGCCCGCTCCAAGGAACACCGGAATATGCTACGCTCCCATACGACGAAAATCCGCCGCCTGGTGCCCCTGATGGCGGGGTGCGCGGCGGCTCTGCCGGCCGCGCCGGTGCTCGCCCAGGGAGCCCCCGACCTGCGCCTGGAGGCCACCGCGGGGAGTGAAGCCGAGGAGTACCTCCGCACCCTGCAGGTGGCGGGGATGGCGCCGCTCTACCCCTGGTCCGTCCGCTCCTTTTCGCCCGCCGAGATCGACCGGCTGGCCCCGGCCAACCGCGCCCACCCCTGGGCCGCGCGCTTCGGGGCGGACACGGCCGCGGCCCCGGCGCTGCGGCTGATCCGGCCGCGCGTCCGCGCCATCTACAACACCTCGTTCCCCACCCACGGCCCCCCGGATGGGGCCATCTGGGCGGGGCGGGGGATGACGGGCGCGCTCAGCGCGGGGGCCACCTTCCGCGCGGGGCCGCTCTCGCTGCGCCTGGAGCCGCTCGTCTTCTGGTCACAGAACAGCTCGTTCGACCTGATGGAGAACGGCGAGACGGGCGACATGGCCTTCGCCGACCCCACGCGCCCCCGCCAGATCGACCTGCCGCAGCGCTTCGGAGACGAGGCGTACACGCGCGTGGATCCCGGGCAGAGCACGCTGCGGCTGGACGCGCTGGGCGTGGCCGCCGGGGTGTCGACGGCCAACCAGGTGTGGGGGCCGGGCACCGAGATGCCGCTGATCCTGGGCGCCAACGCGGGCGGCTTCCCCCACGCGTTCGTGGGCAGCTCCGCGCCGGTGCCGGTGGGAATCGGGCGGCTGCACGGGCGCGTGGTGTGGGGCGACCTGGCGCAGTCGGAGTACACGCACGTCACGGGGAAGGGGAGCCGCCGGTTCATGGCGGGGTGGTCGGTGGCCTTTCTGCCGGCGGGGCTCCGGGGGCTGGAGCTGGGCGCTTCGCGCTTCTTCCACAACCACTGGCCCTCCGGCGGGCTGGACGTCGCCGACTTCCTGCGGCCGCTGCAGCCGTTCCTCAAGGAGAACCTGGACCCCACGGGGGAGGGCGAGGACCGCGTCTCGGACACGGCCAACCAGATCGCCTCGGTGCAGGCGCGGTGGGTGCTACCCAGGAGTGGGTTCGAGCTCTTCGGCGAGTTCGCTCGCGAGGACCACAACTGGGACGTGCGCGACTTCCTCCTGCAGCCGGACCACGCGTCCGCGTACATGCTGGGCGGGCGCAAGGTGTGGGTGCGCGACGGGCAGCTCCTCACGCTGCGGGCCGAGCTGGTGGAGTCCGCCGTGTCGCACATCCGCGAGGTGCGGCCGCAGGCGCCGTTCTACATCCACACGCGCACCACGCAGGGGCACACGCTGCGCGGGCAGATCCTGGGCACGCCCGCGGTGTACGGCGGCGGCGGCAGCGTGGTGGCGCTGGAGAGCCACACGCGCGGCGGGCGCTGGCACCTGGACTGGACGCGCACCCGCGTGCGCGGCGGCCGCACCGTGGAAGACCCCAGCGTGGACGTGATCCACTCCATCGGCGGGCAGGCGCTCCTCTTCCGCGGCGGGGTGGACGCCACCATGGGCGTGCGGGGGAGCTGGAACCTTAACCGCTACTACCAGGGTAATGCATTCAACCTGACGACGGAGCTCGGGCTCCGTGCGCGCCTCTGAGTGAATCCCGGGGCTCACACGGCGGCAGAGTGCGCCGGCGCGGCAGGGCACGGGGGTGATGAACCGCGCCGCTACAGGAACCATGCAACGGCGGACGCGGTGGCGAACCGGGGCAGCGCGCGCGATGAATCGGGCCGCAACGCCGTGCGTGGCCGCCACGCCGCGGGGCCCCGTGGAAATCGCCCCCTCTCCCGATAAAGAGAGGGGCACCCTCTCCTGTTATCGGGAGAGGGGGTCGGGGGGTGAGGGCCCTCCGCGCCGCCGGGTTGTGACGCCGAGCCTGGTGGGAGCGTCTTGTTGAACAAAGCCTCGGCGACGAGCTTTTCGCTGGTCCTGGCCACGCTGGGGCGCACGGCGGAGCTGGGGCGGTTCCTCGCGGCGCTGGACGCGCAGACCGCTCGCGGGTTCGAGCTCATCGTGGTGGACCAGAACGGGGACGACCGCCTGCTTCCCGTGCTGGCCCCCTTCCGCGGGCGCTTCCCCATCCGGCACCTGACATCCGCGCCGGGGCTGTCCCGGGCGCGGAACGTGGCGCTTCCGCACGCCGCGGGCGACGTGGTGGCGTTTCCGGACGACGACTGCCTGTACCCCGCCGACCTGCTGGAGCGCACGGCGCGATTTTTCCAGACGCACTCCGATACGCACGGCATCGTCGTGCGCCCGCTGGGAGACGACGGGGCGACGCTGCTGGAATATCGTGACGAGCCCGCGACGGTATCGCGGCTGAACCTTTTCGGCCGGGCGATCTCTTACACCCTCTTCGTGCGCCGCGAAGTGGTGGAGGCGGTAGGCGGGTTCGACGAGACGCTGGGGCTGGGCGCGGCGACGCCCTGGGGCGCCGGGGAAGACATCGACTACCCCCTGCGGGCGCTGGAGGCCGGCTTCCGGCTTGCGTACGTGCCGGAGCTGGCGGTGGTGCACCCGCTGCACGGCGGCCCCGAGCGCACCCTGCAGCGCGCCTTTCCCTACGCGGCCGGGTTCGGCCGCGTCTGCCGCAAGCACGGCTTCCCCGCGTGGTACATGGGGTACCATCTTTGCCGCTCGCTCGCCGGCGTGCTCGCCGGGGTTTCCACGGGACGGCCGCACAAGGCGCGGGTGCACTGGCGGGCGCTGCGCGGCAAGCTGCACGGCTGGCGCGCGCCGTGAGCGCCCCCATCTCCGTCGTGATCCCCTTCTACCGGGGAGAGGCGCGGCTCGCGCGGGCCCTGCGCTCCGTGGAGCGGCAGACGCTGCGTCCCCGCGAGATCGTGGTGGTGGACGACGGCTCGCCCCACCCCCCGCGGGTGGACGGGGTGGACGCGGCCCTCCCGGTACGCGTGGTGACGCACCCGCGCAACCGCGGCATTCCCGCCGCGCGCAACAGCGGCGTGCGGGCGGCGAGCGGCGAGTGGATCGCGTTCCTGGACCAGGACGACGAGTGGGGCCGCGACAAGCTGGAGCGCCAGTGGCGGCTCCTGCGGGACTCGCCCCGCCCCGAGCGCACGGTGGTGTTCGGCCGCTGCCGGGTGGCGGCCGAGGCGGCGCCGCAGGAAGGGTGGCTCTTCCCCCCGGCGGCGGCCGTCACACGGGTGGAGCGCAACGCCGCCGTGACGTTGATGCTGCGTGGCAACGTCGTTCCATTCATCACCCTGCTGGTGCACCGCGGCGCCCTGGAGCGCTTCGGCGCGCTGGACGAGACGCTCACGGGCGGCTCGGATGACTACGAGCTCGTGCTGCGCCTGGCCGCGGAAGGGCTGGCGTTCCGCTGCAGCGACGCGCCGCGCGAGGGCGGCCACAGCGCGGCGCACTACCTGACGGGCAGCAACTATTCGGATCCTGAGAGGTTTTTCGCGGATGAAGTCGTGCTGCTGCAGGCACTGTGCCGAAGGTACCCCGCCGTGGCCCCTCTGCGCGAGAAAAGCCTGGCCCGTGCCCACTACCGGCTGGCCCGCGCGTTGGACGGTGCGGGCGACCCGCAGCGCGCCCTGTCGCACCACCGCATGGCTCGCGCGTTAGATCCGTACTGGCTGGCTCCCCGGGGCGCGCTCGCCATCCACCACGCCCCCGGGGCGCTGGCGGGTTGGCTGGCGGGTGCCCGCGGCTCCCTGCGGCGGCTGCGGGGCGGGCCATGACGGCGCTGGCCGAGGCGCCGCCGCGCGTGAGCGTGGTGATGGCCGCCTACAACGCGGAGCGCACTGTCGCCGCCGCCGTGCGCAGCATCCTGTGGCAGACGATGCCCGACGTGGAGCTGGTGGTGGTGGACGACTGCTCCACCGACGCCACCTACGACGTGGTGCGCGCCCTTGCGGAGGGGGACTCGCGGCTGCGCCTGATCCGCAACGCGCAACGCCGCGAGCGCGCCTGGTCGCGCAACCGCGCCGTGATGGCGGCCCGGGCCGACCTGATCGCCGTGCTGGACGCGGACGACATCGCCTTCCCGGAGCGGCTGGAGCTGCAGACGCGCTTCCTGGAGCGCAGCCCCCACGTGGCGCTGCTGGGCGGCGGCGGGTACGAGCTGGACGACGCCACCGGCGTCCTGCTGCCGTACACCCCGGCGCCGGCGGACAACCCGGCGATCCTGGCGCGGATGCGGCGCTACAACCCGTTCGTGCACTCCTCCGTGGTCTTTCGGCGGGGAGCGGCCATCGAAGCCGGGCTGTACGATCCCGCCACGACCCCGTCGGAGGACTCGGACCTGTTCTGGCGCATCGTGCCCGAGGCCACGGCCCACATCCTCCCGGACCCGCTGGTCATCATCCGCATAGACTGGGAGCGGGAGCGGCAGGTGAGCCGCATGCGCCGCGCGGAGGACGTGCGCACGCGCTGGCGGGGGATGCGCCGCCGCACGCGCACCACGGCGGGCGACTGGCTCTGCCTGCTCCCCGGCGTGCTGCGCCTGACCGTGCCCTCGGCCGTGGACGTCCGCCTGCGGCGCCTCAAGCGCCAGTTGCAGAAGCCGGCCTACGCCGCCGTCATCCGCGACTGGATCCGTGCCTGCGAGACGGGCCAGAGGCCCCAGCCGACCTCGCTGGACGCACTGGTGGCGGCGCGCCGGGCCGGATAAATGGCGGAGCGGGTGTCGCGATGTTGAAAGGCTGTGCGGAACAAATACCTCCGCTCTGACGAAAGCGCAATGCCGCGCGTTCCCTGCGGTTCGTTCGGCGCGGGGAAGGTCACAGGCACCGAGGCCGGGGTCCGGCGGGCCCGGCGGGCCCGGCGGGGGCCGCGGGGTCCCCACCGCCGAGGGAGCGTATGAGTTCGCCCCGCAGGAGCGAGTGAGTTTGCCCGCCGAGGAGCGAGTGAGTTTGCCCGCCGAGGAGCGAGTGAGTTCGCCCCGCCGAGGAGCGAGTGAGTTCGCCCGCCGAGGAGCGAGTGAGTTCGCCTGCCGAGGAGCGAGTGAGTTCGCCCACCGAGGAGCGAGTGAGTTCGCCCCGCCGAGGAGCGAGTGAGTTCGCCCACCGAGGAGCGAGTGAGTTCGCCCGCCCGGGAGCGAGTGAGTTCGCCCGCCGAGGAGCGAGTGAGTTCGCCCCGACCAGGAGCGAATGAATCCGCCGCTGGACTCACGCGAAGTCCCCTGCGGGGACTGTCTGGTCCGGCTCCGGCGGAAGAAAACAGCCCGCGAAGGCGGTCTTCGCGTTGTACCAGCGGCGAATTCATTCGCTCGCGGTTGTGGCACGCCGGGCACGCCGGGCACGCCGGGCACGCCGGGCACGCCGGGCACGCCGGGCACGCCGGGCACGCCGGGCACGCCG
>CADCTW010000085.1 GCA_902805735.1 uncultured Gemmatimonadota bacterium | reverse complement strand
GCCGCGCCGAGGTCCGCAAGGCCGCCACGCGCCGCACCGCCGCCCGCGCCAAGGTCGCGACCCGCGCCCGTGCCCACACGGTGCGCCGCGGCGAGAGCCTCTGGACGGTGGCCCGCCGCAACGGCACCACGGTGGCGCGCCTCCGCCAGGCCAACCGCCTGGGCAGCAGCTCGCGCCTCCGCCCGGGCCAGAAGCTGACCATCCCCCGCGCCCGCTGAGCCTGCTCCGCAGCGCCCCCAGGGCCGCCGCTCCCATCCGGAGCGGCGGCCTTCTTCGTTTGCCGGGGCACATCGGGCGGAGGTAGATTCCGGCCATGCCCCCTGCCTCCGTGCGGCTCCCCGAGTCGCGGCGACTGAAGTCGCGGCAACAACTGCACGAAGTCCCCCTGCGGGGACTGTACGGTTGCGGCTGGTCCTGGCAGACCAGTCCGCGAAGGCGGACTTCGTGCTGTCGTTGCCGCGGTTTCAACCGCCAGGCTGCGATGCCGGCTTCCGCCACCGGTGCTCCCGGGCCGCGTGAGTCCCCCGGAGGGCGATCTGAGCATGCCCGCTGAGCCCCACCGCGCGCTCCTCGTCTTCCTGGACGGCGTCGGCATCGGACCGGCGGACCCGGAGGCCAACCCGTTCGCCGCCGCGCACCTCCCGCGCATCCGGGAGCTCCTCGGCGGCCGCCTGCCGGTGGCCGAGGCACTGGACGGCGGCCCCGTCGTGGCGGAGCGCGCGGTGCTGGTGGCGGCGGACGCCACGCTGGGCATCGACGGCATCCCGCAGAGCGGAACGGGCCAGACGACACTCCTCACCGGGCGCAACGCGGCGGCGCTGTACGGGCGGCACTTCGGCCCCTGGGTGCCCACCGGGCTCCGCGAGATGCTGGCGGCGGAGAACCTGCTGGCCCGCGCGCGGGCGGGCGGCCTCGTCGCGGCCTTCGCCAACGCGTACCCGGTGGCGCTGATCGAGGCGGACCCGCGCATCTTCCGCCGCCCGGCCGCCCCGCCCCTGGCCGCGCGCGCCGCCGGCGTCCTCACCCGCGACGTCCCCCAGCTCGCGGCGGGCGAGGCCGTGGCCTCCTCCATCACCAACCACCGCTGGCGCGAGCGCACGGCCGAGGTGCCGGCGGTCACGGCCGAGCAGGCGGGCCGCAACCTGGCCGCCATCGCCGCGGCCGCACACGTCACGCTCTTTGCGCACTACGACACGGACCACGCGGGCCACCGCGGCGGCATGGAGGGCGCCGTGGCCGCGCTGGAGCGGGTGGACGCTTTCCTGGGCGGGCTGGCCGGCGCCCTCGCGCCGGACACGCTGCTGGTGGTCTCCAGCGACCACGGCAACGTGGAAGACGTGCGCGAAGGCCACACCCTGAACCCCGTGCCGGTCCTGGCGCTGGGCCCCGGCCGCGAGGCGCTGGCGGAGCGCATCCGCTCCATCGCGGACGTGACGCCGGCCATCCTGGCCCTTCTTGGCATCGAACCGACGACACCGTGAATCCTGCACCCATCCGCGCCGTCCTCTACGACTTCGACGGCACGCTGGCGGACAGCACCGAGCTGATCATGCGCTGCTACCGCCACACCATGTCCACGCACCTGGGCGAGTGCCCCCCGGACGAGGAGTGGCTGAGCGGCTTCGGCACGCCTCTCACGGACCAGATCGCCCGTTTCGCCCGCACGCCGGAGGAGACGGAGGCGATGCTGGAGACCTATCGCACGCACCAGGACGAGCTCTTCGACGCCGAGCTGCGCCCCTTTCCCGGTGCCGAGGAGGTGCTGGCGGAGCTGTCGCGCCGTGGCGTCCCCATGGCGATCGTCACCAGCCGCCTGCGCCGCGCCACGCTGCGCGGCCTGGACGTATGCGGCCTCTCGCGCCACTTCCAGGTCATCATCACCCCCGAAGACGTGGCCCACGCCAAGCCCCACCCCGAGCCCGTCCTCCTCGCCCTGCGGCACCTGGGCGTCCCCGCCGCCGAAGCGCTCTTCGTGGGCGACTCCCCCCACGACGTGGCCGCGGGCCGCGCCGCCAGCACCCGCACCGCCGGCGTCCTCTGGGGCCCCTTCCCGCGCGCCGCCCTGGACGAAGCCGCCCCCGACTTCCTGCTGGACCGCCAGGACGGCGTACTGAGGCTCCTGGACGAACGATAGAAGCGCTTCTCTCCGTGTCTCTCTGCCTCTGTGTGAGCCAGCTTTTGCGCAGCCCGCCCGCCCCCGCTATCTTCCCGCGCCGCGAGCCCGGAAACGGCGGCGCGCGGCCCTTTTCTTCGTTCCCAAACCGTCTTCTGGACAGGAGCTGACCGTATGCGGATGCTCGTGCTCGGCGCGGGCCTGCAGGGTTCTGCGTGTGCCTACGACCTGCTGGCCAACACGGATCACGAGGTGGTGATCGCCGACCTCGCCGTGGACTCGCTTCCCGCCTTTCTGCACCCGTACATCGGCGGGCGCCTGAGCGTGCAGCGGGTGGACGCCAACGACCGCACCGGCATCCGCGACGCCATGGAAGGCGTGTCCGCGGTGATGAGCGCGTTCCCGTACTACTTCAACCTGGGGATGGCCGTAGCGGCCGTGGATTCCGGCGCGCACTTCTGCGACCTGGGCGGCAACACCGAGATCGTGCTGCAGCAGAAGGGGCTGCACGAGCGCGCGCGGGAAAAGGGGCTGAGCGTGATCCCGGACTGCGGGCTGGCGCCGGGGATGGTGAACATCCTGGCCGAGCACGGCATCCGCAGCCTGGACACCACCCGCGCGGTGCGCATCTACGTGGGCGGCCTCCCCCAGAACCCGCAGCCCCCGCTCAACTACCAGATCGTCTACTCGCTGGAAGGGGTGCTGGACTACTACACCACCCTGTCGTGGGTGCTGCGCGACGGGCGCCCGCTGCAGGTGGCGGCCCTCAGCGAGATCGAGGAGCTCTCCTTCGCGGGCGCCGGCACCCTGGAGGCCTTCCACACCGCGGGCGGCCTCTCGGCGATGGCGCAGCGCTACGAGGGGCAGATCCCCTCCATGGAGTACAAGACGCTCCGTTACCCGGGCCACGCCAGGGCCATGGAGACCATCCGCGACCTGGGCCTGCTGGGGCTGGAGCCGGTGGAGGTGAAGGGGCAGAAGGTGGCGCCGCGCGACCTGTTCATCTCCGTCGTGGGCCCCAAGCTGCGCAAGGACTACCGCGAGAGCCCGGACCTGGTGGCCCTGCGCGTGGAGGCCGAGGGCGACAAGGACGGCGTCCCCACCCTTCTGCGCTGGGACCTGCTGGACCGCTTCGACCCGCAGACGGGGATCACGGCGATGATGCGCACCACGGGATTCTCCCTGGCCATCACCGCCGCCCTGCAGGCCGCCGGCGACATCGAGCCCGGCGTCTGGACCCCCGACGAGTGCATGCCCGCCGCCGCCTACATCGATGCCCTGGCGCAGCGCAACGTCGTGATCCACGAACACCGCCTCTCGCCGGTCGGCTAAAAAAATCTCACACAGAGACACAGAGGCACAGAGATGAAGTTCATCTCTGTGCCTCTGTGTCTTTTCGGTTCAGCCGATGTCGAGCAGCCGGGCGGCTTCCGCGACGTGCGGGTTCGAGGCATCCAGGGGCTCGGGAGGGCCGTAAGTGAGCGCATCCGGGGGCAGCCGCTCGCGGAACAGCACGGTGGTGTGCCACTCGCCCCAGAAGGCGGACCACCAGCGGAGCCCGGCATGTCCGTCCCGGTGAAGCGCCGCGGCGATCGCCTGCGTCCGGCCGCGGTCGCGCAGCGGGGGCTGGTCGGCGGTGATGTGGAGCGCGTCCAGCACGCCGGGGTCGCACAGGTCCGCGATCCTCGGCCACGCGGCGTCCGCGAGGGTGACGCGCGCCAGCGCCAGGCGGTGGCCCCACGCGGTGAGATCGTCGTCGGTGAGTGGATGCGGGGAGTTGCGGAAGCCCTGGATCATCTCCGCGACGGCGTGCTCCTCGCTCTCCGCCAGGTAGATCACCCCCAGCGGATTGCCCGGCAGGTCGAAGCGGCTCCGTCCCTGGCCGCCCGGAACGAAAGCGGCGGAGAACCGCTCGCCCTCCGCCGACGCCGGATCCCAGGGGAACACCCTCCAGAGTGGGACGGGATTCACGCGAAAGCCCCGCTCTTCTGCGCCTCGATCGCGGCGATCACGTCAGACACACGTCCCTCCCTCAAGACGCTGATGGGCCGCCGGTTGTCCAGGTGCGCGTTGACGCCGTTGAGCCACTTAGGAATCGAGGACTCGGCCAGGAACCCCGACAGGAGCGCGATGACCGCATCGAGGCCGATGATCCGGTCCCGGTTGTCCGGATCGGGCGCCTGCCCTTCCCTCCACCGCCCTGGCTGCGCCCGGCTCACCCCGAGCACCTCCGCCACGGCGGCGTCGCTTCCCAGCACACTTGCGATGCTGTCCAGCCGCTCCGCCGCCCGCAGCGCCCGCGCCGCCGAAGACCGTGTCCGCCCCATAAACCCTCCCCTGAGATGCCCGCAACAAAAGATGTAGCGCGCACCCCCACAAAACAAGCCCGAAGACACAGAGGCACAGAGATGAAGTTCGTCTCTGTGCCTCTGTGTCTCTGTGTGAGCCAATCTGTTTAAGTACGGAACTCGCTCACCAGGTCCCGCATCTGCTGGGCTGCGTGGAGCAGCTCGGCGCTGGAGGCGGACATCTCCTGCGTGGCGGCCGACTGCTCCTCGGCGGCGGCCGAGACCTCTTCGGCGCTGGCGGCGTGGGACTCGGAGGTGCTCGCCACCTCGGCCACGGCGGCCTCCACGCCGTCCATGGCGGAGCGGTTGCGCTCCACGGCCTCCTGCACCTGGCCGGCGGCCAGGCGCACCCCGTCCACCGCGGCGAGGATCTGCTCCAGGGCGCTGTCGGCGCCCATGGAGACGTGCTCCACGTCGGCCACCTTGGTCTGCCCCTGCGCCATGGTGCCCACCACGCCCGTGATGCGCGAGCGGATGGCGCCCACGTTCTGCGCGACCTCCTGGGCGGCGCGCGCGGAGCCCTCGGCCAGCTTGCGCACCTCCTCGGCCACCACCGCGAAGCCGCGGCCGTGCTCGCCGGCGCGGGCCGCCTCGATGGCGGCGTTCAGCGCCAGCAGGTTGGTCTGCCGCGCGATCCCCGTGATCGTCTCCACGAAGCGGTCGATCTGCGCCGAGGTCTGCTCCAGCTCCGTGACCTGGTTGGCCGACATCTGCACCACCTCGCGGATCTCCAGCAGGCGCTGCAGCGCGATGGAGACCTCTTTGCGGCTCCCCGCCGCCACCACGTAGATCTGCTCGCTCAGCGCGCTCACCATCACCGAGGCGTTGGAGATCTCGCCGGCGCCGCGCTTCATCTCGCCCAGCGCGTCCTGCGCCGCCTGGAGGCCGTGCGACTGGCTCTCGGCGCCGCTGGCGATCCCCACCATGGCGGTGGCCACCTCGCCGCTGGAAGCCGCCACCTCCTCGCTGATGCTGGACAGGTCCGACGCGAAGGCGGAGATGCGCTCGGCGGTGGTGACCGTCTGCCCCACGATGTGGCGGAGCTTGGCCGCCATCCCGTCGAACGCGCCGGACAGGGCCGCGAACTCGCGCTTCATCTCCGCGCGGCCCGTCTGCTGCAGGCGCAGGTCGCCGGCGCCCAGCATCTCGGCCGAGCCCATGAGCTGCGCCATGGGCAGGGTGATGCTGCGCACCGTGGCGCGCACCGCCACCAGCGCCAGCAGGCCCACGGAGAGCGACAGGCCCAGGAGGAGCGCCTTGCGCTTCCAGGCGTCGTCGCGGAGCTGCTGCAGGGTGGTGGTGACCTTCTGGGCCTGCCGGGCGCTCACGCGGCGGATGGCGCTCTGGAGCTGCTCGGTGCGCGGGCGCACGGCGGCCACGCGGCGCAGCGCGCCGTCGCGGTCGCCCACGTCGGCCTGGGCGTGGGCCAGCGCGTACTCCACCTCGATCTGCGAGTGCAGCTCGTCGATGGCCGCCACCTCCTGCTGCTCGGACACGCTGAGGTTGCGCAGGTCGCGGTAGCGGCGGCGCTGCTGGTGCGCCTCGCGCCCCTGCTGCGCGAACGACTGCTCCACGGCCGGCGAGGGGCTCAGCAGGTAGCGCTCGCCCGCGTTCATCTGCCCCAGGATCAGCGACTCCAGCGAGGTGCCGATCTCCGAGCTCTGCTGCAGCGAGCCGAGCTGCGACTCGGCGTTGTGCACGATGCGGTCGATGGTGAACCAGCTGAACGCGGCGCCCGCCAGGATCAGCACGCACAGCGAGATCCCGAACACCCAGAGCTGCTCCTGGAGCGTGCGGAAGGGCGAGAAGCGGCGGCGCTGCCGCGGACCCGGCGGACGGCGCTCCGGTCCCGGAATGGGGCCGATGCGCTGCTGGGCGGCGGGCGGTTCGGGCGCGGTGGCCAGGGCGGCACCTTGCGACCCCGACGAAAAGGGCGCGGTCATGGACGCGGGAGCTTACAGGGGGAAGGGCGGGTGTGCCGCATTCTATCCGGTATGATGAATGATTGTCAACGCGGCGGGCGCCGCGCGCGCAGACGGGCCGCAGGCCGTTCTCAGGGAGTTGCCGCTTGGAGCTTTGGGTCGTCCGGGGAGGTTGAACAACTGTATGACCGCCATCCACCATTTGTCAACCATCGTTGCCGGGCGCCCCGGGGGCGGCTACGTTCGGCCCATGCCTGGTTTTAGCACCCCCGAGAAGAGCGCGCGGAAAACGCCATGAGCGACACGGCTTCCGCCGCGCAGGCCGAAGAAGAGGCCCACAGCAAGGCGTACGACCCCAACCTCCTGCGCCGCCTCGTCCGCTACCTGCGCCCGTACCGCGGCCAGGTGGCGGTGGCGGTGCTGCTGCTGGTGGTGCAGTCGGCCACGCAGCTCGCGGGGCCCTGGCTCACCAAGCTGGCGCTGGACGACGCGGTCCCGGCCCGCGACACCGGCTTCCTGCTGGTCCTGGCCGGCGGCTACGCGCTGTCGCTGGTCATCGGCTTCGCGTGCGAGTACGGGCAGACGCTGCTCACCACCTGGCTGGGGCAGCGGGTGATGTTCGACCTGCGCACCGAGGTCTTCGCCCGCCTCCAGCAGCTTTCCCTGCGCTATTTCGACCGCAACCCGGTGGGGCGGCTGATGACGCGGGTGACCAACGACGTGGAGCAGCTGAACGAAGCCTTCTCGTCGGGCATCGTCACCGTCTTCGGCGACATCTTCACCCTGGTGTTCATCCTGGCCGCCATGGTGCGGCTGGACTGGCGGCTGGCGCTGGTCACCTTCACCGTGCTCCCGCTGGTGGGGGTGGCCACCTTCGTCTTCCGCGCGCTGATCCGCGTGGCGTACCGCGACATCCGCGTGCGGCTGGCGCGCATCAACACCAACCTGCAGGAGAGCGTAACGGGGGTGCGCGTCCTCCAGCTCTTCGGGCGCGAGCGGGAGGCGCGGGAGCGCTTCGGGGCCATCAACCGCGACCACCTGGACGCCAACCTGCGCTCCATCACCTACTACGCCCTCTTCTTCCCCGTCATCGAGGTGCTCACCGCGGTGGCGCTGGCGCTCATCCTGTGGTACGGCGGCGGCGAGACGCTGCGGGGCACCATGACGGTGGGCACCGTGGCCGCCTTCCTCCAGTACACGCGCCGCTTCTTCCGCCCGCTGCAGGACCTGTCGGAAAAGTACAACATCCTGCAGGCGGCCATGGCGTCGTCCGAGCGCATCTTCGAGCTGCTGGACACGGAGCCGGAGATCCGCGACCCCGCGGCCCCGCTCCACCTCCCGGTGCCGGGGCGCGGGGAGATCGAGTTCCGCGACGTGTGGTTCCGGTACGACGGGGAGCGGGAGGATGACGGGCAGTGGGTGCTGCGGGGGGTGTCGTTCCGCGCGGCGCCGGGGGAGCGGGTGGCCATCGTGGGGGCGACGGGGGCCGGAAAGAGCACCATCATCAACCTGCTGATGCGGTTCTACGACCCGCAGCGGGGGGAGATCCTGTTCGACGGGGTGCCGGTGTCGCGGGTGCCGGTGAAGGAGCTGCGCGACCGCATCTCGCTGGTGCTGCAGGACGTCTTTCTCTTCAGCGAAGACGTGCAGCGCAACATCCGCCTGGGGCGCGACGACATCCCGGACCAGGCAGTGCGCGCCGCCGCCGCGCGCGTGGGCGCCGACCGCTTCGTGCGGCGCCTTCCCGGCGGCTACGCGCAGCCGCTGGGCGAGCGCGGCACCTCGCTCTCCGTGGGCGAGCGGCAGCTCGTGAGCTTCGCCCGCGCCCTGGCCTTCGATCCCCAGGTGCTGGTGCTGGACGAGGCCACCTCGTCGGTCGATTCGGAGCTGGAGGCGCAGATCGACGAGGCGCTGGCGACGCTGATGCGGGGGCGCACCTCGCTGGTCATCGCCCACCGCCTCTCCACCATCCAGCACGCCGACCAGATCCTGGTGCTGCACCACGGCGAGCTGCGCGAGCGCGGCACCCACGCCGAGCTCCTCCGCCGCGGCGGCCTCTACGCGCGGCTGTACGAGCTGCAGTTCGTGCGATCCGCGGCGGGGTGAGCGGTGTACCGATGAAACACGTCTTTCCAGGAGCGACAGCGATGAGTGCCGTTTCGTTCGACCAGGTCCCCGACGATGCGCGGGTGTGGGTTTTCGCGGCTGCACGCCCGCTCTCGGAGGCGGAGAGCGCGTCGCTGCTGCGCGGGGTGGACGGGTTCATCGACGGGTGGGCGGCGCACGGGGCGCCGGTGCGGGGCGCGCGCGACTGGCGCCACGACCGCTTCCTGCTGGTGGCCGCGGACGAGCGGGCGACGGGCGTCTCCGGGTGCTCCATCGACTCCCTCTTCCACGCCCTCGCCGCCGCCGAGGAGCAAACGGGCGTCTCGCTGCGCGACTCGTCTCTCGTCTTCTTTCGCGACGACTCCGGCGAGATCCGCTCGGTTCCCCGCCCCGAGTTCCGCCGCCTCGCCGCCGCCGGCCAGGTCACCGACGACACCCCCGTCTTCGACAACACGGTGACCACCGCCGGCGACATCCGCGCCGGCCGCTGGGAAACCCGCCTCGGCCACTCCTGGCACGCCCGCGCGTTCCCCAGAAACGCGGAAGCACAGAGATGAACCCATCTCTGTGCCTCCGTGTCTCTGTGTGAGTCCCGCTTTTACTTGCGCACGACCGGCTCCGGCCCGCGGCGCACCATCTCTTCCATGCGCCCCACGAAGGTGTCGTCGCCCGCGCGGCTCTCGCCGAACAGACCGTCGCGGTTGTCGTTGGCGTGGCGGGCGGGGGCGTAGAGGTTGAGCCACAGGTCGAAGCGCTCGCCCATCCGCAGGCAGGCATAGAAGTAGTTGCCCCGCTCCGACTTGCGCAGGAGGAACAGGTCCGCGAGCACGGCGGTGATGGAGAACCAGAACATGATGAAGCCCTTGACCCCATCCAGCAGCAGCTTGATGTGGAAGAGGATCAGGTCCCGGATGAGGACGAGGGCGCGTACGTTCCGTTCGGTCATGGTGTGGAATCTCGGCGAGCGGGTGGACCGGCGACCCGGGTTGGTACGGAGGTACTCCGCCGCTGGTTTCAGCAGTCCGCCGCGATCGCGGCTCCCAGCGGCACTCCGACGATCGCCACACCGTCCACCAGCTCGTTGCGCAGCTTGGTGAGCATCAGGAGCGCGGCGGCCGCGGCGACGGTGCCGCCGAGCGCGCCGCGCAGGGTGCGCTCGGACCGGGTGCAGCGCCCGCCGAAGTCCGGGAGCCCCGCCCCGACCCCGCCCAGGATCATCGCCCCGCCCCCCGCCCCCAGGATGACGGGGGCTATATCGGCGCCGCCCGTCGACACGGCCCCCAGCACCGCCCCGCCAAAGAACCCCAGCACCATCCCGCCGCCCGCCGCCAGCGTGCGGCTGGCGATACGCGCTTCGGTGCTGCCCCGCTGGCGCCGCGGCTCCGCCTGCGGGGCGATGACGGTGTCGCGGACGCTCCATTGCGCGCCCGCCGGCACCAGGGGCTCGGGGCGGCGCTGCGCGGCGGCGGGGATCGACAGGCAGAGCAGGGCGAGCAGGGTGAGGGCCGGTTTCATCTTCCGTGAGGTTCAGCGGGGGGGGCGAGCTACTGGCGAACGTCCACGATCAGCCGGTTGGGAGCCGGCACCACCAGAACGCGGTAAGGGTTGGGAGTTTGCACACCCATCACGATCTCGATCATCCCCTCGAAGTCGCAGATCATCTCCACCTCGCGCAGGACGGGGGTGCGCGGGACGATCTGGCGCTGCTGGACGGTGGCGCGCCCTGCCTCGTCGTGCGCCTGCGCCGAGCGCATCCGCACCAGCAGGAAGCCCTCCCCCGCCACCGGCACCGGATCGCCCGAGCCGCAGGCGTGCACCGGCGAGTCCACGTACTCCACGTGGTACGGCGGCACCGGGTCCGCGCCAAAGTCGAGCACCAGCCGGTCGAAGCCCGCGTTCTGCCCCACCCGCATCCCGCGCAGGGTAGAGGTGCTGCCCCCCTCGCGCCCGCCCTGGCGGGTGGCGGCGCTCCACTCCGGCTGGCCGGGCGGGTTGCCGGCCGGCGCGGGAGCCGGCGTCGTGTCCGCGGGCGCCGGGGCGGGCGCCGCGGCGGAGGTGTCCACGAAGGCGGGGGCACGGAACTCCCCCGTGTCGCGCGCGGCCACTTCGGCCGCGGTGTCCGCGCCGGCGGTCTCGGCGCGGCGGCGCTCGGTGGCTTCGCGCAGCTCGCCCCCGCTCCCGCCGCACGCGGCCAGCAGGAGGAGCACCAACATCCGTCCCGAATGGATCATCATCCGCTACCCGTCGTTTGCATGGCGGCGATGCGGGCGCCGCCGGCGTACACGTTGAAGCGCGAGCCCCGTACGAAGCCCGCCAGCGTCATTCCCACCGATTGCGCCAGCTCCACCGCCAGGCTGCTGGGCGCCGAAACCGCCGCCAGCACGGGGACCCCAGCCCGCGCGGCCTTTTGGGCCAGCTCGAAGGAGAGGCGCCCGCTCGCCAGCACGATGCCCCGCGAGAGCGGGATCTCGCCGTTGAGGAGGGCGGCGCCCACCAGCTTGTCCAGCGCGTTGTGCCGCCCCACGTCCTCGCGCACCCGCACCAGCTGGCCCCCGGCGGTGAAGAGCGCCGCGGCGTGCAGGCCGCCGGTGCGGTCGAACACCGCCTGGGCGGCGCGCAGCGTGTCGGGAAGCGAGAGGAGGACTTCGGCGGGGACCACCAGGTCGCTGGAAACGCGGGGGCAGGCGGGCCCGAGCGCCTCTTCGATGCTCGCCTTGCCGCACACGCCGCACGCGGAGGTCACGGCAAAGGCGCGCGCCGCGAGCGTGGCCGGGTCCCACGCGGCGCCCGGGGCGAGCACCACGTCCACCACGTTGAAGTTCTGCTCGCCCTCCGTGCAGTAGCGGATCGCCGCCACGTCGCGCCCGGACGAAACGATCCCCTCCGCGAAGAGGAAGCCGGCCGCGAGCTCGAAGTCCGCCCCCGGGGTGCGCATGGTGACGGCCACGCGCGTGCCGGCCACGCGGATCTCCAGCGGCTCCTCGGTGGCCAGCGAGTCCGCCCGCGTGCGCCGCGCGACCCCGTCCGGCCCCACGGAGACCTGCTCCACGGGGCGGCGTACGGTGCTGGCGCGGCGCAGTTGTGCCATGGCCGAAAGGTGTGAGTGCCGCGCTGGCCCCGCAAGCCTCACACAGAGACACAGAGGCACAGAGAAGAACCAGCCTCTGTGCCTCTGTGTCTCTGTGTGAGCCCCTTCAGTTCAGGGCTTGTCGATCTCGCGCTGGGCCTTGCCGAAGGTGTCCTGCACCTTGCCCTTGAGCTGGTCGAGCTTGCCTTCGCCCTGGAGGCTGGTGTCGCCGGTGAGGCCGCCCAGCGCATCCTTGACCTTGCCCTTCAGGTCGGTGCCCTTGCCTTCGAGCGAGTTGTCGAGACCGCGCTCGGTCAGGTTCCGTTCATCCATCGTTGCCTCGCAGTGCCTGGGTTCCACAGGCGGCGGCCGGTCCCGGCCTCCGCTCGCAACACGCTGGGGCAAAAGCCGTTCCGTGAATCACCCGTGGACACTCCGGCCGGCCAGCGCGAGGGGGAGGAGGAGCGCCGCCGCCCCGGCCAGGGCCGCCCCGGCGACGAACGCCGTGGGCGCTCCGAAGGCCTCCCACAGCGCGCCGAAGAGGAGGCTGGCGGGGAGGGCCACGATCCCCACGACGAAGTGGTAGGCGCCGAACGCGCGGCCGCGCAGCCCCGCCGGCGCCATGGCGGCGACGAGCACCTTTTCCGGTGCCTCGGTGAGCCCGTAGAATAGGCCGTAGACCAGGAAGAGGGCCCACGCGTGCCAGGGGGCCCACGCCGCCGCGAACCCCGCGTACACCAGCGCGTACACCACCCACCCGGCGATGATGGCCCCACGCGCGCCCACCCGGTCGCTCAGCCGCCCGCCCACCAGGCTCCACAACGACTTGCTGGCGTGCAGCGCGGCCCACAGGAGCGGGATCAGCGCCGTCGCGACCCCCAGCTCCCGCGCGCGCAGCAGGAGGAACGCGTCGGAGGCGTTGCCCAGCGCGAACAGGGCCAGCACGCCCAGCAGGCGCGGAAAGCGCGGCCCCAGCCCCGAAAGACGCACTTCGGGCGCGGCTGGGCCCGGCGCGGGCGACTCGGGGCGCGGATCGCGGACCATCCAGATGGCGACCGCGAGCGTCAGGAGGCCCGGAACGAGCGCCAGCGCAAACACGCGCCGCAGGTCGCCCGGGTAGAGGAGGAGGACGCCGGTGGCGAGGAGCGGCCCCGCCACGGCACCCGCGTGGTCCGCCGCGCGATGGATCCCGAACGCCTCCCCCCGCCGCGCCTCGGGAACGGACTCGGCGAGCAGGGCGTCGCGCGGGGCGGAGCGGAGGCCCTTCCCCACGCGGTCCGCCATGCGCACGGCCAGCACCTGCCATCCGGCCGTCGCCACCGCCACCAGCGGGCGTCCCAGCGCCGCGATCCCGTATCCCCACGCCACCAGCGCGTGCCGCCGCCCCAGCCGGTCGGACAGCCATCCGCCCGCGAGCTTCAGAAGACTGGAAAGGCTCTCCGCCGCTCCCTCCACGACTCCGACGAAGGCCGCCCCCACCCCCAGCGTCCCGGTGAGGAAGAGGGGGAGGAGCGGGTAGATCATCTCGCTGGCGGCGTCGTTCAGGAAGCTGACCACGCTGAGCCAGAGGACGTTGCCCCGCATCAGCGGCGTCCGCGGCTTCATCTCTTTGTCGCTCCGTGATGCCGGTGAGCGAAACCGAAGTCCTGAGTCCTGAGTGCTAAGTCCAGTGCCTAGTGCCTAGTGCCTAGTGCCTGGTAACTGCAGTTCAGCGCTTAGCACTTAGCACTTAGCACTCAGGACTTCCGGGGGATGCACGCGGGGTTCTCCGACACTCGAACGCAAACGCCGTTCTCCGGGAGGCGGCAAGGTAACGCGCTCGCACTGAACGCTCCACCCGCGCGCTCCCGCCTGCGCGCTACGGCGCCATCGGCGCGCACGGGGCCGGGATGCCCTTTCCTTTTTGCTCCGGGGCGCCTATCGTGGCAGGCGAGGCCCGATCCGCCCGGCCCCGCCGGCACCATCCCCGCCGGCGCCAGACCGAGGAGAGCCGCACATGAAGCCCGTCGCCGCGCTCATCTCCATCGCCGCCCTGAGCATGGCGGCCTGCGTCCCCACTGTGCGGCGCGCAACCACCCCCGACCTCGGCCGGCCGGAGGCGGTGTCGCTGTCGCGCAACCCGCTGTACACCCCCGAGCTGCCCCTGGAGCGCCGCGCCCGGCTGGAGGCGGAGCTCGCGGCCGCGCGCCAGGCGTACGAGGCCAACCCCGCCAGCGCCGACGCGCTGATCTGGTACGGGCGGCGCACCGCGTACCTGGGGCGCTACCGGGACGCCATCCGCATCTTCAGCGAGGGGATCGCGCGGCACCCCCGCGACGCGCGCATGTACCGCCACCGCGGGCACCGCTACATCACGGTGCGCCGCTTCGACCAGGCCGCGCGCGACCTGCGCCGGGCCACGCTGCTCACCGCCGGCAGGCCGGACGAGCCGGAGCCGGACGGGATGCCCAACGAGCAGAACATCCCGCTCAGCACGCTGCAGGGCAACATCTGGTACCACCTGGGGCTCGCGCACTACCTGCGCGGCGAGTGGATGCGGGCCGCCGCCGCCTTCCGGCAGGCGGTGGCGCGCGCGCGCAACGACGACTCCCTGGCCGCCGCCAGCAACTGGCTGTACCTGTCCCTCCGCCGCGCCGGCCGCACCGCCGAGGCGGCGCGGGTGCTGGAGCCGGTGCGCCCGGACATGAAGGTGATCGAGAACCTCCCCTACCTGCGCCTGCTGCGGCTGTACCGCGGCGAGCTTCCCCCCGACTCCGTGCTCACCGATAGCGGCGACGCGGCGGACCTGGCGGTGCAGGGATACGGCGTGGCCGCCTGGCACCTCCACAACGGCCGCCGCCGCGAGGGCGAAGACATCCTGTGGCGCGTGGTGCAGGCGGAGAACTGGACCCCCTTCGGCTACATCGCCGCGGAAGCGGACCTCTACCGCATGGAGCGCCGCGGCCGCCCGTAACGTTCCGGCGACTGAAGTCGCGGCAACAACGGCACAAAGTCCGCCTGCGCGGACTCGCCTCCCCGGGCACCAATCCGTGGGAACGAGTCCGCGCAGGCGGACTTCGTGCTTTCGTTGCCGCGAGTTCACTCGCCCGGCACCGGCACACCCCGCGCGGGAACCTCGCAGGGGGACTCGGGGTTCTTAAGCGCTGAAGCATTTTCATCCCACACCGCCGGAGAACACCCGATGACCGCAGGCATCGTCGCCTCGCTCCTCTTCCCGCTCGCGCTCACGCTGGCCCCCGCGCCGGCCGCCGCCCCCGCGCCCGCCGAGGCCGTGGCGCCCGTCACCTGGCAGATCGACCAGTCGCACTCGGCGATCAGCTTCCGCATTCGCCACCTGGTGAGCCGGGTGCGGGGGAGCTTCAACGAGTGGAAGGGGACGATCGTCGCCGACCCGCGGAACCTGGCGGGTGGCTCGGTGCAGGTGGAGATCCGCACCGCGAGCATCGACACCAACAGCGAGCGCCGCGACAACCACCTGCGCTCGGCGGACTTTTTCGACGCGGAGAAGTTCCCGACGATCACCTTCCGCAGCACGCGCGTGCAGACGCGCGGCCGGAACCTGACCGTGACGGGGAACCTGACGATGCACGGCATCACCAAGCCGGTGGTGCTCAGGGGGCAGATGGGTGAGGTGGGGGGCGTAGCCGGCAAGCGCCGCATCGGCTTCGAGGCGACCACCACCATCAACCGCAAGGACTTCGACGTGACCTGGAACCGCGCGGCGGAGGGCGGCGGCGCCGTGCTGGGCGACGAGGTGGAGATCACCATCGACATCGAAGCGGTGGAGCAGCCGGCATCGTAAAATCGCGGTGTCGGATAGAGACACAGAGGCACGGAGAAAGGATATCTTCTCCGTGCCTCTGTGTCTCTGTGTGAGGGGCTCCCTTTTTGCGTCGTTGAGCCCTCCCATTACGCCTTCACACGCATCGGTATGCCGCGAACCATCTTGCTGGCCGAAGACCACGAAGACAACCGGTTCGCGCTGCTCACCGTGCTGCAGCGGGAGGGGTACGCCGCGCTGGGCGCCCGCAACGGCAAGGAAGCGGTGGAGATGGCGGCCGAGCACTGCCCGGACATGATCGTGATGGACCTGGCGATGCCGGTGATGGACGGGCGGGAGGCGGTGAAGGTGCTGAAGGGCGATCCGCGCACCCGCGGCATCCCCGTGGTGGCGCTCACGGCCATGAGCCTCACCGTGAGCAGCGAGGAGCTGGTGGCCGAGGGTTTCGCGGGGCTGCTGACCAAGCCCTGCATGCCGCCGCGCCTCCTGGCCGAGGTGCGGCGGCACGTGGGCCCGCCGGAGGGGCCGGAGGCCGCGTCCGAGGGGCTGGCCGAGGCGGCGCGCTAGCTGCTGGGCGAGAGCTCGCGCAGGTAGGTGAAGGGGTAGATGCCGGTGCGGTGCCCGTCGCTCCAGTCGAAGCGGAGCGCGTAGTCGCCTACGTATTCCACGCGCGCGGGGTACACGTCCAGCGGCACGGAGGCGGGGTCCAGGATGGGGCGGCCGGACATCTCCTCCACGCAGGCGGCGCAGGGGCAGCAGAGCCGCAGGTAGCGCGGGGGATAGTCGCTCACCACCCCGTCGCGCCAGCGGATGCGCAGCTCGCTCCCGTCTTCCGTCGGCCCGATCTCGGCGGGCGTCGATTCGTCGCGCATGTCTCCTCGTGATAAGTTCCGGGGGCGTACAGGTAGCGGCCCCGGCCGCCCCGCGCAACTCATCGTATCCACCCGCAACGCGAGACGGAGATCCGTGGAGCTCACCTCCAAGCAGCGCGCCCACCTGCGGGCGCTGGCCCACCACCTGAAGCCGGTGGTGCAGATCGGCAAGGAAGGCGTCACCGACGCGGCCGTGCGCTCGGCGCAGGAGGCCTTCAACACGCGCGAGCTGGTGAAGGTCAAGGTCCAGGAAGCCGCCCCGGCCCCGGCCCGCCAAGCCGGCGAGGAGCTCGCCTCGCGCGTGGAGCAGGCCATGCTGGTCGCCGCCATCGGCCGCACCGCCATCCTCTACCGTCCCGATCCGAAGAAGCCGGAGATCCAGCTCCCCACCTGACGGAAAACATTGTCACACAGAGGCACAGAGCCACAGAGAAGAGCTTTTCTCTGTGTCTCTGTGCCTCTGTGTGACCGCTTTTTAGTAGATGTAGACGGGCGTGCCGAGGGCCACGTTCCGGTACATCCACAGGATGTCCGCACGGTGCATGCGGATGCAGCCGTGGCTGGCGGCGGTGCCGATGGACGAGGGCTTGTCCGTGCCGTGGAAGTAGTAGCCGTCGTACATCTCCAGCTTGGCGGCGCCCAGCACGCCCTTGATGGCGCGCTGCGGGCTCCCCCAGGGCGGGATGATCACCTTGCCGCCACGGATTGGCGTCTGCCCGGCCGCGAAGCCGCGGAGCGCGTTGGGCGAGGCGTTGCTCATGTCCACGAGCCCCAGCCCGTTCTTGCGCGCGATCTCCACGTAGTGCCAGTTGGGCGGAACCCAGATGGGGTCCAGCTCCTTGTGGGTGATGGACATGCGCCCGCGCGGCGTGACGAAGCGCTTGGTGCGCCCCTCGATCACCACCGTCTTCCCCGACCCCACCGCGACGGCGGCCTTGTAGAGCGTGTCGTCGCCGCGCAGGTACAGCATCCGCCGCTCGGCCAGCGACACCACGATGTAGGGGCGGTTGCGCGGGGCCAGCTCCTCTTCCTTGGCCGCCAGCTCGCGCTCCTTCTCCGCCTCCGTCTGCACCAGCTCCGCTTCGCGCTTGCGCACGAACTCCAGCGCGCGGGTGTCGTTGAGGTAGGCCATCTCGGTCACCCGGCGCGTGAAGCGCTCGTTGACCGCCCACGCCGCCGACGCCGCGAACGCCCCCGCCGAGAGCAGCACCGCCAGGATCAGCAGCACCGCCTTCCACGGATGGTCGTGCACGATCCGCCGCACCCGTCCCGGCGGCGTATAGTTGCGCCTCTCGGGCACGTCCTCCGGCCTGCGCTCCCTGAATTGCTCGCTCATCTCGCTTTTACTCCATCGAAGCAGTGCCTGGTGCCTAGTACCCCAGTGCCTAGTGCCTAGTGCCTGGTGCCCAGTCTCACCCGTTCTCCATCAGTATATGTACACCGGGGTCTCTTCCTTTACCGCGTCGAAGATCGCGCCCATGTCGCGGGCGCGGGCCTGGAAAGCGGCGGGCTTCACGCGGCCCTTGAGAGGGCCCACCTGCGGCTCCGTGTGGATCTCGGTGCCGTCGTCCAGGCGGATCACGTAGGAGCCGAGGCCGCCCGCCACCCGCCGCTCGCTCTCGGGCGGGATGGGCATCCCCTGGTGCACGTAGACCCACTCGGGCACCGTGTACACCGGGTTGCGCTGGAGATCCGCCACGCGCCGCTCGCCCACGGGGCGCACCACGCGCCAGGTACGCCCGTCCGGTGCCTTCACCGCGGCGTCGGGGCCGATCTGGAGCTTGGCGCGGCGCAGGGTGGCGCGGCCGTGGCGCAGCTCCAGCACCGAGTCCTCGATGACGACCGCCAGGTGCACCTTCTTCTGCTGCAGCGCGCGGATGCGGATGTCGCGCTGGAGGATGGCCATCGCCAGCTGCGTGCGCTTGCCGCGGTGGGCCAGCACCGAGTCGCGGGTGGCGCGCTCCGCGGCGGTCATCTGCGCGTTGAACTGCGCGGCCTCGCTGCGGTAGCGGGGCACGCGCGATGCGATCGCGGCGGCGCCCGCCAGGAAAAGGGCGGCGATCGCCAGGGAGCCCCAGAGGAACACGGGATGCTCACGCCAGAACGAGGGTCTGCGTGTCGTCGGTTCGCTCATCCGTTTGCGTTTGGTCCGTTGGGGTGGTCGATTGTGCCACGGCCGTGCAAGTCTCGTTCCCGCTTACCTGTTGTCATTCGGCCACTTAACTTCATCTCGCGCAGAGTCACGGAGAGCCGGTTCCCTTCACCCGCGGACGCACTGATGGCTCGTACTTTCTGGATCCTGGGATGCCTGTTCGGGTTCATCGCCGTGGGCGCCGGGGCGTTTGGGGCGCACGCCCTGCGCGCCCGGCTCACGCCCGACCTGCTGGCCGTGTGGGAGACGGCCGCGCGCTACCAGATGTACCACGCGCTCGCCCTGCTGGGGGTGGCGCTGGCCGCTTCGCGCTGGCCGGCGGGGGGATGGAACGCGCCGGGGTGGCTCTTCACGGCCGGAATCGTCATCTTTTCAGGGAGCCTCTACGTGCTCGCCCTCTCCGGGGTGCGCTGGCTGGGGGCGATCACTCCGCTGGGAGGGGTGGCCCTGCTGGCGGGATGGGTGCTCCTGGCGCTGGCCGGGGCGCGTGCCCTGGGCGCTGTCCACGCCGTGTGACGCCCCCGTCCGCGCCGGGCGACGCGGCGGCGGGCGGAGACGGGGACGGAGAGGCGCAAACGGTTGCGCCGCAGGCACTTGGATTTCAGGGACATCCGGTGCGTCCTTTGCAGCGAAATAAGTCCAGACCGGCAGCGACCCATCGCATCCCCCGAGGAACACCATGAGGCGAAGCATCGCGACCCTGGTCCTCCCGCTGGCGGCGCTCTCCGCGTGCGCCACCGCGGGCGGCGAAGGCACCATCCCCAACCTCCGCCCGGGCTTCGAAAGCGGGGGAGTAGCGTCGCGCGAGCACGCGCTGCGCGTGCGGCTGCACGAGGCGGGCGGCGACCTGCGCGTGAGTCTCAACCGCCAGGCGCACATCGCCGTGTTCCAGGTGGTGCCCGGCGAGGGGGTGGCGCTGGTGTCGCCCTTCGCCTCGCGCGAGCTGGTGAGGTCGGGGTCCACCACGGTGCTCACGCGCTTCGAGGCCAACCGCTTCTGGCGCTACGACGACGCCTTCCGCACCCGGTACGCGTCGCACGGCGCGCTGGGGCCGCAGTCGATCGAGTCGTACACGTCGGTTCCGCGCCACCTGCTGGTGATCGCGTCCGACCGGCCGCTGCAGCTCGGCCGCTTCCTGGGGTCGCGCGGGACGCTGCGGCGCGCGCTGGGGACGTCGCGCTACAGCTCGGTCAGCAGCCGGCGGGTGATGGACGACCTGCTGGCGACCGTGCTGGCGCCGCAGCCGGAGGGAAGCTGGGACGCGGACGTGCTCACCGTGTGGCCGCGCGACTACAACCTGCGCCTTCCGCACGGCAACCTGTACCGCGTCCGCTGCCGGAACGGCGCGACGGTGTGGGCTCCGCTGGAGCTGATGGACGCGGCCTGCCGCGACCCGGAGCGCGTGGCGCCGCCCCTCCAGCGGCCCGACACCACCGGCCGCGACTCGTCGGGCGTGCGCGCGCCCGGCGGGCGCCGTCCGCAGCCGGAGCCGGTCAACGGCGCCGACGCGCCGCCCATCCGCGCGGCGGACGGCGGCGTGATCCAGCGCCTGCGCCCCACGCCGGACGCGCCCGGCGAGCGTCCGTTTCTCCTGTCCGAGCTGCGCAGGGACCTGGAGAATCGCCGCACGCAGCGGAGCGAGCTGGGGGCGATGACTCCCGCCGGCCCGCGCATCGAGCACATGCGCGAGATGGGCCGCATGCAGCGCCCGCAGTCGGGCGGCAGCGGCTCGGCGGGGCACCAGGCGCCGCGGGTGGAGCGCCCCAGCTCCGGGCGGACGGAAACTCCACGCGCGGCCGAGCCGCCCCGCGAGCGTCCGGCGCCCGAGCGCGGCGAGCGGACCCGCCCGGCGACGGAGCCGTAAAAGAACTGAAGGGGCTCACACAGAGACACGGAGACACAGAGAGAAGCGAACGGATGCTGCGGGTGATCCAGGACGAGGTGACGGCGTGCAGGCAGTGCGCGCGGCTGGTGGAGTGGCGCGAGCGGGTGGGGAGCGAGAAGCGCCGGTCGTTCCGCGACTGGGAGTACTGGGCGCGGCCGGTGCCGGGGTTCGGGGATCCGGAGGCGCGGCTGCTGGTGCTGGGGCTCGCGCCCGCCGCGCACGGGGCCAACCGCACGGGGCGGATGTTCACGGGGGACCGCAGCGGCGACTTCCTGTACGCGGCCATGCACCGCGCGGGCTTCGCCAGCGAGCCCACCTCCGTAGCCCGCGGCGACGGGCTGACGCTGGCGGGCGCGTGGGTGAGCTCGGCCGTGAAGTGCGCCCCGCCGGAGAACAAGCCCGCCACGGACGAGCGCGACGCCTGCCTCCCCTTCCTCCTCCGCGAGATCCGCGCGCTCACCGCCCTCCGCGCCATCGTGTGCCTGGGCGGCTTCGGGTGGGACGCGGCGCTGCGCACGCTGCGCGAGCTGGGGTGCCCGCTCCCCGCCCCGCTGCCGCGCTTCGGCCACGGCGCGGAGGTGCGGCTGGGGAACGGCCTGACCCTGATCGGCTCCTACCATCCCAGCCAGCAGAACACCTTCACCGGCCGCCTGACCCCCGCCATGCTCGACGACGTGTTCGCCGCCGCCCGCCGCATCGTGGGTTGATTGGGTGGCGCGCAGACGCGGAGCGCGCGGAAAGCACGGGCGCGATGAATCGCGCCCCTACATGGAAATCGCCCCCCTCTCCCAGCTGTTTGGGAGAGGGGGGTCGGGGGGGTGAGGGCACGGGAGCATTGAGTCCGGCGCCTGGTTCCAGTATCCTGTTGCCACGCTGTTTCCCGCCGTTTCCCGCTCACGTCCAGGACACCTCCCATGACACTCTCCGGTTCCATCAAGAACGCACCCGCCGGCATGAAGGGGTTCGATGCCAACCAGGTCATCTCCGCTTCCGTCGCCAGGCAGTTCGTGGAGGCGGGGTACCAGTTCGCCGTGCGGTACGTGGGGCGCACGCAGATGGCCTCGCACGACCTGACCACGGCGGAGGCCGCCACGCTGCTGGAGGCGGGGCTGGCGCTGATGCCGGTGCAGCACGTGGAGGCCGGGGAGTGGATGCCCTCCGCGGAGCTGGGCACGACGTACGGCAGGAACGCGGGGCAGTTCACGGCGGCCATCGGCTTTCCGCCGGGGGTCAACGTGTGGCTGGACCTGGAGAGCGTGTCCACCGCCGCCTCGCCGGCGGACGTGATCGCGTACTGCAACAACTGGTTCGGCGAGGTGGCGGCGGCGGGGTTCACGCCGGGGGTGTACGTGGGGTGGCAGCCTATGCTCTCCAACGCCGACCTCTACAACAAGCTCCGGTTCCAGCACTACTGGGGCGCCTACAACGTGGACGCCGTCATCCCCGTGCGCGGCTGGCAGATGAAGCAGTCGCCCGCCCGCCAGCAGGTCGCCGGGATCGAACACGACGACAACCTCACGCACGTGGACGGCGCGGGCGGGCAGGTGATGTGGCTGGCCAAATAGAAAACGGGGCTCACACAGAGGCACAGAGGCACGGAGAAAAGCATCTTCCTCTGTGCCTCTGTGTCTCTGTCTGAGCTACTTGGCGGGAGGCCAGACGCGCACCGGCTTCGTTTCACCCGCGACGATCGGGTAGGGCTGCGGCGGCTGTTCGATGACGACCGGCTCCGGGGCGGGAATGGCGCGGATGGCTTCGACGAGGGGCGCCAGGGCCGCGCGGATCAGCTCCGGCAGGTTGTCCGGGAGGTGGAGCTTGGAGGGCTCCACCACGACCGTCGTCTGGGGTGGAGGCGGGGCGGGGGCTGGCGGCGGCGGCGGCGTTTGGACGACCGAGCCGAGGGCCTGGAGGCCTTCCGCGATGTCGGCGAGCTGGGCGACGACGCGGCCGCCCACGTCTGCTTCCTCGCCGCCCATCGCCTTGCCGCGCAGGAAGTCGCGCTTGATCTGCTCCCAGCGCGCCTGCTCGTCGCGGGTGAGCACGCCGCGCAGCTCGCCCAGCTTGAGCAGGTTCTCCTCCGCGCCCGTGGTGAGGAGCTGCGCCTCGCCCTGGTAGTGGTCGGAGACGAGCTGCTGCAGCTCGGCGTCGTTCATCACCGGCGAGATCTTCTCCGCCAGCTTGTTCATGTTGCGGTAGCTGCCCTGCAGCTTGAACGCGGGCTCCGTGCGGTACCTGTCCGCCTGCGCCGCGCTGGCGATGTACTGCTGGTTCACGCGGTACACCACGTCGCGCACCTGCATGATCCGCCGCAGCGTCGCCACGATCTCGTTGACCTCCGCCGCGCTGTACGCGTGGGTGAGGCCGTTGGTGGAGACGTCGACGCCACGGGCACGGTCCGCGAACAGGTACAGGTCCGCCAGGTCGCGCGTGGCGAGGGGCGCCAGCACCGGGTTGGAGGTGAGGCTGTTCTCGATGTAGCTCAGCGTGAACGAATCCTCCATCCCGCCCAGCACGTCGCCCAGGTTGTAGATGTCCGCGCGGTTGGCCAGCATGTCCGGGATCTTGAAGACCTCGCCGGACTCGGTGTACGGGTTCCCCGCCATCACCACGCAGAACTTCTTGCCGCGCAGGTCGTAGGTCTTCGTGCGGTCCCGCCACACGCCCTCGATGCGCCGCGTGCCGTCGCACAGGGAGATGAACTTCTGCAGGAACTCGGGGTGCGTGTGCTGGATGTCGTCCACGTACAGCATCACGTTGTTCCCCATCTCCAGCGCCAGCCCCAGCTTCTCCAGCTCCTGCCGCGAGGTGGCGTCGGGCGCCTGCGCCGGGTCCAGCGAGCGCACTTCGTGGCCCAGCGCGGGGCCGTTCACCTTGACGAAGACCAGCCCCAGGCGGTGCGCCACGTACTCCATCAGCGTGGTCTTCCCGTATCCCGGGGGCGAGATCATCATCAGCAGCCCCATCAGGTCGCTGCGCTTCCCCTCGCCCACCGTGCCGATCTGCTTGGCCAGGTTGTCGCCGATGATGGGCAGGTACGCGTCGTTGATGAGCCGGTTGCGCACGAACGAGGTCAGCGGCCGGGCCTGCAGCTCCGACAGCCGCAGCGCCTCCCGCTCCCGCCCGGCGATCTCCTGGCGGAGCGCCTGGTAGCGGCGGTACCCCGGCAGGAAGCGCTCGCGGTGGTCGCGGAGGCGGGCGAACAGCTCGTCCACCGCCAGCTCCATCCGCCCGGCGGCGATGCGCGGGTGCTCGCCGAGCAGCCCCTCCACGGCGGCCAGCGGCCGGAGCTGGCTGGCCCTGCGGGGGAGCTGGTCGCGGGTGAGGACCAGCGCCGCCGCCTCGGGAACGTAGCGGGCGAACGGGGCCAGCGACGCGTCGGTGCACAGCGCCTCCAGCCAGTGCACGGCGTGCAGGTAGCGCGCGGCCGGGCGCTCCTGGAGCTGCTCCAGCGTGCGGGCAAAGGTGCCGCGCAGGTCGGCGTCCTTGAGGCGCGTGAGGAGCGCGTCCGCCAGGTCACGGGCGGGCATGGAGAGAACCAGCCCCTCCTGCCCCCCGGCCATCTCGTCGAACAGGTACGCCGCCGCGCTCGCGGCTGCTCCGGGGCCGAAGGGGAGGCCGCCCGCTTCCGCGAACCGGCCAAGCCGCTCCGCCATCTCCCCCCGCAGCGTGTCGGACGCCGCTCCGGAGCCGAAGAGCGCGCGCATGGCCCTGGCGCTGGATACGCGCGCGCGCCACTCCTGCACCTCCGCGTCCTCGGGCGCGTCGGCCAGGAAGAGCGCGGCGAGCGCGCGGGGCTCCGGCGCGTGCACCAGCTCGCCCGCGGCGGCCAGCTGCTCCAGGCAGGTGCGCAGGATCAGCGTGGCGTCGTGGTCGTGGATGCCCCTCTGGTAGCCGTCGCGGTAGCGCGGGGCGGCGAAGGCGGCCACCGTGCGGGCCAGCGCGTCGCCGTCCTGGCCGCGCAGCAGCTCCATGGTGAGGCCCTCGGCGCCCGCCTCGGCCGCGGCCAGGATCTCGCCGGCCAGGTACTCGCCCCGGTACAGCGCGGGCGACTCGGACTCCAGCGAGGCGTGCCAGTAGTCGCGCAGCGCGCCGAGCTCTTCGCTGTGGATCGGCTCGATGTAGTCGGTGCCGGAAAGGTGCACCGCCAGCTCGCCGCCGCGGGGCAGGATGGTGAGGTCCAGCGGCTGCGTGCTGACGCTGAAGCGGTGGCGGCCCAGCTTGATCACCCGCCCGCCGTCGTCGAACAGGTCGCTGCGGTCGCGCAGGGCGCGCACGGCGGCGTCGCGGGCGCCCTTGACGCGCGCCTCCACGTCGTCCGCCTTCACCGGGTCCTTGAGGGCGCGCAGCCGTTCGGCCAGCTCGCGCACCTTGAGGATCAGCGGATCGCCCGCGAAGAAGGCGTTGAGCTCGTCCGGGGACGCGAACTTCTCCGTGCGGCGCCCCAGCCCCTCCAAGATGCGGTTGGCCGCCTCCAGCACCGTCTGCGCCTTGCGCTGGCGCTCGTCCAGCAGCGCCTGCTTGCGGGCATCGAAGGTTTCCAGCAGCTCCTCGCGCTTGGCCAGGATGTCGCCCAGGAACTGCTCGTGCTCGCCGAACTGGCTCTCGATCTCCTCCAGCTGCACCATGAGGCGCGACAGCTGCTCGTCCGCCTTTTCCGGGTCCGTGGCCACCCCGACGGCGCTGGCCACGCTCTGCCCGAAGAGGGAGAACTGCGCGCCGAACTGGGCCACGGCCTCGGCCGAGCCCAGCGTCTTGCGGCGCGCCTCCGCGCGGGCGCGGGCCTGGTTGAGCCGCGCGTAGATGGCGGAGATGGCCTCCACCACCCGCGTGCGGCGCACGGCGTCGTCCACGCGCAGCGTCGCCATCAGCTCGGAGAGCATGTCCAGGTCGGCCGAGAGCGCCTGCAGCCCCTCCAGCGCCTCGGCGATGGCGCGCGCCGTCTCGGCCTTCTGCGCCTGCTCGTCCAGCGCCTGGAGCCGCGCGGACATGGGGGCGAGCGCCGTGTCGCCGGCCAGGAACTCGCCCGTGGCGGCGCCCACGCGCTCGTGCGCGGCCTGCAGCTCGGCGCCCATCGCGTCGATGGCGGCCACGTCGATGTAGCGCAGGTCGCGGATGGTGAGCAGCCGGCCGCGCTGGCGCGTGATCTCGTTGAGCGCGTCCACGAACTGCTGCACCTGCGCCCACTCCTCCACCGTCAGCCGGGCGAGGAGGGCGGCGTGGTCCGCCTGCGCCCCCTCCATGGCGGCGGCGGACTGGCGGCGGATGCTCTCCACCTTCTCGAACTCGTCCAGCACCGACTCGCCGGTGGCGGCGATCTCGCGCAGCACGGTGGCCGCGCCCCGGCAGTTGGCGTCGTCCAGCCAGTGGTGGGCGTCGAAGAGGCGGCGGGTGTTGTGGGTCAGCAACCCGTAGCGCTGCACCGACACTTCGGGGCTGTCGATCTCGCGCGCCAGCTCGAAGAGGCTGGAGATCCCCCGCACCAGCTCCGCGTTCCCCAGCTTCCCCATGAAGCTGGTTCCCACCGGACGGCTGGCGGCGAACTCGTCCGAGACGAAGGGCGTCTGCCAGATCTGCATGGGGTGCACGCGGGTGGGCGCCTCGCCTTCCGCGTGGAACAGCACCATGCGCCCGTCGCGCAGCACCGCGTGTCCGTGGCCGAACAGGGGGTTCTGCAGCCGGCGCTGGATCAGGTTGTAGACGAAGAGCGCGCTGCGCCCCGCCTCCGGCTCGTAGAACACGTACATCACGTCTTCGCCGTTGGGCGAGCGGATGGCGCGCTGGAAGCGCATCCCGTCCATGCGGGCGTCGAACGCCTTGTGCTCCCCGTTCTGCAGGTAATATCCGCCGGGGAAGATGATGCCGTGGTCCTCCGGGAGCTGCACGCACGCCTGCACGATGGCGTCCACGCGCTGCACCTTGCCGGTGATGGTGTTGTAGATGAAGCCGCGCCACGCCGTTTCGCGGTACGGCAGCACCTTGAGCAGCACCAGCGAGCCCACGCGGGCGAAGTCGAAGGCCGCGTCGTCCAGCGACTGGCTCTTCTCGTCCACCGGCTCGCTGTGGATCCCCTGACCGGTCTCGGTGTTGTTCTCCACCTTGATGGTCAGGTCGCCGTTCATGGTCTCCACGAACAGCGTGTCCAGCACGTTGAGGTGCGGAAAGCGGCCGCTCACCATCTGCTCCCGCCCCGCGCGCGTCCACTCGAAGTCGAACGGGGGCGGAAAGGTGAGGTCGCGCTCGCCGCGGGCGTCCAGGTAGGCGAGCTCGTCGCGGGGCGAGATGGCCCAGCGGAACACGCGCACGTCGGAGCTGCGCTCGCCGATCTGGAAGGCGGCCAGCAGCTTGCCGTCCGCCACTTCGAGCTGCAGGAGGCGTGCGTTCTTGTAGTAGGCGTACAGCTCGTTGAAGTCGCGCACGAAGGCGGCGTCGCCCAGGAAGCCGCCGGACGCGTCCACCGGCTCCACGTCGAAGCCGTCGGGCCCTTCCACCAGCCGGTAGAGGCCGAAGACGTCCTCCACGCGGGTGGTGGTCTTCAGCCCCATGAACACGTTGTAGCCGAAGAGCAGCAGCCCGCCCACGGGCACGATGTCGCGGCCGATGCAGTTGTTCTCGGTCTGGATGCGCAGGCGCCCCACCACCTCCAGCCGGCTGTCCCCGAACTCGGCCAGGCGCTGCTCGTTGAGCGCGCCGGCGATCTCGCGCACGCGCGCGCCCTGCTCGCCCAGGCGCCGGCGCAGCACCTCGTACGCGCCGCCCTCGGCGACGGCCTCGTCCACGGAAGAAGAGTCGCTCATCTGCATCCCATTATTGATCACACAGAGACACAGAGCCACAGAGGAGGATCTCTGTGTCTCTGTGCCTCTATGTGAGATTCAGTTTACTTGGGGGCGACCTGCTCGAACACCTCGGGGGTGATGGGCAGGCTCACACGGTCGCGCGGCTCCGGGCGGGCAACGCCCAGGAAGCGCTCCATCAGGTCCTGCACGATGGGGCTCTTCCCCGCGAAGCCCTCGATGGACTTGCCCAGCGTGAGCGACTTGGAGAGCATCTCGAACATCCCGCCGTCGCCGCCCACCAGGTCGATGTTGGCGTTGCGCAGCGCGGTGGCGATGACCTCCGCGTTCTCCCGGCTGACTTCCTTGCCGGCGGCGATGGCGGCCATGGCCTGCTCCAGGTTGGCCTCCAGCGTCATGCGGAACTCCTCGTGCGAGCGGGCACGGTCGGTCAGCGCGTCGATGGCCCCGAACTTCTTGGTGAGGCCCTCGGCTTCCGCGGCCAGCTTGCGGCCCGTGACGTTGGCCTCGGCCACACCCACCTGCTCCACGGCGGTCGCGCGCGCCGTCCCCATCCTGGCCTCGCCCTCGGCCTCGGCACCCAGCTTCTCGGCCATGACGCGGGCCTCGGCGCTCCCCTGCTTGTAGGTGGCCTCGGCCTTGGCCTCGATCACCCGCGCCTCGGCGGCGCCCACCTTTTCGATGGCGGTGGCCTCGGCCTCGCGCACGGCCGTCTCGGCCAGCCCCGGCGCGGCCATCTCCACCCGGATGGCGTCGGCCAGCACGCGCTTGGCGTCGGCCTCGCGCGAGGCGGCCTCCAGCCTGGCCTGCGCCATGGTGGTGATCTCCACCGCGCGGTGGCGGGCGGCCGACTCGGCGGCCTCGGCCTCCTTGACGGCGCGCACCAGCGCTTCCTGCGCGGCGGCCTCGGCGGCCAGCACGCGCGCCTGCTTCTCACGCTCCGCCTCGGACACCACGCGCACCTCCTTGATGCGCTCCTCCTCCACGGTGACCGTCTTGTCGATGGCGATGCGCTCGCGGGTGATGTTGGCCACGTCCTTTTTGCCCACCTCCACCACCTTGTCGCGCTCCACCCCCTGCAGCTGCACCTCGCGGTCGGTGGTCACCTGCTCCAGCTGCCTGGCGCGCTCCACCCGCTCCACCTCGATGGCGACGGCGCGCTGGCGGTTCTGCCCGGCCACCTCCACCTCGCGCTGCACGTTCTGCTCGCGGATCTGGATCTTCTCGTCGGCTTCCAGGCGCGCTCCCTCGGCGATCAGGCGTTGCTCCTCGCGCACGCGGGTGGTTTCCGCGGCCTCGCGGGCCTGGATCGTCTCGATCTCGCGCTTCTGGCGCGCCTCGGCCTCGGCCTGCTGGCGCTCCAGGGCCAGGGTGGCCTCGCGGGCCTCCACGTTCTTCTTGGTGATGGCGAGCTTCTGGTTCTGCTCCAGCTCGTTGGTCACCACGTTCTGCGTGGCGGTGCGCTCGGTGATCTTACGGATCCCCTCGGCGTCCAGGATGTTGTTCTGGTCCAGCAGGTGCTTGGGCGTCTGCTCCAGGTAGTCGATCGCCACGTCTTCCAGCACGTAGCCGTTCAGGTCGTTGCCGATGATCTTGACGATCTCGTCGCGGAACTCCTGGCGCTTCTCGAACAGCTCCGTGAACTCGAACTTCTTCCCCACCGTCTTGAGCGCTTCGCTGAACTTGGCGTTGAACAGCTCGTCCACCGCCTCCCGGTCCGAAGCGCGCCCCGCGCCGATGGCCTTGGCCACGCGCAGCACGTCCGCCTGCGTCTCGTTGACGCGCAGGTAGAAGGCGACGGTGATGTCCGCCCGCATGTTGTCCTTGCAGATCAGCCCTTCCTTACCGCGGCGGTCCACCTGCAGCGTGATCAGGCTCACGCGCATCAGCTCGGCCTTGTACAGCACCGGGATGATGAGGCTGCCGGTGAAGCGCACCTTGGGCTGCGAGCTCATGTCGTTGATGATCAGGGCCGTCCCCTGCTCCACCTTGACGTAGAAGGCGCTGAACAGGGCGAAGATGCCCAGGAGCATGACCAGCAGGACGACCGCGCCGATGACGAACGGCATGATGAGGGACGCGCTCATTGTTTACCTCTTCCTGGGGGTGGTGGATTGCTTACGGGCGGAGGAACTGCTGCTCGGGAACTACGCGGTAGGCGTTCTGCCCCTCGAGGTACTCGATGAGCACGATGCGGTCGCCGCGCTGAAGCGGGGTGGGATCTTCGTGACGAACCTGCAGGATCAGGCCGGCGCCGCCGTCGTCCACGGACGCCTGCCCGTATTCCCCCGCGAGCGTGGGGGTGATGACGACCGCCGAGCGGCCCAGCAGGGGGGGTTCGCCGGGGCGCAGCCGGGCGAGGGCCCGGCGCACGGGGCGCAGCGCGAGCGAGGTGGCCGCCGCGGCGGGAACGAGCGCCGCCAGCAGCGCGCCGATGCCGGCCGCGGTGCGCACGCCGTCCGGCAGGTGCCGCAGCACCAGCAGGTGCAGGTAGTAGGTCGCCACCCACCCCGTGAAGCTGAGCAGGGTGGCCACCACCATCACCGGCACGCCGGAGAGTCCCAGGGTCGCGAGCATCGCCGCCGCCCCACCCGCGTCACCCGCGTCGCCGCCCTCCCCGCCCAGCGCGTCGCCGGCCATCCCCGTGGCCGCGAGCACCCAGTACACGGCGCACACGCACAGCAGGACGCTGGGAATGAGGGTCGGAAAAGTGAGGGCGGTCTGCAGGAATTCGTTCACGGTGCCCTGGATCGGCTCGCGCGGGTGGGCAGCCGGACGGCGGCCCCGTGAAGTCCAACGGATGGATGGTGCTGGGAGTTTCGGACGAGCGGAGGGAGCTATCTGCAATGGCCGCACAATGTAACACGAACTTCCCGATAGCAGAAGCGGTGCTCTCTCATCCTTTTCTCCGTGCCTCTGTGTCTCTGTGTGAGCCCTATCCCTTTGCGGAACCGTTCGCGCGAGTTAATCATACCACACGCACGCGACCCCACCCCACCGGAGCCGAGCCGATGCAGAGCTTTCCCTGGACCTCGCAGTACGCCCCCGGCACCCGCCCCGAGATCCCCGATCTGGGGTTCCGCCACATCCCCGAGATGCTGCGCAAGTCCGCGGCGAAGCACGCGGAAAAGCCGGCGTTCACGCAGTGCATGCCCAACGGGATGACGGGCACGCTGACCTACGCGCAGGTGGACCGCATGTCCGACGAGTTCGCGGCCTACCTGCGCGGCACGCTGGGCCTCGCCGCGGGCGACCGTGTGGCGGTGCAGATGCCCAACTCGCTGGCGTACCCCATCGTCCTCTTCGGCATCTTCAAGGCGGGGTGCGTGGCGGTGAACACCAACCCGCTCTACACCGCGCCGGAGATGATCCACCAGTTCTCCGACGCGGGCGCGCGGGTGCTGGTGATCAGCGACCTGTTCGCCGACCGCCTCCCCGCCGTTCTGCCCAAGACCAAGTTGGAGACGGTGGTGACGGTGCGCATCACCGAGTTCTTCCCCGCCCTGCAGGCGGCGCTCATCCGCGCGGTGCTGCGCTTCGTCAAGAAGCAGCTTCCGCGCACCACGGTGCCGCACACCTCCTTCCAGGACGCGCTCAAGGCCGGGCGCGGGCGGGTAGGGGGCGGGGTGGAGTCGTACGTCCAGGGCGTGGGGGCGGACTCGCTGGCCGCGCTGCAGTACACGGGCGGCACCACCGGCGTGTCCAAGGGCGCCATGCTCACGCACGGCAACCTGCTGGCGAACACGGCGCAGGTGCTGGAGATGAACACGCGCATCCTGGAAGAGGGGAAGGAGACGGTGCTCACGGCCCTCCCGCTCTACCATATCTTCGCCTTCACCTGCAACCTCCTCCTCTTCTACCAGATCGGAGGCCACGACATCCTGATCCCCTCGCCGCGCCCGGTCAGCAACCTCAAGCCGGCGTTCGCCAAGTTCCCGATCTCGGCGTTCACGGGGGTCAACACCCTGTTCAACGCCCTGGCGGACGAGCCGTGGATGAAGGAGAACCCGCCCAAGAACCTGAAGTTCTCCGGCGCGGGCGGCATGGCGCTGCACCCCGCCGTGGGGCGCAAGTGGAAGGCGACGACGGGCAACCAGCCCGTGGAAGGGTACGGGCTCACGGAGACCTCGCCCGTGGTGACCTTCAATCCGGTGGGCGTGGCGGTGAAGGAGGGGAGCATCGGCATCCCCCTTCCCTCCACCGAGGTGCGCTGCGTGGACCCGGAGGGCAACCCCGTGCCGGCGGGCGAGCCGGGCGAGCTGGCGGTGCGCGGCCCGCAGGTGATGCCCGGCTACTGGCAGCGGCCGGACGAGACGGCCAAGGTGCTGGTGGACGGCTGGCTGCTGACCGGCGACGTGGCGCAGATGGACCCGGACGGCTTCTTCCGCATCGTGGACCGCCAGAAGGACATGATCCTGGTGAGCGGCTTCAACGTCTACCCCAACGAGGTGGAGGAGGTGCTGGCGCGCCACCCCTCCGTGCGCGAGGTGGGGGTGATCGGCGTTCCCGACGAGCGCACCGGCGAGGCCGTGAAGGCGTTCGTGGTGGTGGGCGAGGGCGCGGCCACCCCCGACCAGCTGATCGCCCACTGCCGCGAGTCGCTGGCCCCCTACAAGGTCCCCAAGCAGATCGAGTTCCGTGAGGAGCTGCCCAAGAGCCCCATCGGCAAGATCCTTCGGAAGGACCTGAGGACCAAGACGGCCGTGTAAAAGACGGGGCTCACACAGAGACACAGAGGCACAGAGATGAAGTCATCTCTGTGCCTCTGTGTCTCTGTGCGCAGTGGCCCTCACCCGGCAGCTTACAGCTGCCACCCTCTCCCATAAACACCATGGGAGAGGGGACTACTTCGCGTGGGGTGCCGCAGGGGCCTAATCGCCGCGACGCACGTGGCAGGGGCGTGACCCCGTCATTCTGGCGCGCTGGGTCGCCGCTCGGCGCGCACGACGTGGTCCCCTCTCCCAGGGCAGTTACTGGGAGAGGGTGGCGGCTCTCAGGCCGCCGGGTGAGGGCCACCGCCGTGTGAGATTACGTGCCGGGGACGGGCGCGTTGGCCGGGATGGTGGCGCAGGCCAGCGGCTGCGCGCCCTGCGTGCCGTACACCGCCAGGGCGTGCTCGCCGTTCATCACCTGCGTGGTGGGCAGGGCCACGGTGAACGTCTGCCCCGCCACCGTGGCGGCGCCCACCTGCACCTGGCCCACCTCGGCCACCGGGGCGCCGAGCTGGCTGCACGGGCCGCGGTTGATGGACACCCGGTAGCCGCCCGACCCGCCCGCGGGGGCGTTCACCGAGAGGTTGACCGAGGTGCCGCTGCCCTCCGGCGTCATGCTGAAGTTGCCGGTGACCCCGGAGTTGTTCATCGCCGTCAGCGCGCCAGCCTGCGACATCCCGCGCACGGGGTCGCGCACGTTGCGCGGGGCGCCGGGGTTCTTGTCGGACTGGTCCGCCTCCGCCGCCTCGTGCAGCTGCCGCTCGTCCTGCGCCTCGCCCACCTTGTGCTCCTGCGTGGCCGGCTCGCCGTCTTCCACCGCCCGGCCGCCGCGGGAGCACGCCCCCGCCGCCGCAAGCGCCAGCACCGCCGCCACCTTCATCGTCCGTCTCATCGGCTTCCCCTTTTTCGGTGTTTCGGGGGCGGCGGGGCAAGAGGCATTCCAGGGTACGGCAGCCGATGCCTCACACAGAGACACACAGGCACGGAGACGACTTCATCGCGCTTTCTCCAGATCAGCTCCGGAGCCGCCTTCCAGGAGCGAATGAAGCCGCCGCTGGACCTACACGAAGGCCGCCTTCGCGGCCTGTTCCTTCTGCACCTGCGGAACCCGACACTCCCCGCAGGGGACTTCGCGTGGTTCCAGCGGCGAATTCATTCGCTCCTGGTACCCGCCGGCTTTGCAGCTACACGGACACCGCCCGGCGCGCCGCTTCCAGCTGCTCGGGGCGGCCGATGTCCAGCCACAGGCTGCCGTCCACGCGAAAGGGGAGGACGCGCTCGCCGGCGCCGGCGAGGCGCAGGTACGGGTCCAGCACGGAGAAGGCGCCGCGCTCGGTGAGGAGGCCGAAGATGCGCGGGGAGACCACGTGCACGCCCGCGAACGGGAGGGCGCGCACCTCGCCCGCCGCCGGGCGCACGCGCAGGTCCAGCCCCTTCGTCTCGTCCTTGCGGCCCAGGAGGCCCTCGTCGTCGAACAGGAAGCTGCGCGTGCTGGGGCGCTGGAGCACCGCCAGCGTGGCGAGCGGGTCGCCGGCGGCCAGGTGCGCGGCGTACATGTCGCCCAGCGGCAGGTCGGTGAGGATGTCCGCGTTGTGGAGGATGAAGGGCGCATCCTTGCGAAAGAGCGCTTCCGCGGCCACCAGCGCGCCCCCCGTCTCCAGCGGCGCGCCCTCCTCGTGCGAGATCACCGTCTCCACGCCGAAGTCGTGCTCGGCCACGTAGCGGGCCACCTGCTCGCCCAGGTGGTGCGTGTTGACGATGAGGCGGTCCGCGCCCGCTTCCACCAGGCGGCGGGCCACCCGCGCCAGCATGGGCACGCCGCCCACGTCGATCAGCGCCTTGGGGGTGTGGTCGGTCAGCGGGCGGAGGCGCGTCCCCAGCCCGGCCGCCAGGATCAGGGCGTCCACCGCTACACCCCGGCCGCGGCGGCTTCGGCGGCGGCGCGGCGGGCGGGCCACTTCCCCTCTTCGCGGTGCGAGAGCACCACGTTGACCGAGGGGTAGTGGCGGCGCAGGTGCGCGGCCAGCTTCTCCGCGAAGTACACGGAGCGGTGCTGCCCGCCCGTGCACCCGAAGTACACGCTCAGCGACTGGAAGCCGCGCGTGAGGTACACCCCCACCTGCCGCTCCACCAGGTCGCGCACGTTCTCCCAGAACTCCGCCGTCTCCGGCAGCGTGTCCAGGAACTCGGAAACGGGCTCGTCGCACCCGCAGAGGGGGGCGTACTCCGGGTAGCGCCCCGGGTTGTGCACGGCGCGGCAGTCGAACACGAAGCCGCCGCCGTGCCCGCCCGAGTCGTCCGGGTAGCCGCCCTTGTACGAGAAGCTCCCCACGTGCAGCGTGAGCCCGGGGAGGGGCTTGGGCTGCGACTTGCGCAGCGCCGCGTTGTTGCAGATGCGCTCGAACACGGTGCGCAGCTCCGGCAGCTCCAGCGCCACGAACCCCGTCTCCAGGATGCGCTCCAGGTTGCGGATGGCGCCGGGCACGCTCTGCAGGAAGCGCGGCTTGCGCTCGAAGAAGCCGCGGTACCCGTAGGCGCCCATCGCCTGCATGATGCGCACGAGCACGTAGCCCCGGAAGTGCTGGCGGAAGCGCTCGCGGTCCACCCGCGGCAGGTGCTTCTGCAGGTTGTCCAGGTAGTGCTCCAGCAGCCGCTCGCGCAACGCCTCGGGGATGCCGGCCTTGGGATCGTACAGAAGCGACGCCACGTCGTACTGCAGCGCGCCGCGGCGCCCGCCCTGGTAGTCGATGAACCAGGGCTCGCCGTCGCGCAGCATCACGTTGCGGCTCTGGAAGTCGCGGTACAGGAAGTGGCGCGTGTCCGCCGCCAGCAGGAACGTGGTGAGGCGCCGGAAGTCCTTCTCCAGCCGCGCCTCGTTGAAGTCCACGTGGGCCAGCTTCAGGAAGTGGTACTTGAAGTAGTTGAGGTCCCACAGGATCGACTGCCGGTCGAACGCCGCGCGCGGGTAGGCGACCGAGTAGTCCACCACCTGCCCCCCCTCCACCTGGAAGCGGGGGAGGATCTCCAGGATGCGCTCGTACACGGGGATCATGGACTCCGGGAAGTCCGCCCCCGGGTCTTCCGCGCGCGCCGCCACGATCCCGTCGAAGAGCGTGGTCTCGCCGAGGTCCTCTTCCAGGTAGATCCCCGCCTCCTCGTCCGCCGCGTAGATGTCCGGCACGGGGAGGCCGATGGAGCGGAAGGCGCGCGTGTACGAGAGGAAGGCCCGGTTCTCGTCCCGGTCCGGCCCCACGACCGCCACGGAGGTCTCCATGGCGTCGCCGATCACGCGGTACATCGCGCGGCTGGAGCCGTCGCCCTCGATCTGGAGGATGGAAGCCGGCGGCTTGCCGAACTTCTCTTCGAACAACCGGATAAAGATCTGCTCCACGGGACCCGCTCTGCCTGGCGTTGCCGAAACCATCACGATGACACAGGATACGCGTGCAACCCCGGTGCCGCTACAGCGGAAGGAGAAGCCTCACACGGAGACACGGAGGCACAGAGGAGCACCTTGCTCCGTGCGTCCGTGTCCTAGCGGCGGCGCTCCATGCTGTACGCCGTGTACTCCATGGGCTCGCGGCTCTCGTCGTCCAGGTACACCTGCAGCAGCTCGCGGCGGCGCGTGGCCTCCGGATCGTCCAGGCCGGGGTGGTCCGTCAGGCGGCGTAGCTCAGCCTCCACCGCCGCGCGTTCGCCGTGCTGCAGGCAGAGCAGGGTGAGGCCGGTGAACGGGAAGCGGTCGAAGTTCTCGGCCAGGAACTCGCGCAGCGCGGCGCTGTGCCGCATGTGGAACATGATGGTGCGGTCGATGCCGCGCACCGGGTACTGCGGGAACGCCGCCGAGTGCATCAGCGCCGAGGCGAAGTTGTTGAGGATCAGCTCCGCCATGGCCTTCACCTCGTCGTGCGTGGCCTGGTCGCCCGCGCGCCACTCCGCGTCCGCGTAGAAATACGGCCGCAGGTAGGGCCGCTCCACGATCAGCCGCACGTGGTCGGACGTTTCGGTGATGGCGCGCTGGATGAGGTGCAGGTCCGGCTGCTTCTGCGCGATCTCGAGCTGCCGAACCGCCGTCTCGATCTGCTCGTTGGCCACGCGGAGCTGCTTGCGGAACACCGAGAAGTTCAGCAGACCCACGAGCACCAGCAGCAGCGTCCCCACGAAGCCCAGCACACCGATCCACACTTCGATACTGATCATCGATCTATCTCCCAGGAACGCGCGCGCGCCGGCGGATCCATCCGCCGGCGCGCCGCATTCCATCCTTTGAACGAAACCGGCAGTCGCCCGGGTGTGCTTCCCCGGTGGGTGGCATACCTGCGGGACGCCCCAGGGTTCCCTACGGACCGGCCGCCGCCACGTTGTAAGCTGTCCAGTGACAACTCCGCGAACGGCACATGATCTGCCCCCGTCACGGGCTCGGCGGCGCGGCTCTCCACCCGCCGCTCGCGCGGGAGACACCGAAGAGGCGGCATCATGAGCGACGACGGCAGCGGGCCGTGCATCAACCTGGACGCGCCGGAGACGATCCGCGATCTCTCGGTCCTCACGGAGGACCAGCTCGCGCGGGCCGCGGAGCTGCTGAAGCGCGAGCTGGAAGCGCCGCAGACGCCCACGTGCCGCCGCCTGAAGCGCGTGACGCTGCGCCGCATCGAGCTGCGGCTGGGCCGCCGCGGCACGGTGCGGCGCCTCCCCGCGCCGCGCCCCCTCCGCCGCCCCGCGCGCCCGCTCCCGCGCCACGAGCTCACCCCCGCCCGGGCGCTGGACGCCTTTCTCAGCACCCTCGACGGCTGGAACCTGGACTGGACCGACCCGGCCGAAGTGGAGCGCGTGGGCGTGCCGCGCTACGGACCGGAGCGCGCGCTGGGCGTCCTGATCCGCGCATACGCCGCGGGCCTCCTCGCCAGGCCCGCCCCGGACATCGAGCCGGAGACGACCCCGGTGGAGCAGCTCGTCCTCCCGATCCGCGAGGCGGCGTAGACACTGCCTCCGTGTCTCCGTGCCTCTGCTTGAGACCGTTCAATCTCCATGAAATCGATCACCACCATCGGGTACGAAGACGCCACCGTCAAGCGCTTCCTGGCGACGCTGCAGGACGCCAGGGTGGAGCTGCTCGTGGACGTGCGCGCCCTCGCCAGCTCGCGCCGGCCGGGCTTCGCCAAGACGGCCCTGGCCGCCAACCTGGAGGGCGCGGGCATCGAGTACCTCCACCTCCGCTCGCTGGGCACCCCCGCGGAGGGCCGCGCCGCCGCCCGGGCCGGCCGCCCGGAGGAGATGCGCGAGATCTTCGCCCGGCACCTCGCCACCCCCGCGGCACAGGAGGGCCTGGAGACGCTGCAAGGGCTGGTGCAATCCGGCCGCCGCGTCTGCCTCCTCTGCCTGGAAGCCGACCCCGCGCACTGCCACCGCACCCTCGTCGCCGACGCTCTCGCGGAGCGGATGCCGCTGCGGGTGGATCACCTGGCGGTGGGCGGTGGGGAGACAGAGTCCTGAGCGATAAGTGCCTAGTGCTCAGTGCCTAGTGCCTAGTGTTGGACTGCTGTGAGCACTCGGACTCAGGACTTCTGTTACTAGGCACTCGGCACTAGGCACCAGGCACTTCCCCACCGCCGCCCGACGACCCACAGATCCCCGTGCATACATCCTGCGTCGGCGGATGGGCATGAGCGATCAGAACCTGGTGCAGGACCCGGAGCGGCTCGCGCGCGTGCGGGCCACCACGCTGCTGGATTCGCCGACCGAAGAAGCGTTCGACCGGCTCACGCGGCTGGCGTCGAAGCTGCTGGACGCGCCGGTGTCCACGGTGACGCTGGTGGACGCCGAGCGGCAATTTTACCTGAGCTGCTCCGGCGTGCCGGAGCCGCTCGCCAGCGCGCGCCAGACGCCGCTGGAGATGTCGTTCTGCAAGCACACGGTGGTGCTCGGCCGGCCGCTCATCATCGGCGACACGCGGGGGCACCCCATCGTGGGCGACAACCCGGCCATCGAGGGGCTGGGCGTGCTGGCGTACGCCGGGATCCCGCTCCTCACCACGGACGGGCACGCCATCGGCACGCTGTGCGTGATGGACTTCAAGGTGCGCGACTGGACTGACGACCAGGTCTCCAGCCTCACCGACCTCGCCGCCTCCGTCAGCACCGAGATCGAGCTGCGGATGGACATCGCCGAGCGCACGCGCGTGGAGGAGGCGCTGCTGCAGGCCGTGAGGATGCGCGACGAGGTGCTGGGCATCGTCTCGCACGACCTGCGCAACCCGGTGCACACCGTGGGGCTGAGCGCGGGCTTCCTGCTGGACACCCTCCCGGACGGCCCCGAGCAGGCGCCGGTGCGCAAGCAGCTCTCCATCATCCGCCGCGCCTCGGACCAGATGGACCGGCTGATCCGCGACCTGCTGGACGTCGCGGGCATTGCGTCCGGGCACCTTTCCGTGGAGCGGCGCCCGCACGACGCGGTGTCGCTGCTCCACGCCGCGTGCGAGACGCTTCAGCCGCTGGCGCACGAGCGCGGCCTCCGCTTCGAGCTGCGCGCGCCGCCCGGCCCCATGCCGGTGCTGGCCGACCCGGACCGCGTCCACCAGGTGCTCTCCAACCTGGCCGGCAACGCCATCAAGTTCACCCCCGAGGGCGGCGCCGTCACGCTGGCGCTGGACGTGGACGGGCGGGAGGCGTGCTTCTCCGTGTCCGATACCGGCCCGGGGATCCCGGCCGACCAGCTTCCCCACATCTTCGAGCAATTCTGGCAGGCGAACCGCGCGGGCCGGCACGGCGCCGGCCTGGGGCTGGCGATCGCGAAGGGCATCGTCGAAGCGCACGATGGGCGCATCGAGGTCCGGAGCGAGCTTGGAGCGGGGACCACCTTTTCGTTCACGGTTCCGCTCACCTGAAAAGCGGGGCTCACACAGAGGCACAGAGGCACAGAGAAAAGCAGTTTTCTCGGTGCCTCTGTGTCTCTGTGTGGGATGCAGTAAGTTGACGCGAGCGCCGGTATGACATATTATCATACTATGCCTAAGACGAAGATTGCAGTCTCACTCGATTCCGCCCTCGTCAACGAGGTGGATACGCTGGTGCGCCAGCAGCGCTTCCCGAGCCGCAGCCAGGCGATCGAAGCGGCGCTGGCCCAGCAGCTGGCCCGACTCCGCCGGACTCGCCTCGCTGAAGCGTGCGCCCAACTCGACGCTTCAGAAGAGCGCGCACTGGCGGAGGAAGGGATCGGAAGCGACCTCGCGGACTGGCCCGAGTACTGACCCATGCGCATCCGTCGCGGAGAGGTCCGCTGGGCCGATCTGGACCCGGTCCGCGGCCGGGAGCAGGCCGGCAGGCGCCCGGTGTTGATCCTGAGCCAGGACATCTTCAACGATCGCTCGGGCACCGTCATCGCGGTAGCCCTGACGAGCCAGCCTCAGCGCGCAGGCTTCCCCCTCACCCTGCTGCTCACGGCTCCGTCGCTCCCCAAACAATCTTGGGCCAAGATCAGCCAGATCCGCACCCTCTCCACCGAACGCATCGGCGACCGTCTGGGCGAAGTATCGCCCGAGGAGCTTGCGCAGATCGTGGAAGGGCTGACGGAGATCATCGGTGGCTGATACCCACGCCTGCTGAGAAACGTGGAGCTGCACACACCCGGAGGCACCTGCGGTGTCTGATCGGAACGTCCCGGACGACGAAATCCTCGGGGCAACTTCGCCCGTCAATCCCGGGACGTATACGAACGCTATGGGAGCCTCCCTGAGCCTGAGCTCGGCGCCACCGCGTTCCCAACCCTCGCACGCTGAGGACGCGAGAACGAGACTCGCCCCACGCCGTCGTACCCAGCGCCTTCACATCTCTCAATCGGCCTCAGCTTCCAGCCTGCCGCACCTCGAGTACGTGATGAAACGACCGGCTCCCAAGCTCTTCCTGCGTCAGCCCCGTTCGCTCCAGCACCTCCACTTCCGTGAACGCGCCTGAGGCGATGCCGCGGAGGAAGTAGTTGAGGAGAGCCTGGCCGGCGTGGGGGTCGTCGAAGGAGTCGCCGGCCTGGGCGGCTTTGGCGAGGAAGGAGCGGAGCCGGGCGGCGGCGGCGTCGCGGCCGGCGAGGAAGAAGGCGAAGACGGCGGCGAAGCGTGTGGGGAGCTGCGCGGGGTGCAGGTCCCACCCCTGGTAGTAGCCGTGGGCCAGCGAGTGCCGCACGTCCTCGAAGTGCATCCGCCAGGCGCGGTGAACGGCGTCGCGGTTCTCGTGGCGCTGGGCGTCGGTGGCGGGGTGCTCGTGGACGGGGACGGGGAGGACGGCGGTGGAGCCGTCCGAGAGCCAGATGCCCGTGCCCGCGAACGCCACCTGCATCACGTGGCGCGCGAAGTCGCAGGCCTGGTGGCGCATCCGCTGGTGGGCGGCGGTGATGCCGACGCCGGAGGTGTAGTCGTAGGTGCCGAAGTGCGCGGCGGTGAGGCGGCCGCGCGCCGCGTCCAGGAACGCGGGGAGCGGCGTGCGCCCGTCCGCGCCCAGGACGGCCTGCGGCACCTCCACCATCAGCTCGAAGCGGAGAGTGCCGTCCCCCAGGCCGCACCGCGCCTCCAGCATCTCCAGCACATCGGCGAAGAAGGCGGCCTGCTGCGGGATGGTGACCTTGGGGACGGTGAGGACGAACCCCTCGGGGAGCCGCCCTCCGGTGCGTTCCAGCAGCCGCGTGAGGAACAGGTCCAGCGTGCGGATGCTGCGGGGCCGGAGCTCTTCGTTCAGCGCCTTCAGCCGCAGGCCCACGTACGCGGGGAGCGCCCCCGCCTCCATCATCCCCCGCGACATCTCGTCCGCCACGGCGAGCGCGGCGGAGTCCTCCTCCGCGTCCGGCGGGTAGCCGTAGCCGTCCTCGAAGTCCACGCGGAAGTCCTCCACCGGCTCGCGCTCCAGCTTTTCCACCACGCGCGCGTACAGCGCCTCGTCTTCGGTGATGCCGAGGGCGTGGGCGAAGTCGCGTGCGGTGGGGGCGTACTCGCGGAGCGCGCGCAGCGCCTGCCGGCCGTGCTCCGCGGCGGCATCGTGGCGGAAGTGCTGGGCGCCCTGGTAGACCGTGTGAACCGGTTGGCGCCGCGCCGTCTCGCCGGTGTAGCGCGCCGCGAACGCGAGGTTGGCCGGGCGCAGCCGCGCCGCGGCGGCCTCCAGCTCGGCGGGATCGAGAGAGCGGTTCATTCGCTTCGGTCAGGGAAGGTCGGCCGGGTCCGCCAACACCCGAGAGGTCAGCGCCGGATAGTACCCGCTCCGCCCCGGCTGCGCCACCGACGTGGCGATGCGCCGTCCGCTCACGCCAGGACATCGAGGAGCGTGGCCATGTCGCCCGGGAGGGGGCACTCCACGAACGTGCTCGCTCCCGTGCCCGGGTCGGCGAAGGCGGGGCGGGCCGCGTGCAGCGCCTGGCGTCCGATCACGTCCACGCCCTCACGGCCGTACCATCGGTCACCCAGCACGGGGTGGCCCAGGTGCATCATGTGGACGCGGATCTGGTGGGTGCGCCCCGTCTCCAGCACCAGCTCCACCAGCGCCGCGTCCCGCAGCCGGCGCACGGTGCGGAAGTGCGTGCGCGCGGGCTGGCCCTCCGGCCGCACGGCGCGGAGCGGTGGATCGTGCGGATCGCGTCCGATGGGCGCGTCGACGACGCCCGCGTCCGGCGGGTGGCCGCGGACGAGCGCGAGGTAGCGGCGCTGCGGCGGACGCCGCGCGAAGTGACGGTGCACCTCCGGCCCGCGGGCGACCAGCACGAGCCCGGAGGTGTCGCGGTCCAGCCGCCCGACCAGGTGCACCGGCCCCGGCTCGCACTCCGCGATCCAGTCCGCCAGCGTCCCGCCTTCCCCGGCCGCGACGGGATGCACCAGCATCCCCGCGGGCTTGGCGACCACCCAGAGCGTTTCCGTGCGGTGCAGAAGGAGTGGTTCCATGGTCGGACAGCATATCACACAGAGGCACAGAGGCACAGAGACGGACTTCATCTCTGTGCCTCTGTGTCTCTGTGTGAGCCCAGCGGTTCAGCCCAGCGCATCCGCCGCGGCAGCGCCAAAGAACTCGGTGACGTACTTGCGCTGCAGCGGCGTGAGCGCGCGCACCGCCCACTCCAGGTGGACGAAGTGCGGCTCGGTGGGCGTGATCCGCAGGCGGAGGCCGGTGGCGCGGGTGAACTCCGCGAGAGAGAGGTCCCCCTTGCGCCCGTTGCAGGTGCTGCAGGCGCACGCGACGTTGGCCCACGTGTTCGCGTCGCCCCCGTGGCGCTTGAACCAGAGCTGCGGCACGATGTGGTCGCGGGTGAGGAACTCGCGGCCGCGCAGCTCCGAGCGGTGGCGCCCGCAGTAGGCACAGCGGTACCCGTCGCGCGCGAAGAGCAGCAGGTTGGACACGCCGCGCCGCAGCTTGCGCGGCACGTGCACGTAGCGCGCGAGCCGGATGACGGCCGGGCACGGCACCTCGGTCCCCGACGAGCGGATGGGGCGCGCCGAATCGGCCTCCACCAGCTCGGCGCGCTTCTCCAGCACCAGCCGCACCGCACGCGCCGCCGGGATCACCGCGAGCGGCTCGTACGACGCGTTCAGCGCGAGGCACCCGCGCCGCGCGGCGCGCTCGGTAGAAGGCGGAGTAAGGGTGATGGCGGTCATGGATCTACATTCTGTTCAGCACTTTGCGTTTGGGACTCAGGAATCGCCGTTCAGTACCCCCGGACGGATTCGAACCGCCGGCCTCCAGATCCGGAATCTGGCGCTCTTCCAGTTGAGCTACGAGGGCACGTGCTACGGGGCGTATGGGATTCGAACCCATGATCTCCGGCGAGACAGGCCGGCGCCTTGGGCCACTTGGCTAACGCCCCAGATTTGGTTCGCGGGGCGGAGGAGGAGGCGCTCGCCTCCTCCTCCGCCTGCGATCAGCCTTCGCCGCGGATCAGCGCCTGGATGAAGGCGTCCGGGCTCACGCGGGGCGGCAGCATCGTGATGCCGGTGAAGCCGTTCTCGGGCGTGATGATGGACTCGTCCTCGCGGATCGAGCCGCCGTGGACCTGGTCGATGCCGCCGTTGGTCCACGTGCGGTCTTCCTGCTTCTGCCCGCGTTCGCTGATCGGCTCCACGCAGAAGCGGCGGCCGGTGGCGGGATCGTGGTAGAAGTAGCGTCCGGTGGTGCTCATGTGCTCCCCCTGCGTTCGAGTAGGCGGATTGAAATCGGTCCCATGCCGCCTCGCGGAGCGTCAGCGGCGAATCTCGCTGTTCATGATGCACCTTCCTGGTTCAGGTTCGTGTATCCAAAGTGCGCCCGGAGAGATTCGAACTCCCGACCCCCGGATCCGTAATCCGGTGCTCTGTTCCGCTGAGCTACGGGCGCGTGCGTGTGCCTCGGTGCAACGAGAAAGGCGCCCCGCCTGCCCGGATCGCCCGGGAGGTGGGGCGCCGGGGCGCCGCTCTGACACAAAAAAAGGAGTCGCGTCAAAGACGGCCCGGTGAGGGGCTGCCAGTGGGACGCGACTCCCGAGCGAACAGTTTAGCGGCGCCTCGAAAGACTGTCAAGAGGGGCTCACACAGAGACACGGAGGCACAGAGACGAACTTCATCTCTGTGCCTCTGTGTCTCAGCGGTTGTAGATGATTCCCTTGCTCGCCCGGTACAGCTCCAGCACGGCGTTGGCCTCTTCGCGCAGCACGCCGTGCACGATCTCGATGCCGCGCGCCTCCAGGTACGCGTGCGATTCGGGAAAGACGGGGCCCTCGTCGAAGTTGAGGCGGCGCGCGTCGTCGCGGTGGGCGCCGCAGAGGACGCGGCTGACGCCGCTCCAGAGGGTCGCCCCGAGGCACATGGCGCACGGCTCGCACGACGTCGCGAGCTCGTAGACCGGGCCGTCGTCGGAACGCATGGTGAAGCATCTGAGCCGCGACTGCGCCATCATGAACGCCACCATCTCGCCATGAAGGGTACAGTTGTTGAGCCGCACCACGCTGTTCATCCCCACCGCCACCAGTGCGCCCGTCCCCTGCTCGATGATGGCCGCCCCGAACGGGCCACCCGTCCCCCGCACCACGTTCTCGCGCGACAGGTCGATGGCGAGGCGCATCTTCTCCTCGTCCGTCGTGTAGCGGCGGTCCCAGTCCACCGTGGACTCGACCCAGTCGGGATACTCGATGTGGATGGGCGGGATGCGCATGCGGATCGCTGGTTGCGTGGAGACGGGCGGGCCCCCAGGAACCTTAGCCGTCCCCACGCCCAACCGCAAACTCCCCGGCCTTTTCTCTGTGCCTCTGTGTCTCTGTGTGCCCCCCGCAGTTGCCGTCCGCGAAAAAACAGCTATTTGTAACAGGGCACGCCTTCCTCTCCCCACCCAACAGGCCCGCATGACCCCAGCCGTCGGCCGGAGCGTATCGCGCAAAGACGGGATGGCCAAGACCACCGGCACGGCCCGGTACGTGGACGACCTGAGCTTCCCCGGGATGCTGTACGGCCGGACGATCCGCTCCACGATCCCCAGGGGCCGCGTCCGCTCCGTCGAGCTGGACTTCGATCGCGAGGGGTTCACCATCGTGGACTACCGCGACATCCCCGGGCCGCGCTGCAACTTCGTGGCGCTGATCGAGGACGACCAGCCGTTCCTGGTGGCGGAGGAGATCAACCACTACGCCGAGCCCATCCTCCTCCTCGCCCACGCCGACCGCGAGCGGCTGATGGCCGCCGAGGTGCGCGTGGAGTACGACGCGGAGGAGCCGGTGCTGGATCCCGAAAGGTCGCCCACGACCTTCAAGACGATCCGCATCAACAAGGGCGACGTGGAGGCGGCCATGTCCACCGCCGACCGGGTGATCGAAGGGACGTACCGCACGGGCCACCAGGAGCACGTCTACATCGAGACCAACGGCGTCATCGCCGTCCCCGAGGCGGGGGGGATGACCATCCACGGGTCGATGCAGTGCCCGTACTACGTGCACAAGGCCATCAAGGCGCTCCTGCAGCTCTCCGACGAGCGCGTGCGCGTGGTGCAGACGGAGACGGGGGGCGGGTTCGGGGGGAAGGAGGAGTATCCCAACATCCTGGCGGGGCACGCGGCGCTGCTGGCCCGCAAGGCCGGCCGCCCGGTGAAGATGGTGTACGACCGCGTGGAGGACATGATCGCCACCACCAAGCGCCATCCGTCCATCATCCGCCACCGCACGGGCGTGATGAACGACGGGCACCTGGTGGCGATGGAGATCGACGTGCTGATGGACGGGGGCGCATACGTCACCCTGAGCCCCGTGGTGCTGTCTCGTGGCTGCATCCACGCGGCGGGGCCCTACCGGTGCGACAACACGCGCATCCAGGGGCGCGTGGTGATGACCAACACGCCCCCCAACGGCGCCTTCCGCGGCTTCGGCGCGCCGCAGACGCAGTTCGCCACCGAGGTGCACATGGACCGCATCGCCGAGGCGCTGGGGATGGACCCCGCGCACCTCCGCGAGCTCAACGCGCTGCGCCCCGGCGACACCAGCGCGACCGGGCAGGTCATGGGCGAGGACTGCAGCGCCCTGGAGTCGCTGAAGGCGGGCGTGGAGCGCTCGGATTACCACCGCAAACGTGCCGAGTACGCGGGAAGCAACCGAGGGATCGGCCTTTCCCTCTTCTTCCACGGCTCCGGCTTCACGGGCAGTGGCGAGATCTACCTGTCTTCCAAGGCCACGCTGGAGGCCACCGAGACCGGCGCGCGCATCCGCGTGGCCAGCGTGGAGATGGGCCAGGGCACGCGCACCATGCACGCGCAGATCGTGGCGGACGCGCTGGGGATCCCCTACGAGGCGGTGGAGATCGTGCAGCCGGACACGCACCAGGTGCCCGACAGCGGCCCCACGGTGGCGTCGCGCACCTGCATGGTGGTCGGCCGCATCCTGCAGCGCTGCGCGGAGGAGATGCGCGAGCGGATCGGCGACATGACGCCCGGCGAGTACGTCCGCGAGCACGGGGCGCTCTCCATCACCAAGCAGTTCCAGAAGCCGGAAGAGATCTCCTGGGACGACACCGAGTACACCGGGGACGCCTACGCCGCGTACGGCTGGGGGTGCGACGTGGCCGAAGTGGAGCTGGACCCGGTCACCTACGAGGTCAAGCCGCTGCGCATGACCATCGTCCACGAGATCGGCAAGGCCATCCACCCGTCCATGGTGGTGGGGCAGATCGAGGGCGGTACGGCGCAGGGGGTGGGGTGGGCGCTCAACGAGAACGTGGTGATGAAGGACGGGGGCATGGCCAACCCCACCCTCACCAACTACACCATCCCCACCACACTGGACACGCCGCGCATGGACGTGATCGTGCTGGAGAATCCGAGCGGGTACGGTCCCTTCGGCGCCAAGGGCGTGGGCGAGATGCCGATCGACGGCCCCGCCCCCGCGCTCATCAACGCCATCCGCCACATCGGGCTGGACGTGCGCTCGATCCCGGCGATCCCCGAAGCCGTCATGGAGGTGGCATGCGCTTCACGCTGAACGGCGCGCCCGCGGAGGTGGAAGCGCACCCCATGAAGCGCCTCCTGGACGTGCTGCGCGAGGAGTGCGGCCTCACCGGGACCAAGGAGGGGTGCGGCGAGGGCGAGTGCGGCGCGTGCACCGTGCTCCTGGACGGCGAGCCCGTGGTCTCGTGCCTGGTCCCCTTCGCGCAGGCGCGCGACGCGGAGGTGACGACGATCGAGGGCCTGGGCGGCGAGCACCCGTACCAGCGCGCTTTCGCGGAGTTCAGCGGCGCGCAGTGCGGCATCTGCACGCCGGGGATGATCCTGGCCGCGGTGGCGCTGGGCCCCAGGCCGTCGCTGGAGGAGGTCCGCACCGGGCTGGCCGGCAACCTGTGCCGCTGCACCGGCTACGAGGCGATCTACCGCGCCATCCACAACGCATGAAGACCGCGACCACTCCGCTGGACCTGCGCGACCCGCGCACGCTGGACGAGGCGCTCGCGATCCTGGCGGAAGACGGCCCGCGCACGCCCATCGCCGGGTGCACGGACGTTTTCGTGAACCTGCACTTCGGCACCACCCCCGCGCGCCGCTTCCTGAACCTGTGGGCGCTGGACGAGCTGCGCGGGATCACGGCGGACGGCGCGCTGCGCATAGGCGCGCTGACGACCTACACGGAGCTGATCCGCTCCGACGCGGTCAACGAGTGGCTCCCAGCGCTCGTCGCCGCGTCGCGCGAGGTCGGCGGCGCGCAGATCCAGAACCGCGGCACCCTGGCCGGCAACATCGCCAACGGCTCGCCCGCCGGAGACTCCCTCCCCGTGCTCGCCGCCGCGGAGGCCATCGTGGTGCTGCGCAGCGCGTCCGGCGAGCGCCGCGTCCCCCTCACGGAGCTCTACACGGGCTACCGCGCCACCGTCATCCGCGCGGACGAGCTGATCGTGGCCGTCGAGGTGCCGCGGGTCGAAGGCCGGCAGTGGTTCCGCAAGGTGGGGACGCGCGCCGCGCAGGCCATCAGCAAGGTGGTGATGGCGGGCGTCCGCGGCCCCGCCCCGCGCATCGCCTTCGGCAGCGTGGCCGCCACCGTCGTCCGCGCCCCGGCCACGGAGCGCGTCCTCGCCGACGGCGGCTCCATAGACGACGCGCATACCGTCCTCTCCGCCGAGATCCGCCCCATCGACGACGTGCGCTCCACCGCCGAGTACCGCCTGCGCGTCGCCGGCAACCTCCTCCGCCAGTGGTGGGCGGAGACCAGTTAACCGGGGTCTCACACAGAGACACAGAGGCACAGAGATGACTTCATCTCTGTGCCTCTGTGTCTCTGTCTGAGACCCCGATGTTAACATCCCTCCGGGAAGTGCATCCTTATCGTATCGACGGCTCCCGCTCAACGAGGTGACATGATCCCTGCGCACGTTCGTGTCGAGGCGCCGCCGCGCGCACGCGGCGACGACGAGGCGCTGGTGCGCGCGGCGCAGACGGGCGACCGCGGCGCCTTCGCGGAGTTGTATCGGCTGCACGGGCGGCTGGTGCACGGAGTGCTGCTCGCGCATGCTCCCCGCCAGGACGCGGACGATCTGGTGCAGGATGTCTTCCTCACCGCTCTCGGGCGGATGCACACGCTGCGCGAGCCCGCGGCGTTCGTCCAGTGGCTGGCCGCGATCGCCCGCAACCGCGCGCGCATGCTCCATCGCGGCGCGCGCAGGCTGGTCGCGCTCCCCGACGACCTCCCCGGCCCCGCGCCCAGTGGCGACGGGCTGCGCGTGGAGGAGGTGCTCGCGGCCATCCACCAGCTTCCCGAGCCGTATCGCGAGCCGCTGGTGCTCCGCCTCGTAGAAGGGATGAGCGGCACCGAGATCGCCGAGCGCACGGGGCTCACCCCGGGTTCCGTACGGGTCAACCTCCATCGCGGGATGAAGCAGCTGCGGGAACGCCTGGGAGGGACCGATGACTGAGAAGATCGACGACTACCTGTGGGACCCCTCCGCGCCCGCGGACCCGGAGGTGGAGCGCCTGGAGCGCATCCTCCGCCCGCTGGCGTACCAGGAGCGTCCCCTTGGGCTGCGCCCGGTGCGCCGCTTCTCGTGGCGCATGGGCCTGGCGCTCGCGGCGGCGGCTACGCTGCTGGTGGCCCTCCTCGCGGGCCGGGAGTGGATGGCGAAGGAGGACCCGCACGCCTGGCGCGTGGCGGGGCTCGCGGGCGCGCCGCGCCTGGGCGACCAGCCCGTGGCGGGCGACGAGCGGCTCCCGGCTGGGAAGTGGCTGGAGACCGACGCCCGCTCGCGGGCGCGGGTGGAGCTGGGCGGGATCGGCTACGCGGAGGTGGGGCCGGACAGCCGCCTCACGGCGCTCCGCTCGCGCCGGGGCGAGCACCGCATGGCGCTGCGCCGCGGCACCATCGACGCCCGCGTGTGGGCGCCGCCCCGCGTTTTCCTGGTGGAGACCCCCGCGGCGCTGGCCGTGGACCTGGGGTGCGCCTACGTCCTCTCGGTGGAAGACGACGGGTCGGGGCAGATCCACGTGACCTCGGGGTACGTGGAGCTGGTGAACGGGGGACGCCGCTCAGTGGTCCCCGCGGGAAGCGTGGCGCAGATGCGGCCGGGACACGGCCCGGGCACGCCGTACCCCGCGGAGAGCCCCGCCGCCCTCCGCGCCGCGCTGGCCGCGCTCGACTTCGGCGTCTTCCGCCGCGACGCCCTGGACGCGGCGCTCGCGGACGCGGACAACGCGCCGATGCTCTGGCACCTCCTCCAGCGCGTGCCCCAGCACGAGCGGGCGCGCGTGTACGACCGCCTCGCGGCCGTCGCCGCGCCGCCGGAGGGCGCCAGCCGGGCGGCCGCGCTCCGGCTGGAGCCGCGCGCCATGGAGCTCTGGCAGCGCGAGCTGGGGCTGCGCTGGTAGCACGGCGCTAACAATCGCGCGCATGGCGCATCCTGTAGGGAAGAGCGGGACACCCCCGCCCCGCGTTCGTGACCCGAGCGTGGAACTTCCCTCCGGACCGGAGCGCACCCGATGCCAGCCCGCCTCCTCCCCTTCCTCTTCGCCGCCGCCTTCTCGGCCGCCTCCGCGCCGGCCGCGGAAGCGCATGGCGCCTCGCCGCTCAAGCCCGTCTGCCCCGGCGCGCAGGGCCCCGCGCCCGCGACCCGCGCCCGCCCGGTAGCCGCGCGGATCGAGTGCGAGTGGTGCGGGGCGGCCGAGGCCCCGTCGCGTCTCGGCTCGTCCGTGCGGCTGGCGGAGCCCGGTGAGTCCGGGGCGCCGCTCGTACTCAGCGGCCGGGTGCTGCGCGCCGACGGGCGCACGCCGGCCGCGGGGGTGCTCCTGTACATGTACCACACCAGCCAGGCGGGGATCTACCCCACGCGCGGCGACGAGACGGGGAACGGGCGCAGGCACGGTTACCTGCGCGGCTGGCTGCGCACCGATGCGCAGGGGCGCTACTGCGTGGCCACCATCCGTCCGGGCCACTACCCGGGCCGGGATGGCCCCGGCCACGTCCACACCACCGTGCAGGAGCCCGGCGGACCGGAGGGGTACATCGACGACTTCGTGTTCGACGACGACCCGCGCGTGAACGCCGCGTACCGCGCTCAGAGGCGCAACCGGGGCGGCTCCGGCGTGGTGCACCTCACGCGTGGCCCGGACGGCATGTGGCGCGGCGAGCGCACCATCGTCCTGCGCGACCTCGGCCGATGATGGCGGCGGCTCAGCGAGACCTCGTATTCTCACCTGTGGGCGCAGAAGTGGCGCTATCATCCCGAACCGGCCACCGCTGCAACCAGATATTTACCCCATCTGGACGGGCTTCTTCGTGGCGGCTACGTTCCAGATAGGCAGTCCACGCGTCCTTTGAGAACGCAGGTCAGACTCGCTGAATGGCAGAGATCCCCGGCAGGAAGCGGAAGCGTTTCTGGGAGCACAAAGCAGTTGCAGAGGCTCTCGCCACCATCCCTCCGATCGTCGCCGCCACTGTCACGGCGATCCTGAACCTGCGGGACCCAGCGAAGCGTTCGCTGGGATGGGTGCTGATTGGTGCGGCAGTGTGGCTCGTCCTCGCGAGTCTGGTCAAAGTCCTCAACGCGCGGGCGCAGGACGCGGTACAGAAGAGGAGCGAAGAATACGAAGGGCTGCTCGGTGCGCTGCACGTGCTGCACGGGGCGGTACGCAGCCGGCTCGGGATCCAGAGCCGCCACGACGGCAGGCTGCGAGCGACGATCCACCGTGTGCTCCCGGCTAATGGCGGCGAGCAGGGAGCGGAAGAGGTGGAACAGCTCCTCCCCTACATCGGCGGCACTGGAGGTCCCGCGGGCCGAACGTTCTCAATCCGCTCGGGGATTACGGGGAAGGCGGTTCGAGAACGAAGCATCTTCACCGCGTCGCGGTTGTCCTCCGATTACGAGACGTTCCTGACGGAGCTGGTACGCGATTGGTCCTACACAGCGGCAGATGCGCGCAGACTCACCCCGGACAGACGTTCCTGGATGGCGGTACCGATCGCTGGGGAAGCAGGCTCCATCTCCGCCGTCGTATATCTCGATTCAAGCGAGCCGGACTTCTTCGGCACGGAAGTCGAACGGGTAGTTCATCGAGGTTTGTACCGGAATCCGCACGTACATCGACGAGGTGTATTGAGATGAAAGAGATCGGACGGCTGAAGCGGCGAGCGTCGCACATACTCGGGTCGACCGTCGTATCAGAGAAGGGGGCGATCATCCAGGTCAAACGCATCGAGATTTCGGCATGGATGAAACGGGAGCTGACGACGTCCGTCAGGTATATCGGCCCCCCGCGACGGGACAGAGCTGGGCGCAACTAACATAGAGGCACAGACTCGACTTCATCTCTGTGCCTCTGTGTCTCTGTGTGAGCCCAATCAGCCTTCGTCGTACATCTCGCGCGCCTGCACGGCGAGGTTGAGGGCGATGAGGCGGGCGCGGTCGTCGGTGAGGGGGAGGTACCAGTCGGGGCTCACCACGGTGACCATCCACTCCGCGCAGCGCATGCGGACGCCCAGGCGGTTCGCCTCGATGTCGGGGGCGCACGGGATGTCGCCGAGGAGGGGGTGAGAGGAAACCAGCTCCGCCACCCGTCCGCGCATCGTCTCCCAGGGCGTCGGGTCGGACATCAGTGGGCCGCGCCCAGCACGCCGTCCACCGCGTCCAGGAACAGGTCCACGTCCAGCGGCTTGGTGAGGTACGCGCGCACGCCGCTGGCCCGCAGGCGCTTCACCGACTCGGGCGTGGCGTCGGCGCTGATCACGATCACCGGGATGTCGGCGGTGCGCGGCTCGGCCTGGAGGCGGCGGAGCACCTCCTCGCCCGACAGGTCGGGGAGGTTGAGGTCCAGGAGGACCAGGTCGGGGCGGTGCTCCACCGCCAGGTCCAGCCCCAGGCGGCCCTGCAGAGCGGAGAGCAGGGTGATCTCCGGGCGCACGGCGAGGATCGCCTCGATCAGGCTGAGGTTGGCGACGTTGTCCTCAATGTAGAGCACCGTCGCCAGCGAGCCCGCGTCGGGGCGCGGCTGCTCGCCGGCGGCACCCGCGAACCCGTCCGGCGTGACGGCGGAGTCGCGCACCAGCACGAGCTCCACCTGGAACGACGAGCCCTCGCCCGGCACGCTGGTGGCCGAGAGCCGGCCGCCCATCGCCTCGATCAGCGGGCGCGACAGGGCGAGCCCCAGCCCCGTGCCCTCCACCCCCGAATCTTCGGCGCCCAGCCGCGCGAAGGGGACGAAGAGCTGGTCCATCTTCTCGGGCGGGATGCCGGGGCCGGTGTCGTGCACGGCGATCCGCAGGCGCGGCTCGGGGGCGGACGCATCGTCCGCATCCAGGGCAACGCGCACCTCGCCGCCGCGGCGGTTGTACTTGACGGCGTTGGAGAGGAGGTTGAGCAGCACCTGCGTGAGGCGCTGCTGGTCCGCCTGCACCTGCAGGGGGAGCGCGGGGGGGACCTCGCTGACCAGCTGGCAGCCGTGCTGCGCGGCCAGGGGGCGGATGAGGGCAAGCGCTTCCTGCACCACGTGCGCGGCGCGCACCGGCTCCAGCACCAGCGGCTGGCGCCCGCTCTCGATGCGGGCGATGTCCAGCACCTCGTTGATCAGGTTGAGCAGGTGCCGGCCGGCGCGCAGGATGTGCTCCACCCCCTTGTGCTGGTCGGGCGTAAGCGGATGCCGCGCAAGCACCTGGCCGAAGCCCAGGATGGAGTTCATGGGCGTGCGCAGCTCGTGGCTCATGCGCGACAGGAACTCGCTCTTGGCCCGGTTCGCCCGCTCCGCCTCTTCCTTGGCCCGCTGGAGCGCCTGCTCGGTGCGCTTGCGCTCGGTAATGTCGCGCGCGATCCCCACCGTGCCGGCGATGCGCCCCGTGTGGTCGCGGAAGGGCTGCTTCACCGTCTCCAGGTAGTGCTCCGTGCCGTCGGGATGCAGGTACGCCTCCTCCGTCACGAGCTGCCTGCCGTCGCGCAGCACGCGTTCGTCGTCCGCGCGGATCTTGGCGGCCACGGCGGGGGGCCAGATCTCGAAATCCGTCTTCCCCGAGCAGAACTCGCGCGTGACGCCGGCCGAGAACGCCACCGCCTCGTTGACGGCGAGCACCCGGTGCTGGTCGTCTTTGAGCCACGCCAGGTCGGGGATGTTGTTGAGGAGCGCCTCCTGCTGCTCCTGCGCCGCGCGCAGCGCCTCCTCGGCCTCCTTGCGGTCCGTGATGTCGCGCCCCACGGCGATCACGGCGTCGCGCCCGAAGTAGGTGGAGCGCGAAAGGACCAGCTCCTTGGGGAAGACGGAGCCGTCCTTGCGCCGCCCCCACCAGTCGAAGCGCTGCGTCTCCCCCGCCCGCGCGCGCCGGAAGTGCGCCATGGTGTCCGCGAGGTCCACCCGCTCGAGGTCTGCCAGGATGGCCGGCGTCTGGCCCAGCAGCTCCTCGCGCGTGTAGCCGTAGGTGCGCACCACGGCCTCGTTCACGTTGAGGAAGCGCCCCTCCAGGTCCTGGATGGACACCAGCTCGGTGAGCGAGTCGAAGAGCCCGCGGTAGCTTTCCTCGCTGGCCCGCAGCGCCTCGCCGGCGGACTTGCGGCGGGTGATGTCGCGCGAGTTGACCACGATCCCCTCCGCCGTGGAATCGGGCCGCAGCGTGCGCCCCACCCCTTCCAGCACGCGCCAGCGCCCGTCCGCCGCGCGGCAGCGGAACTCCACGCCGCGGCTGGTGCCGGGGTTGGCCGCGATGGCGGCCAGCGCCTCCCGCGCCTCCTCCACGTCGTCCGGGTGCATCAGGCGCAGCGCGTCCAGCCCCAGCAGCTTCTCCGGATCGTAGCCCAGGATGCGCTTCACCGAGGGCGAGTGGTAGCGGAAGCGCCCCCACTCGTCCACGATGGTGATGAGGTCCGAGCCGTTCTCGATGAGCGCGCGGAAGTGCTCCTCGCTGCGCTGCAGCGCCCGCTCGGCCTCCTTGCGGCCCGTGACGTCGCGGACCACCGTGATCACCTGGTCCTCTCCGAAGGGGAGGAAGCGCGCCTCGAAGTCGCGCATCACGCCCTCCACCGGCAGCGAGTACTCCGCGGTGGAGAGGGCGCCCGTGCGCCGCACCTCTTCCAGCCGCTCCCCCACCCCGGCCACGGCGGCGGCGGGAAGCACGTCCTGGAAGCGCTGCCCGGCCAGCGACTCCGGCAGGCCGAACGGGTTGCCGCCCGCGCCGGAGCGGTGGTCCAGGATGCGCCCCTCCGCGTCCAGCCGGAAGTACAGGTCGGGGAGGGCGCGGAAGATGGCCTCCAGCTCGGAGCTCTTGTGCGCCAGCTCGGTGACGTCGCCCAGCACCACCAGCCGCCCGGCCGCCCCGCCGCGACGGCCCCCCACGCGCGAAGTGGTGATCTGGAACACCCGCCCGCCGCTGGACACGCGCTGCACCCCGGTGCCGGCCCACAGCTCTTCGCCGGGCGCCAGCGGCTCCAGCACCTCGCGGCCGGGCTCCCCCACCCCGCGCCCCTGGGCCACGCCCAGGACGCGGCGCGCGGCGGGGTTCAGGTCCACCACGATCCCCTCCGAATCCAGCACCACCACCCCGTCGCGCATCCCGTCCACCAGCGCCGCGCGGGCGATGGGCACCACCCGGATCAGCCGCAGCCGCAGGATCGCCCACCCCAGGATCACCCCCGAGACGGTGAAGAGGAAGGGCATGGGGTTGGCCGGGAAGAAACCCGGCCGGAGGAAGTGCACCACGTTCCCCACCCAGGGGATGGCGACGGCCAGCAGCAGCGCCAGGTCGCGCCCGCGGTGGCGCCGGGGGAGCCGCGCCACGCGCACCCCCAGCAGCACCACGGCCGCGGACAGCAGCAGCCACGAGATCCCCAGGTGCACGCCGAACGCCGGCCCGTAGCGGATGGCGTTCACCACCCGCCCGCCGCGCTCCGCGATGCCGTACGAGCGGAAGAAGAGGCCGTGCCACTCGCTGGTCCACGCCAGCACGATGGGGACGACCGCGGCCGTGGCCACCGCCGCGAAGGGAAGTGAGCGCACCCAGCGCCCGCGCCCCGTGTGCACCAGCACCGCCGCCAGCCACGCCAGCGGGATGAGCCCCGCGCCCAGGTGGATCGCCTTGAGCAGCCACAGCCGCACGGCCGCGTCCCGGCTCGCCCCGAAAAGGGCGAACGCCAGCGACCACTCGGCCGCGCACAGCCCCACCGCGGCCAGGCTGAGGGCGCCGTGCGCCCCGCGGTGGCGCAGCGCGTACGCCGCGATGGCGCCGGAGACCAGCGCCGAGACGAGCAGGGGGACGAGGAACGGGCTGGGCTGCCAGTGCATGGCGGAGACGCGGGAAGTCAGGCGGAAAAGCTGCCGTATCAGTATAAGCGCTCGCGCCCGTTCGCTACAGGATCAAAACCGCGGGGCGTACATGGAGGCACGGAGAACAGCGGGGGGGCAGCCGGGTACTGAACGCTCTTTGGCGGGCCCCACACACGTGCACCGGTCGATGCGCACCCTTTTCCTGTTCGTCCAGCTTCTTCCCTTCGTGCTCTCGTTCGCGCGCGACCGCCGGCGGTGGTGGGTGTTCGGAGGGCCGGCGCGGCGCTCGGCCGCCTTCCACCAGGCGCGGGCGGAGCGGCTCGCGCGCGCCATCCCGCGGGCGGGGCCCACCTTCGTGAAGATCGGGCAGGTGTTCGCGGCCCGGCCGGACGTGGTGCCCGAGCCGTACCTGGGCGCGCTCGGCGAGCTGACGGACCGGGTGCCCTGGGTGCCCTTCGGCGAGATCGAGGGGGAGCTGGTGAGCGCGTACGGGGCGCCGGTGGACGAGGTGTTCGACGAGTTCCAGCGGGAGCCGCTGGCCGCCGGATCGCTGGGGCAGGTGTACCGCGCCCGCTACCAGGGCGAGGACGTGGTGGTCAAGGTGCTGCGCCCCGGGGTGGAAGCGCTGGTGGAGCACGACGTGCGCTTCGTGCGGCGCGTGCTCGCCTTCGTGAAGCGGCGCTGGCAGCACCCGCAGCTCCGCGGCATCCAGGTGGCGCTGGACGAGTTCGAGCGGCGCATCGCGGACGAGATGGACTTCCGCCAGGAGGCCGCCTACGCCCGCGCCATCGGCGAGCGCTTCGCCGGCAACCCGCGCGTGATCGTGCCGCGCGTGATCGACGGGATGGTGAGGCAGCGCACGCTGGTGCTGGAGTTCGTGGAGGGGGTGCGGGTGGACCAGATCGACACGCTGGTGGCCGCGGGCCGGGTGGACCCCTCGGCCATGGTGGACGCGGTGGTGGAGGCCTACATCCAGATGATGCTGGTGGACGGCCTTTTCCACGCCGACCCGCACCCCGGCAACCTCCTGGTGCGCGACGACGGTGCCCTGGTGCTGCTGGACTTCGGCATGGTCATCGAGGTGGACCCGGAGAGCCGCCGCCACCTCGTGCACACCGCCCTCGCCGCCGTCGGGGGCGACGCGGAGCGGGTGGTGGACGGGTTCTTCAACCTGGGCATCGTGGAGCCCGGCACCGACCGCGAGACCATCCGCCGCCTGGTCTCCCTGATCCTGGAGATGACCGCCCGCGGCGCCGACGTCGGCGAGATGCAGCGCGCCCTGGCCGACGAGGTGATGCACCTCCTGCACGACTGGCCGGTGGTGCTGACGGGCGAGATGACCTACTTCGGCCGCGCCGTGGCGCTGATCGAGGGGCTGGGCGCGCGCCACGTCCCCGGCTTCAACCCCGTGCGCTACGTGCGCCCCATCCTCCTCAAGCACCGCTCGGCCGTCCTCCGCGCCCTCGGCCCCGGCGAGTCGCACGACCTCGCCTTCGCCCTCGGCGTCCTCGCCCGCGACGTCACCCGCGTGCTCGTGGACGCGTCCAAGGGCCTCTTCTCAATGCTATTGGGCTCACACAGAGAATCGGGATAGGGGGCAGCCGGTGATCCCGGCTGCACCCCTCCCACACCACCGGACATGCGGGTCCGCATCCGGCGGTTCGGAAAGTTGAGGTTAGTGCGGTGCGAGCCGGAGCAGGCCCATCTGC
>CADCTW010000084.1 GCA_902805735.1 uncultured Gemmatimonadota bacterium | reverse complement strand
TCGCGGCAGAAATTCGGATTCCTGCCGGAGGCGCACAACGACTTCCTCTTCTCCATGATCTCGGAGGAGTGGGGGCTGCTGGGGGTGATCTTCGTGGTCTCCGTCTTCACGGCATTCCTGGTGCTGGGCTACCGCATCGCGGCGCGCGCCCCGGACCGCTTCGGCTACCTCGTGGCCATCGGCATGACCAACCTGATCGTGGTGACGGCGTTCCTGCACATGGGGGTAGCCATGGCGCTCCTTCCCACCACGGGGTTCACCCTCCCCTTCATGTCGTACGGGGGGAGCGCGCTCCTCACCTACTTCGCGGCGGTGGGGATCCTGCTGAGCGTGGCGCGCGCCGGGAAGGTGGCGGCATGACGGCCCCCCGCGTGCTCTTCGCCGGCGGCGGCACCGGGGGGCACCTGTACCCCGCGCTCGCCCTGGCCGAAGCCTTCAAGCGGCTGGACCCCGCCACCGAGGTGATGTTCATCGGGGCCAGGCGCGGCGTGGAAGCGCGCGTGCTCCCGGAGAAGGGGGTGCCACACGTGCTCCTGCCGCTGGAGCCCATCCGCCGCCAGAAGCCGTGGCAGAACTGGCGCCTGGTGCCGGCCATGATCGGCGCGGCCACGGGGCTGCGCTCCGTGTTCCGCGAGTTCCGCCCCAACCTGGTGGTGGGCACGGGCGGGTACGCCAGCGGGCCGGCGGTGGCGTGGGGGGTGATGAACCGCGTCCCCACGGCGCTGCAGGAGCAGAACTCGTATCCCGGCTTCGTCACGCGGACCATGTCGGGGCGCGTGCGGCAGCTTCACCTGGCGTTCCCGGAAGCGCGGCGCTACCTGAAGCCCGGCCGGCGCACCGAGGTGTTCGAGCACGGCAACCCCATCGACCCGCCCGACCTGGCGCTGGACCGCGCCGCCGCCCGCGGCCGCTTCGGGCTGGGCGAGGGCACGGTGTGCCTGGTGACGGGGGGGAGCCAGGGGGCGCGCTCGGTGAACGAGGCGCTGCTGGGGGCGCTGCGCGGGGTGGCGGACGGGCGGCTTCCCGCGCCCCCGCCGGGGTTCCAGGTGCTGTGGGCCACCGGCCCGGGCACGCACCCCATGGTCACCGAGAAGATGGCGCAGATCGGCGCGCCGTCGTGGGTGCACGTGCTGCCGTACATCCAGGACATGCCGGGCGCCCTGGCCTCGGCCGATTTCTCCATCGCGCGCGCCGGGGCCATGACGCTGGCCGAGCTGTGCGCGTGGGGGATTCCCAGCATCCTGGTCCCTTTCCCGCACGCCGCCGCCAACCACCAGCACCACAACGCCGTGGCGCTGGCGGACGCGGGCGCGGCCGTGATGGTGGAAGAGAAGGAGCTGGGGAGCGAGCGGCTGTGGACGGAGGTGCTGGCGCTGGCCGGCTCGGCGGAGCGGCGCGCCGAGATCGCGGGGAGGGCGCGCGAGCGGGGCCGGCCCAACGCGGCGGACCTGATCGTGGCGGAGCTGGCGCGGCTGGTACGATGAAGGCAAGTGCCGGGGTTCGAACAACTTTCCCAACCGTATAGCGGGCGGTATATTGAGCGGATTCGATCTGGTGCAGCTCGCGGGGCGCGGCCCGGTCCACTTCATGGGGATCGGCGGGGCGGGGATGAGCCCCCTGGCCGACATGCTCATGCTTTCCGGCGTGCGGGTGACGGGGTGCGACGCGCACCCCGGCCCCGCCAGCCGGCTGCTGGCCGAGCGCGGCGCCACCGTGATGGAGGGCCATGACCCGGCGCACGTGCAGGAGGCCGCCGCCCTGGTGATGACCGCCGCCATCCCCGCGGACCACCCGGAGATCCTGGCCGCGCGCGCCCGGGGCATCCCCGTGCTCAAGCGGGCGGAGGCGCTGGGCGCCATCGTCAACCACGGGCTCGTGGTGGGGATCGCCGGCACCCACGGGAAGACCACCACTACCACGCTCACCACCGCCGTGCTCGCCGCCGCCGGGCTCAACCCCACGGGCTTCGTGGGGGCGCACGTCCCCGCCTGGGGGGGCAACCTCCGCCGCGGCGGCGACCGCCTCTACGTGGTTGAGGCGGACGAGTACGACCGCTCGTTCCACCAGCTCCAGCCCACCATCGCCGTCGTCACCACCCTGGAAGCCGACCACCTGGACATCTACGGCTCGCTCGGGGCCGTTGAGGAGGCGTTCAGGATCTTCGTGGACTCCGTACCCGCGGACGGGCTGGTGGCCGGGTGCGCGGACGACCACGGCGCGGCCCGCCTGGTGGCCACCCTCCCCGGCGGCGCCGAGCGGGTGATGACCTACGGGGTGAACGCCGGCTCCATGCTCCGCGCGGAAGACGTGCGCATGTCCCCCAGCGAGACGCTCTTCGAGGTACGCGAGCGCGGGGAGAAGCTGGGCACCGCGCGCCTGCGCGCCCCCGGCCTGCACAACGTGCGCAACGCCCTGGCCGCCGTCGCCGTGGGCCGCCGGATGGGCGCCGAGTGGGGAGCGATCGCCGAGGGGCTGGCCTCGTACTCCGGCGTGGACCGTCGCTTCGAGCACGTGGGCGAGGCGGGCGGGGTGCTGTTCGTGGACGACTACGCCCACCACCCCACCGAGGTCGTCGCCACCCTGCGCGCCGCCCGCGAGGCCCACCCCGGGCGCCGCCTGGTGCTGGCCTTCCAGCCCCACCTGTACTCCCGCACCCGCGACTTCGCGGGCGAGTTCGGGCAGGCGCTGGCCGCGGCGGACGTGGTGTTCCTCACCGACGTGTACGCGGCCCGCGAGAAGCCCATCGAGGGGGTCACCGGGATGCTGATCGCCGAGCCCGCCCGCGCCGCCGGGGCGGACGTGCGCTACGTGGCGGACCGTTCGGACGTGGTGGGCGAGGTGGCCGCGGAGCTGCGCCAGGGCGACCTGTGCATCACCATGGGCGCCGGGAACCTGGACTCGGCCGCGCGCGAGCTGCTCGCCTCGCGCCGCGCCGCCGCCGCGAGGGCGTGATGGGGCGCCGCGCCCGCCGCGTCCTGGCCGCCGCCGCCGCCGTCCTGGCGGTCTCCGCTCCATTCTGGGGCCCGCCGCTCCTGCGCCGCGCGCCGGGCTTCGACGCGAAGCGGGTGGAAGTGTCCGGCACGCGCCTGCTGGCCCCGCACGAGGTGCTCGCCGCCTCGGGGGTCGAGATCGGCGACAACGTGTGGACCGACCCCGCCGCCTGGGAGTCCGCCCTGCGCCGCCACGCCGTGGTGGCCGACGCGGAGGTCACGCGCCGCCTGCCGGGCACGCTGCGCATCCGGGTGACGGAGAAGCGCCCGGCCGCGCTGGTGCAGGCCGGCACGCTGCGCCCGGTGACGGCCGCGGGCGAGCTCCTCCCGGTGGACCCGTCCCGCGTCCCCCTGGACCTCCCGCTCCTCCGCTCCCCGGCGAAGCCCGACGCCCGCGGCCGCCTTCCGGCCGCCGCGCGCGCCCTGGCCGCCGAAGCGGGCCGCCTGGGCGACCTGGACCCGGCCCTGATGGCCCGCGTGAGCGAGGTCCGCCCCGAGGCGGGCGGCGCCCTGAAGCTGGTCCTGAGCACCCCCGCCGCCGACGTGGTGCTCCCGCACGGAGCCGGCGAGCAACGCCTCGTCCACCTCCGCGCCGCCCTCGCCGACATCGAGCGCCGCGCCCCCCCGGACAGCGCCCGCGCCCGCGTCCGCCTCGACGCGCGCTGGGAGGATCAGGTTGTGGTCCGGCTGCCGGGGTACTGAAAAAAAGTGCCTAGTGCCTGGTGCCTAGTGCCTAGTAGCAGCGGCCCGGGGATGCGGAGAGGGAATGCGGGTGAAGCAGGCGCGCGTCAGGACGGAGATCCGGCGCGTGAGGCAGGGTGCGGGAAGCCACCTGGGGCGGCCCTACGAAATGCGCGTGGCGATGTGGTAATGAGCGTGCGGTGGGGGCGGGCGCGATTAATCGTGCCCCTACAACGGGGCGTTCCCCGCCCCGTCGCACCGTCACAGAAGATGCGCCCCCTCTCTCGATAACGAGAGGCGCAGCCTCTCCTGTTATCGGGAGAGGGGGACGGGGGGTGAGGGCCGCAGCACGAGCAGCACCCTGACTTCTGTTACCACGCACTAGGCACTGAGCACTCGGCACTCGGCACTCGGCACTCGGCACTCGGCACCAGGCACCAGCCACTCGCCGTCCGCCACTAACGCACCACCGTACTTCTTCTACCATCCCGGATGCGCCCTCAACTCGTCGCAGGACTGGACATCGGCTCGAGCAAGACCGCCGTGGTCATCGCGGAGGTGACCGGCGATTCCATCCACCGCTCCCAGGTCAAGATCCTGGGAGTGGGGCAGGCCCGCACGGGCGGAATCCGCCGCGAGATCGTCACCGACATCGAGGCCACCACCGAGTCCGTGCGCAAGGCGATCCAGGAGGCCGAGCTGATGGCCGGGGTCAAGGTGGAGCGCGTGTACACCGGCATCGCCGGCGAGCACATCTACGCCTGGCCCTCCACCGGCGTCGTGGCCGTGGCCCGCACCCCGGGCACCGACGGCGAGATCCGCCCCGGCGACGTCGATCGCGTGCACGAGGTGGCGCGCGCCGTCGTCATCCCCACGGACCGTGAGCTGATCCACGCGATCCCGCAGGAGTACATCGTCGACGCCCAGGACGGCATCCGCGACCCCGTGGGAATGGCCGGCACGCGGCTGGAGGCCGAGGTGTTCATCGTCACCGGCTCCGGGCCCGCGGCGCAGAACATCCGCAAGGCCGTGAGCCGCGCCGGCTACACCGTGGCCGAGCTGGTGCTGGAGCCGCTCGCCTCGTCCATGGCCGTGATGAGCGACGACGAGAAGGAGATCGGCACCGTGCTGGTGGAGCTGGGCGGCGGCACCACGGACGTGGCCATCTTCCACGAGCGCAAGGTGCGGCACCTGGCCTCCCTCCCCTGGGGCGGGGCCACCGTCACCAACGACATCGCCAAGGGCCTCTCGCTTCCCTACGCGGAAGCCGGACGCGCAAAGGAGCGCTTCGGCGCCGCGCGGGCCGACCTGGTGGACCCCAACGAGACCTTCGAGGTGGCCGCCGCCGCCGCCGGGCAGACGCGCCACATCGCCCGCGAGCTGCTCGCGCACATCATCGAGCAGCGGATGGACGAGATCTTCAGCCTGGTGGCGGCCGAATTGGAGCGCAGCGGGCTGGCCTCCGACCTGGCCGGCGGCATCGTGCTCACGGGCGGAGGCGCGTCGCTGCACGGGATCGTGGAGCTGGCCGAGCGGAGCTTCGCCGGTCCGGTGCGGATCGGGGTCCCCGGAGAGGGTCTCGGCGGGCTTGCGGATTCCGTCCGCCGTCCCAAATTTGCATCCGCCGCAGGACTCGCGCTGTATGGATCCCGCCGACTCATTTCGGATTCTCCCGAAGGGAGCGCGCCCGCGAACGCTTCCGTCAACGGCGTCATAAAGTGGATGAAAGACTGGCTCACGGATTTCTTTTGACCGTGGAGCCCATGGACAGGATATGCCCAAAAGCTATGAAATGTACGTCCCTCCCACGCGCCTGGAGGACTAGAGGATGATCTTCGAGTACGAAGAGATGATGCCGCAGAACGCCCGCATGAAGGTGGTGGGCGTGGGGGGCGGCGGCGGCAACGCCGTCAACCGCATGATCGAGGAGGACCTGGAGGGGGTCGAGTTCATCAGCGTGAACACGGACGCCCAGGTCCTGAAGACGAGCAAGTGCCCCATCAAGCTCCAGATCGGGCAGAAGCTCACGCGCGGGCTCGGTGCCGGGGCGCGTCCGGAGATCGGGCGCCAGGCGTTCGAGGAGAACGCCGACGAGGTGAGGAAGGCGCTGGAAGGGGCTGACCTCGTCTTCATCACGGCCGGCATGGGCGGCGGCACCGGCACCGGCGCGGCGCCGGTGATCGCCGAGATGGCCCGCGAGATGGGGGCGCTCACCATCGCCATCGTCACCAAGCCCTTCATGTTCGAGGGGAAGAAGCGCCTCAAGCAGGCCGAGCTGGGCCTGGCCGAGCTGAAGCGCTGCGCGGACACCATGATCGTGGTCCCCAACGAGCGCCTCCTTTCCGTGGTCGGCAAGGGGACGTCGTTCAAGGACGCTCTCAAAAAGGCGGACGAGGTGCTGCTCCACGCCACGCAGGGCATCTCGGACCTGATCCGCGTGACCGGCGAGGTGAACGTGGACTTCGCGGACGTGCGCACGGTGATGAGCAACCGGGGCACGGCGCTGATGGGCACGGGCTTCGGCAAGGGAGAGAACCGCGCGGTGGAGGCCGCCCAGGAGGCGATCAGCTCGCCGCTGCTGGACAACATCTCCATCAAGGGCGCGGCCGGGGTGCTCATCAACATCACCGGCGGGATGGACCTGGCGATCGACGAGGTCACCACCATCTCGTCCATCATCCAGGAAGCCGCCGGCGACGAGGCCGAGATCATCTTCGGCGCGGTGCACGACAGCAACATGAAGGAAGAGGTGCGCGTCACGGTGATCGCCACCGGCTTCGAAAAGGACGAGTTCGAGCGCGTCGCCGACAACGTGATCCGT
>CADCTW010000083.1 GCA_902805735.1 uncultured Gemmatimonadota bacterium | reverse complement strand
TGACGGAGCAGGCGCTCCAACTCAGCCCGGTCTCCATCGCGCAACTTGACTGTGCGAATTGGCATTGGCATGCTGAACAATCTAACACTCAGTACGCCAAAATGCACGGGTATTCAGAGGCAGTACACTAGCTCGGCGTCGCTCGAACTCGGTTCGACGTCGCTCCCCGAGCACATTCTGAACCGAGGTGCAGTCAGATTCGCCAGACAAAGTTTAGCTCTCCTCCAGCCACGCGGACGCCCGCAGTGCTACGCTCGAAGCTGTTCGAGCATCGACTCGAGGTCCGCAAGAATCGGAGAGAGCGGAGTTCGCACCTGCATCATCCTGTCCACCGCACCGTGCCACTCGGCCCAGGTTTGATTCGAGTAACCTCCTTGCTGTTGCCCTTCACGCTCCGCTTCCCGGGCGACGTTCGGGAATTGGCTCGCCACATCGATTTCGCACTCACGAATCACTCGCACCGCGTCTTTGAACAAAGTAGCTGCCTCGGGTGGTCCGATCCGGAGCGCACCGCGCCGTTGGAGGTCAATCCGCAACTCGCGAAGCGACTGGAGCATTCTGAGTGGATTCTCGGCAAACGCCGGGTCGTGCAGAACTGCTCGGTCAAAGAGAGCCAACATCATAGCAAGCGCGCTGGCTTGCTCCCGTCTGAGCGCCGCTTCAGATGCGAATGCCTGTGGGATCATCGCGACTACGTAATCGTGAACCGCTTCCACTCTGTCAATTGTGCTCCGATCTACGTGCTTGATAACGGTATGAAAGTCGAGAACGTCGTCCTGAGGCTTGAACCGCACCCCAGGACAGATCACGCGGACGGTGTACTTCCTCTGCTTGGGTACAAGTGTGAATAGCTTCAGCACCGTTATCGGCAGCGGCGCTGGCTGCCGTTGTAGACAACGAAGTGCGTCGTTGACCTTCTCGGATGTGTTGGTGGTCGATACTTGCACTCCCAGCTTCGCCTTCTCCGCGAGTAAGTCAATGCACGGATAGTTCCGTTGGCTGGTATTCACGTCGCGAAGCTCCCACCCAAACGTACGGTTGAGCAGGCCGCATACGAACACTTCGGAGGTGACGCTCGCGTCCGTGAGGTTAATATTGGCCCCCGATCGTATGTAGTCCTGCAGGATCGAAAGGCCGCGGCGGATGCGCTCGTTCATGTCAGCCGTATTCAGCATTGTGCTCGCCTATGTAGTTGGAACTGATGGAGTCAGGTGCCCACAACTTGCGGCACGGGGTCTTTCTGGTACAAAGTGGCCGCTGTTGCTTTATGGTACCTTGCCTGCATGTCAGTCGCAACCAGATTCTCCCTCGCGAGCTAGGTCTTGCTAGGCTCTGCCTAGTGGATAAAGCTGTTGCTGTTTCGGCGGTGGGGAGTCGGGCTCCCGCAACGACGAGACCCGCGTATTTTCTGAAGCACGAGCGGCCGCAGGGAAGGGTCAGGATGCCCGCGTCAGGATTCAGCGGACAGAGCCTAGTCACGCCAACGAACTATCTGTGGGCTTGTTATCACCGAAATTGCACGCGCAGAGATCCCGCGAGTCGCACCCCCGCTGTGATCAATCGGTCCAGCAGCTTCACATAGCGAACGGCAACCGCTTCGTCGCCCCGGATCTGTTCGGGGCCACGAAGCCAGGCGCGCGCGAGCTCCTGCGCTACCGCCTCGCCCGTACCATCTTCAGCAAAGATCACTTCCGGCTCCTCCATCCCGGACATTGCTTCCGCGAGCCAGCAAACAATCCGCTCAGGTGGTACGTGACGCCCCGGGCCCTGCAGGAACATCAGCAATGCCCGAAATGCGTTCTGGCGGTGCGCGAGAGTCGCAACCCACTGGTCAACGGTATCCAGGAAGTAGACAGCTCCCATCCAGTCTTTCGTGAGCTGGCAGTAGCCATATCGGACGAATATGACGAGTTGATGAGCTTCTTCTTCGTCTTGGCTGAGATGATGCCACCGCGACCCGGAGACCTGCTCTGGAGGAGTTACCCAACGAGCAAGTGCTCGCCATCGGGCTTGAGCTTCCTCCGGAACCGGGAACGTAGCCAGATGCCGGCTGATGTACCCGTCCATAAAGCTGGCCGTAAGGGCAGCAGATGCTGGCCAACTCACACGCACTGGCGCCATAACGTGCTCTTCCACTTCCTCGTTCGAGAGAAGCGTGGTGAGCCTTGCGAGCCACTCTCCTAGTGAACCGAGCCAAGAAGGAATAACGGCTGAGTGGCCGCGTTTCCAACGATCTCTTGCGGCATCCGCCTCGAGAACGGATATCGTCCAGCGTACCGACGCGTCTGTCAGCCCAAGCACCCACGCGCGGTCACCAGGATGTGGGATGATTCGCTCTAGAGGGATGCAGCGAAACGCGCGTGCCACGTGGCCGGTGTGAAGGCGATCCGAACCCGCGGCCACGGCGAGGGACAGAGTGGGAAGGCGGCCGTCCCGCACGTTTGCGACGCATCGGTCTCGCGCGCTTCGCACATATGCCTCAGCCGCTTCTTCACCTGCTCGCCTGGCAGCAGGATCGATGCTCCACTCAGCGTGGGGAACGGTTGCAAGGGCTAACTCGCGAGCGACAATATTCTTGCCCAGCACCGGATCTTGTGACCACAGCGTCCGGACACCTGCTGTGACCGCTTCCTCCAATATCCTCGACGAAGACATCTCTGACAGCCGAATCAGCGCTTCACGGATTTCGGCGTCTCCGTGGCCATTGCGCACCAGTTCAGAGAGACCGCGTGCACTCCACACGGCGGGATCGTCGGGAAGGCCAACATCCTGGTACGGTTCACGAGGAATGGACGCGCCTGATACAAGGACACGGCGGCACCAGGCGAGGTTATCCTCGGTGTGGAGCCATTCAGGGCTGAGACGCACCGCTACTGCGGCGACGGCACAGATCGCCTCTGTGCGCGTGTAATTCATCCCGTGATCGATGCGAAACTCCCTTGAGAAATCGTCCGGTTGCTCCGCTGCACGCACCTGCGAAAGCGCCTCCTCGAGCGACATCCCGTCCGCGACATCTCCCTGGCTCCAGCTTTTGTTTGCCCACTGGACCAGACCCAGATCCCGGTTCCATCGCGCGAACGCTTGACGCTCGTCGGCACGCGGCTCGACGACCGCCGGTGGCGGGATGTACTCCACTTCGACGCCTTCCGGCCGCTGAGTTACTCGGTAGTTTGCGGGATCTGCCCAGGCAGCATAGATCGCCATGTCAGCCTGAAACTCGCGAACCACCTCTTCGGACGTACGATCCTGCTCACCGAGTCTTGTGAGGTCCGTCGGGAATCCGCGCACAGTCTCCATCACCCGCTCACGGAGCTGGCGGTCGCCCGTGAAGAAGAGATAGTGAGGCATCAACGCACGGATGTCCCAACGCCGGTGGGGTTTCCGGTTGTGTTCCGCATTGAGACGATCGAGTTCGGGGCGGGGAGACGTGAATGCGAAGGAGGAGCCAAGGTCCATACGGTCGTGGCTCGCCCGCGCAATGTCCCAGTGCCAGAGCGCCGCCGTGCAGACGAATGGCGCCGCCGCGCGGAGGCAACGGTCGGGATGCGCCAAGCAGACCGAGACGCATACAGCAACGGTGGCGATCGACTCGCTACTGGACAGAACGGTACGGAACAGCGCCTCTGGGTCTCGTCCCCCTGCGACCTGCTCTTCCATCCAGACCTCTAGCGCCATCAGCGCGGATTCCACCGCATATGGGGCACCCCCGAGGGGACGGAACCAGAGATACATCTGGATGTCGCCCAAGAACGCCTTCGGACTTTCGAAGAACGGGACACTCACGTGCTCCAGCCGCGCCCATTCCGACTCGTGTTGCCGGCGCTGTTCCGCTGCGGTGGCTACATTCACCAGCGTATTGATAACGCGAAGCCCCTCCGCCTCGTGTTCTCGGATGAGCACGAGAAATGGTCCTTGGAGGTGTGAGGCCGGTACGTACGCGTAATTGCTGACGATGTCCGGATCGTTTTCCGCATCGCTCTCCTGATCAGAGACTTCACCCCGGCGGGGCAGCAGGAGTTCGAGTGCGAAGTCGGCGTACGCCTTCGGGGTATGTTTCGCAAGCGTGCGGTGCGGCCGCTCCGCGAGCCATCGTTCGATCCGATCGCCGCGCCCCACATCAATCACGTCCTTCAGAAAGCCTGGAATCGCTTTGGGAATCGCGTCAGCCGAGAACACCACAGTGTCGCGCAGGCGGTCGAAGTACGGCTCAATCTCTCGAGGCACGAACACATACCTGCCGTCTGGCGCCACGCGCCCACGCCACCACTGAAGTGCGACTTCCCCGATTTCCCGGCGCCAAGGTACGCCCGGTGCTGTCGTTCGCTGCCAAATCAGCATCAGGTGCGAGGCTTCAGAGCGTACTTGGGACGGGAGGGTCGGGAGTTGACGAATGAGCCACTCCATAGTCGGAATCCAGATGCGCCAAATCGGTAGAGCGAGCTCCATGAGCACCGCAGCACCCTCAGCCGGAGCTACTCCCTGGCCCATCACCACCGACCGCAGCGCTGGATCCGGTTCGATCCCAACGGTGCGCACTGCTCGGAGAAACACGTTCAGACGGACGCCATCGTCAGCCAGTAAGGTCGGGCCGATCAACTCAAGCAGCCCCGCGAGTCGCGCTGAACGAAACGGTGCAGTGATTACCGATTCGCGCCAGCGTCGATCTGGTCCGATTTGCTCCGCTGATTGAAGAAGTTGCTGCCATGATCGCAGGCCGTCTTCACGTTCGAGTAGGGCGCAGGCGAAGAACTGCAGAGGCAGATACGCCCGGAACGGCTCACCGAGTGACTGCAGCCATTCGGCCACACGGTTGTCGTGGCGTCCGAACGTTCGGGCGATTGTCCAATCTTCGACGATGTCGTGAGCGAACCGGTACGTATCGCTCGCGGAGTCATACCGTAGGACGTGGTCCCCCTCGAGATCGTGCAGCACCCGCGGATCGAGCCCCGCACCACGCAGTCCCCCCGCACTAGTCCGTAGCGCTTCTTCGCCCAATTCGAGCAACGCAGTCTGGCGAGCGCGACCTTCGGCTCCACCCGCCCCGATCACTCGATTCCACCAGATGAAGTGTACGTCTGTCTCGGTGACGGCGGCCGGCACCGGCTCAACGTCGCCCACGGCACGAGCTCGCTCGAAAATTCGAAGGAAATACAGGTTCCGAACTACCGGACCCACATCGGTGCGTTGAAGTACCTCCCGCAGGTGCGGCAACGCGACACTGATTGCGTTTGCCTCCTCGTCGCCCAGCTCAGGTACCCGTAGCAGGTTCTCCGTCGTGATTGGGACGTGCAACCAGTCACGCACACCAGAAAGCGTCTCACCGCGAGTGGTTAAGACGATGGTCCAAGGCGGTGTCCCATCACGCGCCCGGGGGAGGCGCGTGATCGCGGTGAGCAGGTCGTTGACTGCGTCGCGCTCGCCGGGACCGTCAATCCGGTCCACCCCGTCGATCACAAGACATGGGCGTCCGGTGCCACTCATCGCCAGGATCAACCGCTCAAGCGAGTTGTTCAGCTGCCAACGCGACGAAAGCCCCTCCCAACCCACGATCCCCTGCAAGCGGGTGGGCGACAGGGCGAGCACGGGTCCGTCCGCCGCGCGTGACAGGGCAGCTGTCTTAAGGAGGGCCGACTTGCCCACCCCGGCATCACCGATCAGGGCAACGACACCTCCTCCCTCCATCCGATCCAGGAGTTCACTAACAGTCGATGTCCGATCCAGTACAACGCCGCCGATGCAATCGTCGATCAACTGCAGGGTTCGCGTACTTGCTTCGTTGATCCGCGAGAGATCCGCCCAACACGACGGGGGCGCGAGGAGGTCTGATCCCACGAGAGATTCGCGTAAAGTCTCACCCGTATACCCCCCTGCGGTGTGCCCCGCATCCGATGCCAACTTAATGAGGCGGTCGTACAGGGATTGCGCGCGGGATGGATCGCGGTCGGGTATAAGGCTCCGCAACGCCTCGACCGCAAATTGACGGTCCCGGGAGCCCTCGATGCCGAAGTCGAACTCAAGGATGACCATGCGCCGAAAGAAGTCCCACACAGATGTATCTGGGAGCGCTCCGGCATACGCCTCTAGCCCGGCACGAACGGTCTCCACGAACGCGCGCATCACGTCGCTCGCGAGTCGCGGTGTTCGTATCCGGTCGAAGAAATGGGATGCAGATGTGCTTGTATTCGCCCAGGTGGGGACGCGCATGTAGTGCGAGCGGACCCGCTCGGGGAATTGCCCTGCAGCTACGCCGAGCCTGCTTCCTTCGGCGAGGAAGTCGCGGCGCGTGTACGTGTCCCAAGAGGCTTGGAGGATCGCATTGAAGTTTGCGTCACTCGGAGCGAAGGTGAAGCGATGCTTGACCTGCAGCTCTAAGGTGGATGTCGCGCCAGAACTGCCGCGTGATCGTACGACCACATCATCAAGGGGAGCACCTGCCGCAGCCTGTTGAAACACAACTTCGACGGTCGTGCCACCTGCCGCACCGCGGGGGACGCTACCTGTTAGGAGCGCGACCAGGTAGGAAACGCGGACCTCAGTTTCGAAATCCGGCCCAGCCCCGCCTGTCGACAACGGGCTCGCGACACCCATACCTGAATTCTCGTGTTAGGAGGTGAGGTGACAGTCTGCAGTTCAGGCTAAGCCGCCGCTCGGTTCGCGCACTCGAAGCCCGACGCCGGCTTCCTGCTCCACACCCCGTGTGTGGCATCGTCCGGCGCACCGCCGTCGAGATCGCCGCTCCCGCGGTCATCATCACCGCGCGCTGCGCGAGACGAGCGGTGGATGTGCTGCGGCGAGTTGCTTATGCATCACGCCCTGGTGCTTTCCTCGAGCGCGCGCGGAGAGTGACTCGTTGCCGACGCGCAGCTCGACCATACCTCAGTATATGCTCACCCGCTTCCGAAACTCGCGTAGCTCCCGGTGTGATTGCTCAAGCCGGTCCAGATCTCGCCCAAACAACCCTCCCCTCAAGAGTGGCCACTCAAGCTTCTGTTCCCCCCACTCGGCCGCGATCTCGGCACCAATGTCGACCGACTTCCAGTGAAAACGTCCAAGCGGCCCCCAGGCTGTCTGCCCGGACATTCGGCGCTCGTCCAGGAAAGCGAGGCAGTAGAGGTATTCGAATCGATCGAAAACCGCGTCAAAGCGCCGGAGGTCGTCACCGACATACGGGCGCATCAGCGGTTGGATTGTCGAGTGCAGGACCTCACTCTGCGGGGTTTTCATGTTCTGCCCGATCAGCCGATTGGCAGTTTCTTTTTCGAGCACCTCGTACAGGTCCATCGTAAGGATCATCACCTCCTCACGCTGGAGAAGGGGGTTGTACAGGCGCGTTGCGTTGAAAATGTGCACCAACACGTCATACTGGCCGGATGCGACTGCCGCGATCCCTGACGTGTAGAAGGCGATCAGGCCAGGAAATCCCTTCAGACGCGTGTATGCGCTGGTTGCTAGCGACTCGAGACGCGGGGAAGCAAGGCGCCGAAGACATTCGATCCAGACATCGTCGTGTTGCCCGCGGGAGTGGAACACGCCTGCCGCGAGCAAACTCGCGAGTGTCTCGGTCGTAGCTGCGAAATGCCGGGCCCGCGGGAGGAAATGCTCCCACGAGGCAGTAATTCCGACGGTGGGGGATCTCTCCTCCGAGATCTCGGCGAGCACACGTTCAGTCTCGTGGATCACGAGGTCGTGGACGCGGATCTTTCGCGTGGGATCCAGCAAGTGTCGCTTCAGCGTCTCCACGGCTACGGCAGTGCTTAGCGGGTGAGGTCGTGCTATGCCCGCGAGAGCGACCACCTTTTCTGCGAGGTCGACGAAGAACTCGTCCGCTCCCTTGATCTGGACGATTTGGGCCTCCCTCGACCTGATCACCTCCTGGGCGAGCGTGCTTGGTTCTCCGACAGTAGCCCAGAAAGTCGTGAAGCGTCGACTCCTGGCGCGTTCGAATGCTGCGCGGAGAGCCGGATCCCAGGTGGCCGACCAGCCGCACACGATAATCCCATACTCGTCGATGACCTGGTCCAGCAGGTGATTGAGTTCCGGTTCGTAGCTCGCCAGCTCTTCAGGAGTGTTGCGGATGCGGGCGTCGACGTAGTCCCCGTGCACTTTGATGATGGTGCATGCGGTGTGCGCGAGGGGCCGCGCTCCGCGAACGGCGTCGGCGGTGTGGATGAGGGTCGCAGTGATCCCGCGGTCCTGCAGGGCTTGCTCGAGCAGTCGATCGAAGTTGGTGGTGACGATGACTCTGATATATCCGTTCTCCACTAGCTCCGCGATCGCGTGATGCGCTGGGGTGGGTCGCTTCAATCCCTCTTCCCGCTCCTCGGGTGTCGGCTCGAAATAGCCGCGCAGGAGGTGCGAACGCTCCGAGGGTGACTTCGCGAGGTCGTTGAGGATCCCCCCATATTCGACACCCCGCCCAGTCCGCGCCCGATACCAGGCTTCCGCTTCCTGCGGACTCACGGTCTCGCCCTCCAACTGCGCCATTCGCTGGATAAGTTCGACGATGATACCCCACCCGGTGGGCACACCTGCGGAGAGCGAGATCCCCGAGCCCAACAGCAGCGCGTACACACCTGGGTTCTGGTGGACCGAAACGGCGAGTGGGAGCATCGGATCGATCTGAGGAGTCATCGCGTAAATCGGCGGGGGATTGGAGAGCTGCCCCATCGCAGTGCCGGCAGGAAGCCGGCCTTTCCGCTGCGCGGGATCCACGACTTCGTCACAGCTGAGACTCCCGAGGGGCAGAGCCCTTCGTCTCGCTCATCGTTTGCATGGCTTGCCCTCTGGCGTCGAGAGCCGCTTAGGGATCCGCGGCGGCGATGCGCGCGTGCTCGACGGCCTCTCAACTGATATTACAGGCTGGCCCCCCGGCTAGGCACGGATTCAACGCACCGTTTTCACCATCGGGATGCCCGCGCCTACCCTCATTGCAAGCTTGCCCATCGGGCTGTCCTCCACGTTGAATCCGAATCGCCGGAAAATCTGGACGAGCGGTTTGTGTGCTGCCAGCAGACTGATCTCGCTGCACCCCCGCTCCCCGGCTGCGGCTTCGAGTGACGACACAACATCGCCCAGCAAACCGAACCCGCGATGCTTGTGCGAGGGCGAACGCTGCTGCTTCCGGCTCAGCGGCGCCGCCGGATTGGCCATGTTCACGTCGTACCAGAGGAGTTCGCCTGCCGTTAGGTGCGCTACCAAAGACGTCGCGACAATGAATGGGGTCCCGTCCTGATCGACTATCGCTTCGAGGAATCCGAATTCGTGCAGCACCGGCTGCCCGGTTACGCGCTCAATGGCTCCGGCGAGCATCGGATCCTGTTGCTCGAAGTAGCGCGCGAGCAACGACGGCTCCAACGACGATCCCGGTGCCGTGACCGCCAGGTGCCACGCACGGCCGGCGACCCCATAGCAGTTGACTGGATCGCGCTTCGCCAGCACGCGCCAGTCGTCGGAATCAATCCGCTCCACTGACAATGTGTGACCAAGTGTCGCTTCAATCCGCGACACTGGGATGATTTCGCTCAGCAGCATAGTTCTCACGCTCCTAGTCGTGGGGGGTGGGCGCTCCTACGCAGGGCAGATGCTCGCGTGGTGCGGAGATTCCGCGCAATCTCGGCGCTCACCCACGTACCCGCCCACAAGTGTTCACGACGCACATCTACCGCGCCCGGAACGACCCGACATGGTTGTGAAAAGTACCCGAAATCTTTCTGATCCCGGTCGAAAATGTGGCGAGCATCGGCGAAGTGGACCGTGGGCCCGGCGTGCCTTTTGAAGGGCGGTTTGCCGCCGCGGCGTGCTGTGTCTGCGCACGCAACGCCTGTGATGCGAACCTCCGACCTTCGAGCCGATGCCCGCCGATCCTATCCTCTCGCTTGCCGTTTCGATCCAGGCTTCGCCCGGCACGTATGCCGTCCTTCTCGGCTCCGGGATCTCACGCGCGGCGCAGATCCCCACGGGCTGGGGGGTGACGATGGAGCTCTTAGGCCGGCTCGCCGCAGCGGCTGGCGTGGCCGGTGGTGACGATGAAAAGTTGGCGTGGTTCACTGAAACGTATGGCGAGGCCCCGACCTACCCGGCTGTCCTGAACGCCGCGGCACCCACGGCGCCGTCGCGCCGCATCCTGCTGGAGGGCTTCTTCGAAGCCACCGAGGAGGACCGGCAGGCAGGGCACAAGGTACCCACCGCTGCGCACCATTCGATCGCGCAGCTGGTCCGCGACGGATACGTGCGGGTGATCGTGACCACCAATTTCGACCGCCTGATGGAGCAGGCTCTACGCGCTGCCGGAGTCGAGCCGACCGTCATCCACACGCCGGCGCAGGCGAAGGGCATGGAGCCGCTCCACCAGCACGCGTGCGTGGTCATAAAGGTGCACGGCGACTACCTGGATCCGTGGATCAAGAACACGCCCCAGGAGCTCGCAAGCTACGATCCTGCATTCGAGGAAGTCCTGGAGCGCGTCTTCGAAGACTACGGGCTGGTCGTGAGCGGGTGGTCCTCGGAGTCGGACGAAGCGCTCCGCGTCGCGATCACGTCCGCGAGGAGCCGCCGCTACATGGTCTACTGGGGTGCGGTCGGAGATCTCGCGCCGACCGCGGCGACGCTGATCGAGGACCGCCGGGCGCAGGTGATCCAGACGGCCGGGGCGGACGAGCTGTTCGTCCCGTTGCGCGACAAGGTGCTGGCCGTCGCGGACATGCGCATCGCGCCCCCGATGAACCCCGCAGTCGCCGCGGCGACCCTCAAGCGTTACCTCCCCGACCCGCTGCAGCGTGTCCGGCTGCAGGACCTGGTGCAAGGCGAGGCCGACCGGGTCGCGCGGTGGGTGTCCGGGGATGCGGCCGCACACCTCAACGAACCGTGGAGCGTGGCGAAGTCTCTCGCGCAGCTCGCACGCCACGAGGCGGTGACCGCGAACCTCCGTGCGATGGTAGCCGCCGGGGCGTACTACGGTACGGACGAGCAGGCCGAGCTGTGGATGCAGGCTATTCGGCGCGTAGCGCAGGCGTCGGACGACCTGAACGATCAGCGGACGAACCTGACGCGGTACCCAGCGCTCCTGGTGCTCTACGCCGCGGCGTTGGGAGCGCTGGCGGGACAGAGGCACCTCACCTTCGGTCGCATCATGCGCGAAACGACAGCGCGGTTTAGGGACGTCGAAGTAAGTGTCATGACCCGGCTGCGCCGCACCTGGGTCATGTCGGGGGATGACCAGCAGGCGATCCCGCGGTACGGGATGATGCAGGCTCCGCTCAGCCACCGCATCGCCGACGTCCTGCAGCAGGAGATGTCTCCTTATCTACCGGATGAGCGGGACTACGTGTACCACTTCGACCTACTGGAGTACCTGCACTCTGTCTGGCTTGAGCACCTGCATGCGACGCAGGGGCATCACACGAGCGCAGAGCCCGGTTGCTACGTGGGGCGCTACGTCGGGCGCCCTCACCACCCGCAGGAGGTACTCACGCACCTTGCGGTGCGGGCGGATAACTGGCTCGCGGCCTCGGGCCTGTTCCCGGATATCGCGGCGTTCAACCGCGCACGCAAGCCGGTTGATGAGTTGATCGCTAAGGAGCGGCGGGACTAGGCTTCGGCCGCCACGCTCCGCCGAGTACCGCGGTCGGTTCGTTGAATTGGGCTACCCCCGTCGGACACACGCGCCCACCACGGGTGGGAGGGCGGCGGGGGTGCGCGGCGGGGGAACGCGTACGCGGTCAGGGCAGCAGAAACTACCCGACACCGTTGTGACGACTACCCTACATTGTTGTGAAGCCGTTTGCAACGGGTTCTGGTGACGACTACCCGACATTCAATCCGGGTACCCCGAACAACCCGTGCGGATATAGGGGCGATTACCCGACATCATTGATCTGCACCACTAGCGGAGGAGCCTCGCTTCAGCGCGGGAACGAGTAATCCAGCGCGACCAGAATTCGGCATGCGCTCAAGTAGCCTTGTGGCGTCGCAGCAGCCGCGCGCGGCGAGTGCCCTCCAAATCGTCTTGCAGTGATCTCAGACACGGTGTGGTGGGCGCTTGGTCCTCTTACACGCCCTCCGTCGAGGTCCGGAGCCTCGCCGCCCGTTCGGCCACGCGGGTCGGGATGGCAAGGGGTGGTTCCCCCACCGACACCGTCGCCGCGCCGGACCATCCGGCCGATCTCGCTCCCGCTACTTGCATGGGTCGACTCGTGCTCCATCGAGGTTGCGTGTGCAGAAGGGTGCGCAAGAGTGGGCCTTCACGTGATTCCCGCCTGACGACGAACGAACGATGAGATCACCGCATCGACGACACGAACTGCCGTTCCTCTACAAGTACATGTCCGCAGAAGTCACGCGCATCGTACTTGAAACGGGCAAACTTCGATGGAGTTCGCCGCTCATCTTCAACGATCCTTTCGATGTACCGCGTGCGCTGGAGCTGCCGTTCAACGAAGCAGATATCGCGGCGGCTCTGGAGAAGCGCATCAGGGAGTACGTGCTCGGTACAGCGGAGCCGGTCGCTCCGTGGGCGATCGAACTGGCGAATGCTGCCCGATCACAACCACCTCACAAGAGGGACCTCCTCCTCAACATCGTCCACGCCAGCGTTCCTGACCTTCTTGTGCAGGGCAGACGCGCCATCGCCGGCTTTCAAAGCGGATGGACCGAGAAGGTCAAACATCTCCGAATACTTTGCTACTCCGCGATCGGTGACTCCCCGCCCATGTGGGCGCACTATGCTTCTGGTCGTGCCGGAGTTGTTCTTCAATTCGCAAGCAGCGACGAACGCGAGAGCTCCTCGCTCCTGGCAACGCCAGTGATCTACCGCGCGGAGCCACCCACGGTACCTCTCCTGGATCGCTGGGTAAGGTCATTCCTGCAAGAGGAAGCTCCCGACTGGAACGAATACTTCCACGAGTACTACTACGTGAAGAGTGTAGATTGGAAGTATGAGCAGGAGTATCGTTCCATCACCGCTTCGCTCGAGGAATCTGACGCGCTTCACACGGATGTTCCATTCATCCCCGAGGACCTCACGGGCGTCATCCTTGGGCCGGCCATCTCGTCGGATGAGGAAGCGATGGTCCGGCTGCATCTGGGTCGGTACCCGAACGTCCAGTTGTACCGTGCAAGGGACGACCATCTCTCCCGGCGCGTCGTTGCCGACCTGGTCTTGACGCGCGGGGCGCCACCGCGCTGTCCGTAATGGGATCATCCGGCGCGGGCGAGTGGCCACCCCACTCGCCCGCGCCGTTGCGCGTCCTCGATTTCGGCGGCGAGCTGGACGGCCAGATCCGGCCGGAGCGCCGCCTTTCGTACCAGCGCCCAAGTCTCCATCGCGGCGCCTTCCTCCGCTAGCTGCTCCGCTGCCCAGCGGATTTTGCGTGCGCCGTGGGCAACCCGAGTCTCCTCTGCCGCGGCGAGAGCCTTCGCCACAAACGGAAGGCGGTCCAGGTGCTGCTCGATGAGGGCAGAATGACCGGCACGGCGCGCGAGCGCTGCGCGCGTGAGGCGCACCGGCCGCCCTGGGAGGGCGAGCATCGCAGCCGCTGCATCCCTGACCAGGGCAGCCACCTCGCAGTCGCGCGCGGGCCAATCTACCCGGGGTGCATGGAGCTTTGTGGGGCGCCGTGGGGGACGGTGCTGGTCGAGCCACACCCTCGCGTAACGATACAGGTGGGAGTACGCGGCCGGGGCACGTGCGCGAAGGGCCTGAACCCCGTCTGTGGGGTAATCGGCACGGAGGCGGAGCCACGTGCCCTTGTGCCCAGGCGTGGCACCCTCCGAGGCAACCAGGCGCCGATCTGCGCGCGCCCTCACCTCAGGGGCCCATTGCGCACGCCACACGTTTAAACGAAGCGCGTGCTGCTGGACGCTCTTTTCACTCACACCCAGCTCACGCGCAATCGCGCGCAGGCTCACCGACGCATCTGCCACGCGCTCGCACAGCCGCGCCTCCCAGACCGGTCCATAGGCAAGCACGTGCGGACGGTGGCCTGGTCGCGCCGCGGGCCGGAAAATGAAGCCGCAGCACGAGCACCGGTGGTCGTTGCCGCGCGCGCGTGCCGCGCACCGCTCGCCGCGCTGCGCCGAATCGCACACCGGGTTCGGACACGGTACATCTGCCCGTTCTTCCGCACGAACATGCGCCGGAGCCGCGGTTAGAAAGAAGTCGCGCGCTGACAGCCCGAGGAAGCGGACCAGCAGGATGTGGTGCAGGGGGTGCTGCGCCGCACGTCCCTTTCGCACCAGGCGCGCGAGCCAGTCGTGCTCCCCCGTCTCCGACCGCAGCTGGCATCCCAATCCGGCGAGCGTACGTGCTCCGTACGCGGCGACGAACGCCTCGCGGAGATCGCCGACACGCACTTGGAGGCGCGACCGCATCCACCCGCGCGCCTCCAGCACCGCGCGGTATCGGGCGCGTAGCGCGGATGCATCTTCCGCGTCCACCTCGCCCGAGAGAAGCCAGGCGGTGTCCTCAGCCAGTCCGCGCAGCAGCTCGCGGTCTGCGGTCGGTGGGACGAGCGGCGCGCCGGCCCCACGGGCATCCGCCAGGCTCCGGAATGCGTGGCGGCTGAACGGGTCCCGGCGTCTCACGGTGCTGCGCCATAGCACCGCCTCGTGCTCCATGCACAAACAGACTCCCGGCAGCTGGTGGGCGCGTCGCCAGTAGGGCTCGCCGTGCTCGGCCTCGTCCCGCTCCAGGCATTCCGGGCAGAACTGCAGGTGGGTAGGCGTCGGCACGGTGCTGGCGCGGATTCCCAGGATCTCCGCGAGCCCACCCGCGCCCGTGGCGCGCATACGGTGGAGTGCGTCCTGAACGCGGTCGGGCGCGACGAACCGGGCGTAGTACGGCAGCGTCGTGTGGTGCCGCACCAGGTCCGCGGCCCGATACGGATGGCCCGGTGCGAGGCGGTCCAGCAGGGCGCCAAGGCGGCCGGGGAGCTCCACCACGGCGGTGATGGTGCTCCGGCCGAACGTGGTGTTGAGCACCGCCCGCTGCGAGGGGAAGCGTATGCGGTCTTGGTAGCGGGCGAGGACGCTGTAGAGCAGCTCGTCCGGCAACGGTGTGGGGAACAGGGCGCTCACGCCTCCACCTCCCGCTCCGCTTCCAACTCGTCCCCGCACAGGCCGTAGAACGGGCACGACGCACAGGCACGGCGGTCCGCGGCGGCCGCGAGCGGGAACGCGTCGCGCGGGAGCGGCGCATTCGTCTCAGGGTCCGCCAGCAGGCCGTGCATGGCGGCGACGCTGTCCCGGATCCGCTCGGCCGTGCGCAGGAGGTCCAGGCGCGTGATCTCGCGTGTCGTATCCTCGCCGGAGGCCAGGTTCACGACGCGCCCGAACCACTCCCCTTCTCGGAAACGCAATCCCAACGCTTTCCGGCAGTAGAGGGCGTACGTGGGGATTTGCAGCTCCGCGTCCGCGTCCTCGCCGGTCTTCCAGTCCACGATCACCACCCGGCGCCCGCCGGGACGGTAGACGAGGTCCGGGCCTGCATACACGGGCCAACCGGCGTGAACGAACGCCTCGGGCGTGTCCGCGACCGCGATCCATGCCGGCCGGCACGCCTCCAAGTCCACCCAGATCGCGGCCTCGGCGAGATGGCGCAGGCACGTGCGTGCCTTGGCCGCAGCATGGACCAGTGATGAGCCGTCCCGCCTCCCGCTGTACCACACTTCGCGGAGCATCATCACGCGCTTCGGATCTCGCCGGAACGCCGCCCGATGGTGCGAGCCGAGGACGGCGCGGTTCAGCGCATCCGATACGTGCGCGACCATCGCGTCGAATCCGGCGCGCGGCTCCCGTCCACGGGTCGCGATCACGGCGTCACGTGCGCAGCCATGCACCGCGCTGCCCAGGACCTGCGGGAGCGTGGTGAGGTGCTTCAGCAGGTACGCCTCCCGCACGTCCGCCGGCGCCGAGGAGACCCACCCGTTGTGGCTACCGTAGTACCGCCAGTAGTATGCGCGGGTGCACTCCAGGAGGCACCGGTCGCGGGAGTGGGACCAGCTGAAGATCGGGTGAGGGGAAGGCTCGTACCGCATCACGGCTCCAGGAGACGAGTACCGAAAAAAATACGAAAGTACGGTACCCAGGAACCGCCCTGCGCGTCAAGTGCCTCTAGAACAACAACTTGTGACTAGCCGAGTTTATTCCTACGACGGCGTTCGCGGCCCGCGGCGGGGGTGCGGGTACTAGCCAACTTTATTTTTCCTGCGTTGCGCAGAAACCCGCGGGATTGCTCACTCGCGACTAGCCGACTCTATTACTAGTACACAACAGAGACACAGAGGCACAGAGATGACTTCGTCTCTGTGCCTCTGTGCCTCTGTGTGAGCCCCGGTGGTTCATGGTCCAGCACCTCCAGTGCCCGACCTCCCGCACCAGGATGGGTCTGATGCGGAAGCTGTGCGCCTGCGTCAGCGGCTGCTTGCTACCTTCACCGGTCTCGAACGGGTCGTGGGGGTGCCATCGCCGAGTCGCCCGCTGCCCCCAGCCCCCCAGCAGTAAGCCGGCCCATCGGAGCCCAGAGCGCAGCTGTGCTGCCCGCCCAACGAGAGCCCCGAGAGCGTCACACCCGAGGGTGCGCTCACCGCCGTGGGTGTGTTGCGGTTGGTGATAGTGCCATCGCCGAGCTGCCCGGAGCCATTGGCCCCCCAGCAGTACGCCTTGCTGTCGGAGCCCTGGGCGCAGCTGTACCCCGCACCCAACGAGAGCCCAGAGAGCGTCACGCCCGTGGGTGCGCTCACCGCCGTGGGTGTGTAGCGGACGGCGATGGTGCCGTCGCCGAGCTGTCCGGAGCCGTTGGCCCCCCAGCAGTACGCCTTGCCGTCCGAGCCCTGGGCGCAGGTGTGAGCGTTGCCCAGCTTGATGCCGGAGAGCGTCACGCCCGCGGGTGCGCCCACCGCCGTGGGCAAGGAGCGGGTGGTGTTGGTGCCATCGCCGAGCTGTCCGGAGCCGTTGGCCCCCCAGCAGTACGCGTTGCCGTCCGAGCCCTGGGCGCAGCTGTGCGCTGCGCTCGCCATGATGCCGGAGAGCGTCACGCCCGTGGGTGCGCTCACCGCCGTGGGTATCGAGCGGTTGGTGAAGGTGCCATCGCCGAGCTGCCCGGAGCCGTTGTTCCCCCAGCAGTACGCCTTGCCGTCCGAGCCCTGGGCGCAGGTGTGATTGATGCCCAACGCGATGCCGGAGAGCGTCACGCCCGTGGGCGCGCTCACCGCCGTGGGCGTGTAGCGGACGGTGATGGTGCCGTCGCCGAGCTGCCCGGAGCTGTTGGACCCCCAGCAGTACGCCTTGCTGTCGGAGCCCTGGGCGCAGCTGTGATTGCCACCCGATGCGATGCCAGAGAGCGTCACGCCGGAGGGTGCGCTCACCGCCTTGGGTGTGTAGCGGACGGTGCTGGTGCCATCGCCGAGTTGTCCGTTGCTGTTGTTCCCCCAGCAGTACGCCTTGCCGTCCGAGCCCTGGGCGCAGCTCTGCGCCGCACCCATGTCGAGCCCGGAGAGGCGTACGCTGAAGGCGCTCTCATCGGGCACGGGAGCGCTCACGAGCACGGTGAAGCTGAACGTGGTGGCCCCGTTGAGCGCGAACTGCCAGCTCTTCGCCGAGCTCACCTCGCCCGATGCGAGGATCTGGTCCGTGCCCAGCAGCGTGCCGCCGTACTGGTAGTACTTCTGCGCCGTGGCCGCGTTGAAGATCGTGTCGCCGTCGGCGTTCGACACCGTCACACCGTTGGTGGGCAGCTTGGTGAAGAACACCCGCACCCCCTTTGCGTGCGGCGTGCTGCCGTCCAGCGTGCCCATGGGCTGCAGCGTGAGGTTCTGCACCGTCACGTCGGCGCTCCACACGCCGCCGCTGATCACCGGCACGGTGTTGGCCATGCGGATGAACTGGTGCTGGCTGCCCACGACCAGGTCCATCTGGGCGCCGCCCGTGGATGCGGCCGACGAGGGATCGCAGTTGAAGGTGCCATCGGCCACGCGGGCCGTGCACGTCAGCAACGCCACCGAGGCAGCCGCCTTGTCTTCCGGCGCAGAGAGGGGCGAGGTCGGCTGGTCCGCACAGGCGCCGAGCAGCAGCAGGGCCGCGCCGGCGCAGGCGCGGCGTGTCGCAGAGAGGGGCATGGAAAGCTCCTTGGGGAGGTCGCGGGAAGGTGAAAGGAAGGTCAGCCGAGGGTGCGCAGCGGGTCCGCGCCCGGAAACCAGGTGAAGCCGCCCTCCCCACCACCGATGCCGGACTGGAGCGTGAGATCCTGGAGCACGCCCAGGTTCTCGAGCTCGGGAGCAATCCAGGGGCGCTTCTGCGGGACGGGGTCGTGGTCAGGATGCATGATGCGGGCGGCTGCACGAGGAAACGAAGGGCAGAGCGACCCACACGGGCCGCTCGGGAGTGTGCTGCCGTGCCGCGGGACGCCGGCCGCCGCAGCGTGTGCGAGGCCGGACGGTGCAGCGTGGAGGGAAGCTGAGCGGGAGTGCTTATCGAGGCAGGTTGTTGCAACGTGAGAACGTAACAGGACCGAGTGGCGGCAGCAATACCATGCATGCAGCCGTTGCTGCACGGCTGCGCGCCGTGCAACATTCTCGGCGCCGCCACCCGCTGGCAGGGCAACACGCCTTCGCGCCGGCCACATAGGTGTGCAGGGCGCCACGCATCCAGCCCGAACGCACACGTGAGCGAGACCGCCATTATCGCCCGCCGCCCGAAAGCACCTTGCAGCGCCGCGATGGCGCGGCACCTGGAAAGCGGAGCGGTGCTCCCTCACGTGGGGAGCCAACGCGACAACGAAACGGCCGCCAAAGCATGCGCGGCACCGCAGCGCGGGGTGCCGCACCCCCGCGCGCGGGCGGAGCGTCGCCCGCGCGATCTGAGGGTGGCTCGGCCAGCGCCGTGAGCGACGCGCGCTGGCCCGTCCACCAGCCGCTGCTGGGCGACGGTTCGTTGGTGCTCCGCGCCGATGCGGCCGCCGCGGCGCAGACGCGCCACTGGCTGCCGCGCCTTCCGCCGCAAGACGCGGCCGGCGCGGCCACCATCACCGTGGAGCTGCGGCGGGTGCTCGCCCATCCACCCGCCGCGCCCCCGTCGTTGGCGCTGGGCCCCGTGCACGCCTGGCTTCCAGCCGGGGGCACGGCGGCGCTGCACGCGCGCGATGGCTCCGTCGCGGGGACCATCGACTTCGAGGCGATGCGCGCCTGCATCGGCGTGTCCGCGGCAGCCACGCCGCCCGAGCCGCGCCACGCCGGAGTGTACTCCGCGCTCACCGCTTCAGCGGCGCTGCTCCTCAACCGCATGGGGCGCGCGCTGATCCACGCCGCGGCGGTCGTGGCGCCCGACGGGCGCGGCTGGCTGCTGGTGGGTGACGCCTTCGCGGGCAAGACGACCACCACGGTCAACCTGATCGCCAGCGGCTGGGACTATGCGTCCGACGACCACGTGGTGCTGAGCCGCGAGCGGGACGGCGGCGTGACGGTGGAAGGCTGGCCTCGCGCGTTCCACCTGGACCGCGGGTACACGGGCGGCGAATCGACCGGCGAGCGCATGGAGGCGGACCCCGCCACGCTGGGCCCGGGGCGCTGGCGGCGGCGCGCGCCGCTGGGGGGCATCTTCTTCCCGGGCGTGGCGGCCGGCCTGCCCACGGCGCTCACGACGGTGGCGCCCTCCGACGCGCTGGCCCGCCTGATCCGCCAGAGCCCATGGCTGATGGCGGACCCGTCCGTGGTCCGCACCGTGCTCGCCCTGCTCCGCGATGCGGCGTCGCACCCGGCGTTCGCGCTGCGCCTGGGGCGAGACAGCTACCGGGACACGGACCGTCTGCGGGATGTGCTGCGTCCCGCCACCGGATGAGCCGCGAGTCCACCCGCACCGGAGACACAGAGGCACGGAGATGAATTCATCTCCGTGCCTCTGTGTCTCTGTGTGAGCCCCGGTTGTCTATGGCGCGCGGAACGCGTCCAGCCGGGCGCGCAGCTCCGCGACTTCGGTCCGCAGCTCGTCGACCGTCCGCTCCAGCGCCGCGATCCGGTCGTCCTATGGTGCCGCGCGGCGTGAAAGAACGGACGCGTCTTCGGGCACATCCTGCGGCTCGCCGCCCAGCAGGTGCGCATGACGGGCCTCTTTCTGCCCCGCCCGGCGGGGGAGCCGGGCCACGAGCGGCTCCGGCTCCCGCGCCATGAGCGATTCCAGCACCCCCTCCAGGCCGGCGAGGTCGGCGAAGGGCTCGATGCGCGCGGTGCGCGCGAACAGCTCGCCCGGCGTCTGCGGCCCACGGAGCATGAGCACGCCCAGCGCCGCCAGCTCCCGCCCGCCCAGCTCCATCTCCTCCCCCAGCAGGTGCTCGTACTTGGTCACCCGCGAGCCCGCCGGCTGGATCTGCCGCAACAGCCCGCGCCGGTGGAGCGCGATCGTCGCGGGGATCACCGCGTCCTCCCCCAGCCGCATGATCGGATCACGGCTGGTCCTCTGGTTGCACGCCGCCGGCAGCGCGTTCAGGGACAGCGGATAGTTGTCCGGCGTGGTGACCTCCTTCTCCAGGAGAGACCCGAGAACGCGCACTTCGATGTCGGTGAGCGGTGGGTGCACGATCGGGTTTCCTGCGTAGGGATCGAGGGAGTACGCGCGATGCCCGGCGCTGCCGCTCTCCGGTGCTGCTTCTCGCCAGCGCCCGAGCTAACCCACGAACTGCGCGGATCGTGCCCAGGCCACTTCAGTACCTCGCTGTCGCCGGAAACAGCCTCGTCACCGCCGCAGTCAATGTGGACACCAGGGATCTGGTGGAGGTCACCACCATCCCCGCGCCCGAGACGCCGTCTATTCTGGCAAGCATGCCGTTGCCGCTCCTCGCCTACTACATCGCCGTGCTGCGGGGGACCAACGTCGACCAGCCGCGGAACCCGGTGAGGCCGGTGACGCTGGAGTCACGAAACAGCGGGGCTCACACAGAGACACAGAGGCACAGAGACGAAGTCATCTCTGTGCCTCTGTGTCTCTGTGTGAAATCGGTGTTTCGTCACTTCGAGGTGGCGGACTCAATCTCGTCCGCCTTGTCGCCGGTGAGCTTGATGGTCCGGTAGCTCTTCTCCAGGAACTTCTCGCGCGCGGTCACGCGGCCGTCCCGGACCATGCGGTTTCCTCGGGCGATCACCTCGCGCACGTCCAGGTTCTCCCGGTCCAGCACGACGATGTCCGCGTCCTTGCCGCGCTCGATCGTTCCCTTACGCTTGTCCAGCTTCACGGCCCGCGCGGGATTCAGGGTGACGATGGGGAGCACGCGCTCGAGCGCATAGCCCTCGCGGAGCACCAGCGAGCGGAACTGCTCGAAGTAGATCATCGGGTGGCCCGAGTCGGCATCGGAGGAGATGGTGAGCTGTTTTT
>CADCTW010000082.1 GCA_902805735.1 uncultured Gemmatimonadota bacterium | reverse complement strand
TCGGGGCGGGCCGTGCGGGAGCCGTCGTCGCTCCCGGCGCGCAGCCACAGGGTGAAGCGCGAGCCCTCGCCGGGGACGCTCTCCACGGTGAGCTCGCCGCCCATGTGGCGCGCCAGGCGGCGGCTGATGGCGAGGCCCAGCCCCGTGCCGCCCTGCTTGCGCGTGTTGCCGCCATCCACCTGCACGAACGGATCGAACACCGCGTCCAGCTGGTCCGGCGCGATGCCGATCCCCGTGTCCTCCACCTCCACCACGGCCCAGGTGCCGGCCTCCACCGGCGCGTCGCCGGGCGGGGTGCTCTCCAGCACGCGGCAGCGCACGGTGACGGAGCCGCCCTCTTCCGTGAACTTGACGGCGTTGGAAAGGAGGTTGGCCAGCACCTGCCCCACGCGGTCGCTGTCGCCCCACGCGGTTTCCGTCTTCTCGCACTCCCAGGCGCGCAGCAGCCCCACGCCCTTGAGCGCGGCCTGGGGGGCGATCAGGTCCAGCGCGTGCTCGGCGGCTTCGCGCAGCACCACCCGCTCGCGCCGCACCTGCATCTCCCCCGCCTCGATCTTGGAAAGGTCGAGGATGTCGTTGACCAGGGTGAGGAGGTGCCGGCTGCTCTCGCGGATGCGGGTGAGGTAGCGGAGCTGCGGCTCTTCCAGCGGGCCCGCGATGCCGGCGTCCAGCAGGTCCGAGTACCCCATCACGGCGTTGATGGGGGTGCGGATCTCGTGGCTCATGGTGGCCAGGAACTGGCTCTTGGCCACGTTCGCCGCCTGCGCCTCGGCGAAGAGGCGCGCGTTGTCCAGCGAGATGGCGGCGCGGCGGGCCAGCTCCTCGGCCAGCGCCACGTCGTCGTCCGTATAGCCGCCCCCCCCGCCGCGCACCAGGGTGAGCGCGGCCAGCACCCGTCCCCGCACCGCCAGCGGCACCACGGCGAAGGCCGCGGGCGCCAGGCGGCGGTACGGCTCGCCGAAGCGCGGGTCCCGGCCGGGGCGCGCCTCCAGCTCGCCGGGGACCCGGGAGTGCCACTCCGCGCGGCCGCTGCGGAGGACGCGCGCCACCACGCTCTCCGGGTCGTCCGCGTCCACACCGTAGCCGCGCGCCAGCTCGTCCAGCGCCTGCTGGCCCGCGGAGTCGCGGTGCGCGGACGCCACCTGGCGCACGGCGCGGTCGGCGTCCGCCTGGTGCACGAAGGCGTAGTCGCCCAGCTCGGGTACGGCCAGCTCGGCGAGGCGCGCCAGGGTGGTCTCGGACTCCAGCGAGGCGGCCAGGGTGGCGCCGGCGCGGGCCAGGAACTCGGCGCGGCGGGTGGCGGCCTCGGCGGCGCGCTGGGCGGCCGCGGCGCGGATCAGCTCGCGCTCCCGCTCTTCGGCCAGGCGGCGCTCCGTGACGTCGCGCAGCGTCACCACGCGCGCCTCCTCGCCCTCCCAGTGCAGCGGGGCGGAGCGGATCTCCACCGCCACCGGCTTGCCGCCGCGGCGCACCAGGTCCACCTCGGCGGCCTCGCCGTCCAGCACGGGAAGGCCCAGCTCCGCGCCCGCGATCTCGTCGGGCGACTGCGCGAAGAGGCGCGCCGCGGCGGGGTTGGCGAAGCACACCCGCCCCGCCCGGTCCAGGATCAGGATCCCGTCGGCGCTGGAGTCCACCAGCGCGCGCAGGTCCGCGGCGTCCCTCTCCCGCGTGCTCACGGGGCGCCGCGCTCCGTGCCGCCGTGCCCCTGTGGGATGCCCGATCCGGGCAGGTCGCCCGTGATCCCGCCGCGAGCCGCCCCGCAGCCAGCCGGCCCGGAGCCAGCCGCCCCGGAGCCGGTCGCCCCGGACCCATCCGCCCCGGAGCCCGTCGCCCCGGAGCCGGTCGCCCCGGAGCCGGTCGCCCCGGAGCCGGTCGCCCCGGAGCCGGTCGCCCCGGAGCCGGTCGCCCCGGAGCAAGCCGGCCCGCAGCAAGCCGGCCCGCAGCCCGCCCCCCCAGAGCGAATGAATTCGCCGCTGGGGAAACGCGAAGTCCGCGAGGCGGACTGTTTCCCGCGGCATCGGCTGGAAGAATACAGTGCCCGCAGGGGCACTTCGCGTGGTTCCAGCGGCGAATTCATTCGCTCCTGGAGCGCCGGACCCTGGTCCAGACCGCGGCCGCCTTTCATCATTCCGCCCCGTGCTCGCCGTCGTCGTCGTCGGCGTGGTGGGTGACGTTGCCGCTGAGGATGCCGCCCGTGGTGCTGAAGCGGTCGCCCAGGTGCATCCCCGTGCCGTCGATGGTGTACTCGCGGATGCTGCCGTCGTGGGGCGAGCCGCGCATCTTGAGCACCAGCAGGGCGCGCTTCAGCTCGCCGTACGACTCCACGTAGCGAAGCAGGATGATGGTGTCGGTGAGGGTGGAGATGTGCTTCTCCGTCACCGAGTGCCCGCCCGAGATGCTGGTGGAGGTGGAGGTGAGCATCCCCGCCGTCTCGCGGTGCTTGAGCATGGAGGTGAGCCCCAGGATGAACTCGCGGAACGACCGCAGCGACGAGATCCGCTCCAGCGCCGAAAGCGAGTCCACCACCACCCGGTTGGGCCGGAACTCGTCGATCGCCCAGCGCATGCGCAGCAGGTGGTCCTCGATGGGCATGGCGTGCGGATACACGGGGATGATCTTGAGCGACCCCTTGCTCTCCATCGCCTCGAAGTCCACTCCCCACCCTTTCGCGTTGCGGATCAGCTGCTCGCGGCTCTCCTCGAAGGCGAAGAGCAGCGTGCGGTCCCCCGCCTTGTGCCCGCCGTCGATGAAGTGGGTGACGGTGAGCGTCTTCCCCGCCCCCGTGGCGCCGGAAAGGAGGATCACGCTGTCGCGGAAGTACCCGCCGCCCAGCATCTCGTCCAGCCCCTCCACCCCGCTGGAGATGCGCTCGGTGGAGGAGCGCTGCGTGAGCTCCATGGCGGAGAGCGGCAGCACCACCACCCCGCGCTCGGAGGCGATGGTGAAGGGAAACTCGCCGCGCTGATGGTCCGTGCCGCGGAACTTGAGGATCTCCACCGTGCGCCGCCGCCGCTCGTCCTGCAGCGTGTTGCGCAGCAGCACCACGTTGTCGGCCACGAACTCCTCGATCCCGTAGCGCGACACCTCGCCGTAGTCGTCCGTGCGCTCGGAGGTGATCAGGGTGGTGACGCCCATGTCGCGCAGCGTGCGCGTTACCCGGTAAAGCTCGGCGCGCAGCCGCTCGGGGGCGGGAAGGCGGGAGAAGAGGGCGTTGACCGAGTCGATCGACACGCGCCGGGCCCCCGTCTCGCGCACGGCACGGGTGACGCGGGCCAGGAGGGCTCCCAGGTCGAAGTCGCCCACCACCTCGGTGGCCTCCTCGTCCGGCGAGCCGTCCACGAAGGCCCACTTCCCCTCGCGCTGCCACGCTTCCACGTCCCACCCGAAGGCGGCCAGGTTGAGCATGAGCTCGTGGGGGCTTTCCTCGAAGGTGACGAACACCCCCGTCTCCCCCTGCTCCACGGCGGAGGCGAGGAACTGCGCCGCGAAGATGGTCTTGCCGCTCCCCGCCGTGCCGCCGATCAGGGTGGTGCGCCCCTGCGGGAACCCTCCCTGGGCGATGACGTCGAAGTCCTCGATCCCGGTGGGGAGCTTGGGAAGGGGCGTGCGGGGTGCGGTGGTGGACCCGCTCATGGCTGCTGTTCCGTTGGGGGGCGAGGCGCGCGGGAGAGCCCCAGCGCCTCCGCGACCTGCGCGCCCACGCGCAGGTCGCCCACCACGCGGCGCTGCGGGAGGGGCTCCTCGCGCACCAGGGTGGGTGTGAGGAGGATGCGCGCCGCGTCCGCGCGCTCCGGCGCTTCCACGACGTCCACCACCTCCGTTTCCACGGCCTCCGCTCCGCCGTCCGCGAGCCACTCCAGGGTGGCCCGCGCGGAGCGGCTGCGCGGCGTGTCGCCGGCGACGTAGAGGACCAGCCGTACCGTCACGCGTGCATCCGTTGGGGGTCTCGCCGCGCGCCGGGACGGCTGGCGCCGGTACACAACCTAGCCGTTCGCGCTCCGTGTTACCAGAGACCAGCACTCCTCCGTGTCCCTGTGCCTCTGCGTGGGCCATGCCGTTACTTTCCGGCGGCACAATTCATCCATCATGCCTCCCTCCCGGCGAAATCGCGCCCGCCCCAACCGTATCCGGAGCTCCATGGACCTTCCTCCGTCCCCCGGGCCCGCGCCGCGCGCCACGGTGCTGCTGGTGGAAGACGACGAAGACAGCCGCACCATCTACGGCACGGTGCTGCGGCACGCCGGGTACCTCGTGCTGGAGGCGCTGGACGGCGCCGCCGGGGTGGAGGCCGTCCAGCGCCATCGGCCGGACCTGGTGGTGATGGACGCCGGCCTCCCCGGGGTGGACGGCTGGGACGCCACCGCGCGCATCAAGGGCGACCCCGCCACCGCCAGGGTGCTCGTGCTGGTCCTGACCGTGCACGGCCAGGCCGCCGACCAGGCGCGCGCCGAAGCCGCCGGGTGCGACGCGTTCGTCCTGAAGCCCACCGACCCCAAGGGGCTGGCGGATACCGTGGGGCGGATGATCGCCGAGCGGGCGGGCGGGTGACGAGCCGCCCTCCCTGTCTCCGTGCCAGCCCGTTCTTCCCCTGAACCGTACTTCCATGGACATCCGCGAGCACGACCTCCCCGGCGTCGGGAAGAAGTTCGCCGTCACCACCAACGACGGCGACCGGATGACGATCATCATCCACAACAGCGGCCACCGCGAGATCTACCACTTCGAGCGGGGCGAAGACTACCCCGCGCATGCCGTGCGCATGGAAGACGCCGAGGCGCGGAAGCTGGGGGCCATCCTGGGCGGCGCCTACTTCCAGCCGGTGGTGGCCGAGTCCATGGAGATGGTCTTCCAGCAGCTCGCCGTGGAGTGGCTGAAGGTGGGCGCGGGGTCGCCGCTGGCGGGGCAGAGCCTGGCCGAGGCCGCCGTGCGCGAGCGGACGGGCGCCAGCGTCATCGCCATCCTGCGCGAGGGGAACGCCCTTCCCAACCCGCAGCCCGGCGAGCGCCTGGCGGCCGGCGACACGCTGGTGGTGGTGGGCGACCGCGCGCAGGTGGGGCGCTTCGGCGACCTGCTGCGCGGCTCCGCGCGCGACGGGTAGATGCACGGCGACTTCCTGCTGGGCGCGGGGGCCATACTCGCCGCCCTCGCCCTCGCCGGCCTCCTTTTCGACCGGCTGGGCCAGTCCGTGATCCCCGCTTTCATCCTGCTGGGAATGGCCGTGCGGCCGCTGGACGTGGACCAGCACCTGGTGGAGGTGCTCGCCACGCTGGGCGTCGTCCTCCTCCTCTTCTTCATGGGGCTGGAGTTCTCGGTGGGCGCCCTGCTGCGCGACCGGCGCCGCATCGTGCGCAACGGCGGGATCGACCTGCTGGTCTGCTTCCCCGCCGGCTTCCTGGTGGGGCTGTGGGTGGGGGGCGGATGGGCGGGGGCGCTGCTGCTGGGCGGGGCGTTCTACGTGTCGTCCAGCGCCATCATCGCCAAGAGCACCATCGAGCTGCGCCGCTCCGCCAACCCGGAGACGGAGGTGGCGCTGGGCGTGCTGGTGTTCGAGGACCTGTTCATGGCACTGTTCCTGGCCGTGCTTTCGGGCGCCGTGCTGGCCGACGAGCCCAGCGCCTCGGCGGCCCTCTGGGGGATGACCAAGGCGGTGATCTTCTTCGCCGCCATCGTGGGCGTGGCGCTGTACGCGCGGCCGGTGCTGGACCGCCTGTTCGACCTGGACAGCGACGACCTGTTCGTCCTCCTTTCCGGGGGCGTGGTGCTGCTGCTGTCGTGGGGCGCGCTGGCGGCGGGGCTTTCGGAGGCCATCGGGGCCTTCCTGGCCGGGCTGCTCCTGGCCGAGACGGAGCACAAGGAGCGCGCCGAGCGCCTTTTCGGGCCGCCGCAGGGGCTGTTCGCGGCCGTGTTCTTTCTGGGCTTCGGCCTCTCGCTGGACCCGGCCTCCTTCGCGGGCGTGTGGGTGCCGGCGCTGCTGCTGGCGGTGCTCGGCGTGGCGCTCAAGGTGGGGGCGGGGATGTGGATCGGCCGGCGCGACGGGCTGCCCAAGCGCAACGCGCTCACCCTGGGCCTTACCCTGGTGCCGCGCGGCGAGTTCTCCATCCTGCTGGCCGGGATCGCCGTGACGGCGGGGCTCACCGCGGTGGGCGCCACCATCGCCCTCCTCGTCCTCACCCTTTCGCTGGTGGGCACGGTGGGCCTGCGCTACGCCCCCGAGATCGCGCGCCGCGTCTACCCCCGCCGCGCCGCGCGCACCCTGGAGGAGCGCGGCTTCCGCCCCGACCTGGCGGGCTTCGACGGCCCCGAGCCGCGGAAGTGAGAGGTCTGGGAGGTTTGTTGCAGCGAGCCGGCATCGTGGCCTGGCGACTGAAGTCGCGGCAACGACTGCGCGAAGTCCGCCTTCGCGGACTGGTTCCCGCAGAGTGAGCCGAAACTGATAGTCCCCGCAGGGGGACTTCGTGCAGTTGTTGCAGCGACTTCAGTCGCCCGCAACGATTCACCCGGATGACGCGTGAGATTCTTTTACTCGGTGCGAGCCACATGCCGAACGACTTCCCGATCTTCAGGGCCCTCCTGCTGCTGACGCTGGTCATGGTGGTCATCGGCGCGGCGGGCTCGTACCTCACGGGGCACGGCGAGCGGCCGGGGC
>CADCTW010000081.1 GCA_902805735.1 uncultured Gemmatimonadota bacterium | reverse complement strand
ACGGCCGTGTCGGTGGAGCCCGCGGCGGCCCCCCTGCGCCCTGCGCCGCTGCCCGGAGCCGCCGCATCCGTCCCGGCGGCTGCTGCCGCGGCGCCCGCGCCCGATCCGGAGCGGCGCCAGTCCGGCGCGCTGGGACGCTTCTTCCGCGCGCTGTGGGACTTCTCGGTCACGGCGGTCGTGGTGGGCCTGTTCGTGGGCTCGTGGGCCCTGGCCGCCTCCGGCGTGGTGGACGAGGACCGCGCGCGCCTGCTCGGCGGCGCCGTGGCCACGGTGATCTTCACCCCCTGGGCCGTGCACCGCCTCACGGGGCGGCGGGGGCGGGCGGGGCTGGGCATCCTCGGCTCCGCCGCCGCCACGGGTGCCGCGGTGCGCTGGGTGGGCCTCGACGCGGACCCCGCGATCCTCCTCGCCGCGACCTTCGGGCTGCAGGTGGTGACCTGCTTCTTCCTCTCCTGGCTCACCCGCCGCAAGCCGAGGCCGGTGCTGGTGTAAAAAGAAGGGCTCACACAGAGACACAGAGGCACAGAGAAGAACTTCATCTCTGTGCCTCTCTTTTTGTCAGAGGTAGCTCAACCACCACTGTTTTCGCCGCTGCTTTACCGCGGCGAACCGCCGGCAGAGGGGGTAGGTGATCGCGATTCCCGCGATCCAGGCGAGGTACGTCACTCCCAGGCCGAAACCGCCGCCCGGGGCGGGCGGCGTACCGCCCGGGAAGCCGAAGAGGTGCCCGGCCGGCTTGCCGGCCGCGAGCGAGAGGCCGAGCCCCATCCCGTGCGCGACGAACCACTGCAGCACGTAATAGAAGAGCGGCACGCGTCCAAAGGTGGTCAGCACACGTCCGGCGGCGCCGCGCGGGGTACGCTCCAACCACGCCAGCGCCAGCAGCGCGGGACCCAGCGTCATGAGCAGGAAGAGCAGCGAGGGCGGGTACTTCGAGGTGTTGATGAAGGATAGAACCGTGAACGCCGCGCTCGCCTGGCGCGCCCAGGGCGCGGGATTGCCGTAGAGGTTGGTGGCACGCAGCACCAGGAAGGCGACGACCATCGCCGCACCAAGCCCAACGAGGAACCGCTGCCGCGTCCCCGGCTCCCACGTGTAGGCGCTCCCCAGCGCGTATCCGGCGAGCATCACCCCGATCCACGGGAGCAGCGGGTACGCGACCAGCATCGGCGCCCCGAGCACCACGATGAATCCCGGCTGGTGGAGCACCATCCACGTCGCCGCGGCGGCATCGGGCGCGGGCGTGCCGGGCCCGGCCCAACCCTGCACCTGCCACACGTCCAGCAGGTTGTGGAGCGCGATGATCCCCACGCCCGCAGACCCGGCGGCCCAGGTGGGAAGCTGCACGAAGGCCGCGAGGAGGATCATGGCCACGCCGATCGCCCAGATCACCTGCATCATCCCCGGAAAGGGGCCGTAGTCGAGATCGAACGCGATCCCCAGACGCACCACCGTGAACTCCAGCACGACCAGCCACATCCCGCGCGTCACCAGGAACCGCGACAGCTCCGCCGGCGTTTTGCCGCGGCTCCGCTGCAGCGCCGCCCCCGTCCCCGCCAGGAACACGAAGATCGGCGCGCAGAAGTGGGTCACCCACCGCGTGAGAAAGAGCGCCGTCGTCGTGCGCGAAAGGTTCGCCGCATCGAACAACGGCGCATCGCGGTGGACAAACTCGCGCGTGTGGTCCAGGAGCATGAGCACCATGACCACCCCGCGCAGCAGGTCTACGGCATCGACGCGAGGGCGAGTGGATTCCATGATCCATGGTACCATTTCGCGGAGCGATCCAGCAACAGAATCGGCTCACACAGAGACACAGAGGCACAGAGAACTTCATCTCTGTGCCTCTGTGTCTCGTTGCGGACCCGAATCGGCCACCTGAGTGCATGGGAGGCGTCTGCGCTGACCGGGTTTGTCCGATCCGAAATGTCGCTTGAGGTGCGGGGTGGAAGGCGTTACGCTTGACCAGGTTACGATGCTAATCCTTGACGAGGTAAAGCCGGCATGAGCAGCCCTCATCCCAAGGCGAACGAAGGACAGGAGTACGCACAGGACCTGATCGAGCTGCGCGACCGGCTCGCCGCGGATGGCGTCACCATCCGGATTCCCCGGCTCGGCGCCCGGATCGAGCTTCCGGAGCCGATCGTTCCCGAAGGCGAGACCGCGAGCGAGATCCTGATCCGCTGGCGCCATGCTCCGCCATGAGGCACTACTTCTTCGACTCGTCCACCTTCCTGAAGTTGTTCGTGGTGGAAGCCGGCGATAAGCGTGTCCGCGAGATCATGCACGCCGCCCAGGCTGGGAATGGCAAAGTCCGGGTCGCCCTATGCGATCTCGCTCATCCCGAGTCTGCGTCCGCGTTGCGGCAGATGCTGGAGAGAGGCGAGGGCGGACGTCGCGGGATCAGCTCCGCGAGCCTGAAGCGGGCCCTGCCCATGATCCAGACGTTCTTCGCGGAGGGCACCACCCTCACCATCGTCGAGGCGAGCACCGTGATCCCCGAATCGGCCGATGCCGGTGCTCGACCCAACGGAATGACGGAGGCACGGAGATGAAGGTCTCTGTGCCTCTGTGTCTCTGTGTGAGCCCCGCTGTTGGGATAGCACGAACGCGTGCCCCGCGCTATGCTGTTCTCTGCGACCCAAGCGCCCACGCGTTTCCCAGGATGAACGTGCTCGTCCGCTTCGTACCTATCGCGGTGCTCGCATCCGCGACGCTGCTCGCAGCGCAGCAGCCGGCCCTCACCGGGTACTCCCCCGCCGCGGCGCAGCGCCAGCGCGCGGCCGAGGCGCAGGCGATCCGCAGCCCCGCGCCGGAGAGGGCGCGCGCCCACTCGCGCGTGCTCTCGGCCGAGGCCCACGTGGCGGGGACGCCGGCCCAGGCCCGCACCCGCGACTACGTGATCCAGCAGATGCGGGAGATGGGGCTGGAGACGGAGGTGAGGACGTACAGCGTGTACCTGCCGCACGCCACTTCGGCGCGGGTGTGGCGCGTGTCGCCGGGGGCGCGCGAGCTTCCCGCCGCCGAGCCGGCCATCCCGGGCGACTCCACCTCCGCCGGCCCGCAGTACCCCGCCGCGAACGGCTACAGCGCCGCGGGCGACGTGCAGGGGCAGGTGGTGTACGTCAACTTCGGCCTGATCGAGGACTACGCCCGCCTGGACTCCATGGGCGTGTCGGTGCGCGGCAAGATCGCGGTGGCTCGCTACGGGCGCTCCTTCCGGGGGATCAAGGCGCGCGAGGCGGAGCGGCACGGGGCGCTGGCGCTGATCCTGTACAGCGATCCGCAGCAGGACGGGCCCGGCACGGGGGCGGCGTACCCGGGCGGCCCCATGCGCCCCGGCACCGCCATCCAGCGCGGAAGCGTCTTCAACGGCAACGGCGATCCCACCACCCCGGGGGTGCCCTCCGTGCGCGGGGCGCGGCGCACGGCACCCACCTACGGCAACCCGCAGCCGCGCGACACCGCGCAGCGTGCCCGCGACCCGCGCCGCCAGGGGCGCCGTCCGGACCCGGACCGCGAGGAGCGCACGCCGCCCATCGTCCTCCCCATCCCCAGCATCCCGGTGGTGGCGATCGGCTACGACAACGCGGCCGAGCTGCTGCGCGGCCTCTCGGGGCGCGAGGTGCCGGAGGGGTGGCAGGGCGGTCTCCCCTTCCGCTACCGCGTGGGCGCCGGGCCGGTGGTGGCGCGCGTGGCGGTGGAGACGGACGCGCGCACCCCCGCCGCCTACAAGCAGATCTGGAACACGCTGGGCACCATCCGCGGGAGCGAGTTCCCGGACGAGCTGGTGCTGGTGGGCGCGCACCGCGACTCCTGGGGACCGGGCGCGGCCGACAACGTCAGCGGCACCGTCTCGGTGCTGGAGGCCGCGCGCGCCGTGGCCGAGCAGGCGCGCGCCGGCAGCCGTCCGCGCCGCACGGTCGTCTTCGCCACCTGGGACGCGGAGGAGTGGGGGCTGATCGGCTCCACCGAGTTCGTGGAGCAGGACTCCGCGCGCCTCATGCGCGGCGCCGCGGCCTACTTCAACATCGACGTGTCCGCCACGGGGCCCAACTTCGGCGGGAGCGCGTCGCCGTCGCTGCGGCAGCTGGTGCGCGACGTGGCGCGGACGGTGCCCGACCCCTCCGGGAACGGGACCGTGTACGAGGTGTGGCGGCGCACCGCGGGGCTCGCGGCGGACTCGCTGGAGCCGGCCATGGGCGACCCGGGGGGCGGCTCGGACTTCGCGCCCTTCTACAACCACCTGGGGATTCCGCACGCGGACTGGGGGTTCAGCGGGCGCTACGGCGTGTACCACTCCCACTACGACTCGTTCAACTGGATGACCCGCTTCGGCGATCCCGACTTCCGGCGCCACACCGCCGCCGCGCAGATCGCCGCCACGATGGTGCTGCGCATGGCCAACGCGGACGTGCTTCCCTACGACTACGCGGGCTTCGCGCGCCAGATGCGGCGCTACCTGCCGGCGCTGGACAGCACCTTTCGCGCGCGGGGCTACAGCGCGCTCAACACGGACGCGCTGCGCGGCGCCATCGACCGCATGGAGCGGGCGGGCGAGGGCGTGGCGAGGGCGCGCGACCAGGTGCTGGCCACGCGCGTGCCCAACCGCCGCAACCTGGAGCGCGCCAACGCCTCGCTTCGCCGGGTGGAGCGGGCGCTCACGCGGCCGCGCGGGCTGCGCTCGCGCCCCTGGTTCCGCTCGCTGATCTACGCGGCGGACGAGAACAACGGCTACGCCAACGTCGTCTTCCCCTCCGTGCAGGAGGCCGTGCGGGCGGACGACCGCCGCCTGGCCGAGCGCGAGCTCGCGGACCTGGCGGGGCGCTTCCTGGCCGCCACCGACGCGCTGCTCAACGCCCGCGACATCCTCACGGGCGACGAGCGGCGCTGAACGGCGGGGCTCACACAGAGACACGGAGGCACAGAGACAACTTCATCTCGGTGCCTCCGTGTTGCTGGTTAGCTCCTTGCAGCACCATCCGGGGCAACCCGCACCCAGAGGATCTCATGCACAAGGTGCACGTCGAAGAGGCACAGGGCCGGCTCGCGGAGCTAATCGAGGAGGCGGCGGAAGGGCGTGACGTGGTGATCGCGCACGGGAACGGGACGGCGGTGCGGCTCGTCCCGGTGCAGCCGGACGCGCGGCCTCGCTTCGGGAGCGCACGCGGGATGTTTCGCATCGGAGACGACTTCGATGATCCGCTCGAGGATTTCGCCGCGTACGAGCGTTGAAACTGCTCCTCGACACCCACGCCCTCCTGTGGTTCCTGGAGGGGAATCCGCGCTTGAGCGAACCCGCGCGTTCGGCGATCGAAGCCCCCGGGAATGAAAGGCTATTCAGCACGGCCGGCGCCTGGGAGATCGCCATCAAGGTGAGCCTTGGGAAGCTGACCCTGCATGTTCCCTACGAGCAGCTCGTCCCGGGGCAGCTTCTCGCGAACGACGTCGCGCTCCTTCCGATCCGACCGGAGCATCTTTCAGGGGTTCTCACGCTGCCTTTCCACCATCGAGATCCGTTCGATCGCATGCTCATCGCGCAGGCTCTCGCGGAAGAAGCGGTCCTCGTAAGTGCGGACCTGATGCTGGACGCGTACGGAGTACAGCGCCTCTGGTAAGCGCCGTGCACGTATTGCTTCTCTGTGCCTCTGTGTCTCTGTGTGAGCCCCTGCTGTTCCCGTAGCGCGGCTCGCGTCACCCCACCTACCGGCCATGCAAGAGAAAACGCCCGACCCGGACTCGGTCCTGTCGCCCGACGTGGACGCGGAGGCGCAGGCGCGGCCGGTGGAGGAGGGCGCGCCGGTGCCGGACCTGGCGCGCACCGGCGACGCCATCACCGGCCGCCGCGCGACGCCGGTGGGGATCACCGTGCTGGCCGTGCTGGCGGTGGTCTATTCTCTCCACTTCGCGCACGAGCTGCTCCTTCCCATCACCTTCGCGCTCCTCCTCAGCTTCCTCTTCAGCCCCGTGGTGAGGGCGCTGGCGCGATACCACATCCGGCCGCCGCTGGGGGCGGGGATCGTGATGCTGGGGTTGCTGGCGACGGTTGGATTGGGGGCGTACGAGCTGTCGGGGCCCGTGCAGAGCTGGGCTACCGAGGCGCCGCAGACGCTGGCCTCCGCCCGCGCCAGGATGGGGAAGCTGATGAAGCCGTTCGAGCGCTTCTCGCGCACGGCCGAGGAGGTGGAGAACGCGACGGGGACGGGCGCGGACGCGGGGCGCGAGGTGGTGGTGCGCGGGCCCAGCCTCATCTCGCGCCTCTTCGGCACCACGCAGCGCTTCCTGACGGGCGCGCTGGAGGTCGTCATCCTCCTCTACTTCCTGCTGGCGTCGGGCGACCTCTTCCTCCAGAAGCTGGTGAAGGTGCTCCCCAACGTGCGCGACAAGCGCAAGGCGGTGGAGATCGCCCGTGCCACCGAGTCCTCCATCTCCACCTACCTGCTGACGACGGCGGTGGTGAACGTCACGGAAGGGATCGCGGTGGCGGGGGCCATGTACCTGCTGGGGATGCCCAACCCGGCGCTCTGGGGCGCGCTGGTGGCCGTCTTCGAGTTCATCCCGTACCTGGGCGCCACGGCGATGGTGGTGATCCTGACCATCGCCTCCCTCACCACCTTCGACAACACGGGGCAGGCCCTGCTGGTGCCCGCCGCGTTCCTGGGGATCAACCTGATCCAGGGCAACCTGGTGAGCCCCACCCTGCTGGGCCACCGGCTGGCGCTGAACCCGGTGGCGATCTTCGTGGGGCTGGCGTTCTGGTACTGGGTGTGGGGCATCCCCGGCGCCTTTTTGGCCGTGCCCCTCATGGCCACGCTCAAGATCGTGTGCGACCACGTGGAGGCGCTGGCCTCCTTTGGCGAGTTCCTGGGCGGGCGCGACGAGGGGGAGCGGCGGGCGCTGCTGCGCTGAACGGCGGGCTCACACAGAGACACAGAGACACAGAGACGAGCCCATCAAGTAGAACGGAGGAAGCCGGCGATCAGCTCGTTGGCGCGCTCCGGGACGTCGGACATCACCCAGTGGCTGGAGTCGGGGATGCGCTCGATGCGCAGCTCCGGCACCCAGCGCTCCAGCCCCTCGGTGTTGCGCTCGGAGAGGGCCTGGTCGCGCATTCCCCAGATCAGGAGCGTGGGGGCGCGCACCGGGACGGGCTCGGGGCGTGGGATGCGGGCCGCGCGGTAGTAGTTGAGCATCGCCGTAAGGGCGCCGGGGCGGGCCGCGGCCTCCTTGTAGCGGCGGATGTCCGCTTCGGTGAAGGCGCCGGGGCGCACCGGGTCGTAGCGGAAGATGCGGTCCAGCAGCGCGAAGCCGTTGCGCCGGATCGCCCACTCCGGCATCCGCGGGAGCTGGAAGAAGTACACGTACCAGGAGCGGAGGAACTGGTCCGGCTTGCGGATCTCGCGGCGGAAGATGGCGGGGTGCGGCGCGTTGATGATCACCAGCCGCTCCACCACCTCCGGGTGAAGCATCGCCACGTACCACGCCACCACCCCTCCCCAGTCGTGCCCCACCAGGTGCACCCGCTCCGCCCCCAGCGCGCGCACCAGCCCCACCACGTCGTCCACCAGCCGCTGCACCGTGTAGCTGCGGTAGCCGGACGGCTTGTCCGAGAGGTTGTAGCCGCGCATGTCGGGCGCCACGGCGCGGAACCCCGCGGCCGCCAGAGCCGGAAGCTGGTGCCTCCACGCGTAGCCGAACTCCGGGAAGCCGTGCAGGAGGAGGACCGGCGCGCCCGCCCCCGCCTCGATCCAGTGGAGCCGCACGTCCCCTACCTGCGCCCCGCCCTCCGTCCACCCGTCCGGCATCGCTCCCTCCCGGCGTGCGTGGTGTCGCGCAGACGCGAAGGCACAGAGAAGAAGCCGATCTCTGTGCCTCCGTGTCTCTGTGTGAGCCCCGTCGTTACCGGATCGAGCCTTCGAGCTTCTGCGCGTCCGCCAGGTGCTGGGCCACCGCGGGGCGGGCCGCCTCCAGCATCGCCTTCATCTGCGGGTCGCGCGCGTTGGGGATCAGCATGGTCTCCAGCGCCTGCAGGGTGGCCTGGTGGGCCCGCACCTGGTGCGCCACGTACGCCGAGTCGAACTGCCGCCCGTTCAGCCCCTGCAGCGCCTGCAGCGCGGACTGGGAGGCCTGCGTCATCTGCGTGCTCTGCGGGTTGTCCTGGGGCGTGATCCCCTTGGACTGCAGGAGGGTCCGCATCTCCTGTTCCATGCGCGAGTGGTCCGCCACCATCCGCTGGGCGAACTGCTTGACCTGCCCGTTCTCCCCCTTTTCCAGCGCCAGCCGGCTGCTCCGGATCTCGTCCTGGTTCGACGCCGAGGCCACGGCCGCGATGTTGGGATCGGTGAGCTGGCCCGCCACGGGCGCCTCGCTGCCGGTGCCCGGAGGGGGCGCGCCCTGCGGCGCCTCGGCGGGGGGCGGCGAGATGGCGGCGGTGGCGGAGTCGCCCGCCGCCTCGCGGTTGTCGGCGGAGCCGCCGCTGCATGCGCCCAGCGCGGCGATGCAGGCGAGCGCGGCGATGCTGCGGAGCGGTGCGAAGCGCGGGGTCATACGTCCTCCGATCGGGTGGATGTCGCCGCGGCGGGCACCCCGCGGCTCGAGCGCGCCGGGTCTGCGCAACTTCAGTGCTCGCCACGCGGCACGCGCCGGAAGCTCAGTCCCCCGCCTCGGTGAGCGGGCCCGCCGGCTCGCCGGTGCGCGGCTGGACGTGCACGGCGCTATCCAGGAGCGTGCCGAGCTCGTCGTCGGCGAGCGCGTCCCACCCGTCGGGCACGGGGCCCAGGCGGCGCTTCTCCGCCTCGCATTCGAACACGAGCCATCCCTGCACCAGCAGGTCCGCGCTCTCCCCGGTCATGCGCATGCGCGCATCGAAGGTCGGGAACACGTCCCAGACCGTCCACTCGCGCTCACCCCACGTCAGTATCCTCATCGGCATAGGTGTGGGGAACCGCAAACGTCATGCGCACGGCACGGGGAACGGCGATCTCACACCGAGGCACAGAGACACAGAGAGGAACCGTATCAGGGGGCATCGTTGGGTGCGGCGGAGGGTTGCTGGACGGTGTAGGACAGAGACACCATGCCGCTGGGGTACGTGTGTGTCCCGGTCAGGGCCAGGGTGGTGCGCGGTGCTCCGGGCGGGAGCAGGGGGACGCCGCCGCCGAGGAGGATGGGGACCAGGGTGACTTCCACCGTGTCCACCTGGCCCTCGGCGAGGAGGCTGCCGAAGAGGTCGCCGCCGCCGAAGAGCCAGATCTCGCCGCCGCCGGGCTCGGCGCGGAGCGCGGAGACCACGCGGCCCGCGTCGCCGCTGACCACCGTGAGGCCGGGATGATCCTCCGGGCGCAGGGTGCGCGAGAAGACGTACACGCGTGCTCCGGGCGGCCACGGCGGGGTGCCGCCCTCCAGGGCCGTCTCGTAGCTGCGGCGCCCCAGGAGCACCGTGTCTATCTTCCCGAAGATGCTGGCGAAGTCGACGGTGGGATCCATGGGAATCCAATCGAACTCGCCCCGCGGACCCGCGATGTAGCCGTCGAGGCTCGCTGCCACGTTGTAGCGGACCGGACGCATGCACGTCTCCCGTGAAAGTGAGGAACCGCTTCAGAGTCGCGGATTCGGCGGCGGGGCCGAGAGCATGGCGGCGTTGAACTGCCCCGACTGTCCCCGGGGGATGCTGAGGGACTGCCAGGTGCCGGACTGGAGGTGCTTGGCGAGGAAGACGATCTGCCCCGTGTGGTAGGCGGCGTGCGCGATCTGCCGGTTGATCGCCTGCACCAGGGTGTGCGGCTCGCCACGGATGTGAATGGTGCGGTCGAGATCGGCGGGCGTCAGCGCTTCGAGCTCACCGAACGCACACGCCCACCCCGCCTCCCAGCGCCGCATCAGCCCGGCGCGCGTGTCGGAGGGGGCGATCTCGAACTCCGTATCGCGGTCGCGGTCCGGCTTCTCCCCGTCCGTGGTGAGCAGATCCGTCCAGCGCGAGAGGAGGTTGCCGGCCACGTGCTTCACCAGCACGGCCAGGCTGTTCGACTCCGCGTCGAGCGCGGCAAAGAACTGCGCGTCGCTCACGCGGGCCAGCGACTCGTCCGCCAGAACCTTGTGCTTGCGCATCGTCACGGCCGATTCCCGCAGGTACTCCGCCCGGATCCCATCCCCCATTCCCCACCTCCTCAAACGTGGTGTGTCACACAGAAACACAGCGGCACGGAGGTCACTCCTCCTCTGTGTCTCTGTGTCTCTGTGTGAGCCCGCTTTTACCGCGCCACGAGCAACTCCTCGCGCTCCTTCTTCGTCGCCTCCACCAGCTTGGGCACCTCGTGCGCGGGGACTTCCTCGTAGGCGTGGAAGGCGCGCGTGTGCGTGGCCCGCCCCTGGGTGAGAGAGCGCAGCGCGGTGGAGTACTTGTAGAGTTCGGCCTGCGGGACCAGGGCGCGCAGGCGCTGGGCGCGGCCCGCCGACTCGATGCCCAGGATCTGGCCGCGGCGCTGGTTGATGTCGCCGATGACGTCGCCCAGGAACTCCTCGGGGGTGATGACGTCCACCTTCATCACCGGCTCCAGGATCACGGGCTGCGCGCGCTCGGCGGCGGCCTGGAAGGCGAGCGAGCCCGCCACCTTGAACGCCGCCTCCGACGAGTCCACCGTGTGGTAGCTGCCGAAGTAGACCTCGGCCTCGAAGTCCACCACCGGGAAGCCGGCGAGCACGCCGCGCACGGCCGCCTCCTGCACCCCCTTGTCCACCGCGGGGATGAACTTGCCGGGGATCACGCCGCCCACCACCGCGTCGGTGAAGCGGTAGCCGTCGCCGCGGGCCAGGGGCTTGATGCGCACGTGCGCGTCGCCGAACTGGCCGCGCCCGCCCGACTGCTTCTTGTGCCGCCCGTGCCCCTCGGAGACGGCGCGGATCGTCTCGCGGTAGGGGATGCGCGGCGCCTTCACGACCACGGACACGCCCGTCTTGCGCTTGAGGCGCTCGAGCTGCACCTCCAGGTGCAGCTCGCCCAGGCCGCGGGCGATGGTCTGCCGCAGCTCCGGGGCGTACTCGGACGAGAAGCAGGGGTCTTCCTCGTGCAGCTTGTGCAGGCCCACGGCGAGCTTGTCTTCGTCGCCGCGGTTGGTGCTCTCCACCGCCACGGCGATGTCCGGCTCGGGGAAGCGGATCCCCTCCAGGACGAGCGGATGAGCGGGGGCGCTGAGGGTGTCGTTGGTGTGCGTGTCGCGCAGCTTCGCCACCACGCCGATGTCGCCCGCGCGCAGCTCGTCCACCTCCAGCCGGTCGCGCCCCTGCGGGATGGCGAGGTGCGAGAGCTTCTCCGTCTTGTCGCGCGTGGCGTTCCCCACCTCGTCGCCGCTGCGCACGGAGCCGCCGAAGACGCGAAAGAACGACAGCTCGCCCACGTGCGGCTCGCTGGTGGTCTTGAACACCAGGGCGCAGAAGGGGTCGGAGTTGAGGCCGCGCAGCTCCACGGTGGTGCCGCCGCGCCCCTCGGCGATCTCCGCCGTGCGCTCCTGCGGCGACGGGAGCAGCTCCACCACCTTGGTGAGCAGCGCGCGGATGCCGTACGTCAGCGTGGGCGCACCGCAGAAGAGCGGGTACAGCTCGCCGCGCAGCATCGCCTGCTTGAGAGCGTGGATGGCCTCGTCGCGGGTGATGGTGTCGCCCTCCAGGTAGTGCTCCAGCAGGTTGTCGTCGGTGGCGGCGATGGTTTCGATCAGCTCCGCGTAGTAGCGGTCCACCGTGGGCTGCAGCTCGGCGGGGATGTCGCGCTCCTCGTACTCGCCGGTCTGCGTGCCGGGGATGTAAAAGTGCGCGCGGTCCGAGAACAGGTTGACGATGCCGTTGAACCCTTCGCCGCTCCCGATGGGGACCTCCACGGGGATCGCCTTGGAGGTCAGGTGCTCGCGCACGTCCTGGTAGACGCGCTCGAAGTCGGCGTTGGGGCGGTCCATCATGGAGACGAAGAGGATGGCCGGGAGGCCCCGCTCCGCGATCAGCTCCCACGAGCGCTCGGTGCCCACCTCCACCCCGCCGGGGGCGGAGAGCACGACGATGGCGCCGTCGGCCACGCGGGCGCCGGCGCGCGCTTCGCCCAGGAAGTCCAGGTAGCCGGGGGTGTCGATGAAGTTGACCTTGGCGTCCAGCCAGGTGGCGTGCGCCACCGTGGTGTTCATGGAGCAGCCGTGCGCGATCTCCTCGGGGGTGAACATGGTGAGCGCCGTGCCGTCGGCGGCGGATCCGTGGCGGCGGGTGGCGCCGGAAGCGTGGCAGCAGGCGTCGATCAACGTCGTCTTCCCCGCCCCGCCGTGGCCAACCACCACGACGTTGCGGATGCGGTCCGTTGTGAATGAGGGGGCTGACGCCATACGCACCTCCGGGCAAGGATGTGGAGGGGGCCCAACGAGGGGACGCTGGGCAAGGTGCCCGGCGACCGTCCGCTTCGTCAAGGAAGTCGAACGGCCGCGGGCTTTCGCTGCATCCGGCGCTCGAAAATCGCCGCATGCAAGAAATGTACGGGCCCCCTCCCCCCGTCCCCCTCCCCCGCAAACAGCGCGGGAGAGGGGGCGCATCTTCTGCGTCGGCGCGATGTGGCAGGTCCCGCGTACACGCAGGACTGCTCGGCGGCATCGAAGATGCGCGGCCTCGCTGCTCCCAGTCCCCATTCCCCCTCCCCATTCCCTGTCGTGGACCCCAACTGGCTTCGCTGGTCCCGCCGCATCCACGCGCTGGCGCAGAACGGCCTCACCTACACCGAGGGCGCGTTCGACCGCGAGCGGTACGTGGAGTTGAACACGATCGCCGCGGAGATGATGGCCGCGTACGGCGACACGACGCCCGAGCGTGTGCTGGGGCTGTGGGACGGGGAGATCGGCTACGCAACGCCCAAGGTGGACGTGCGCGCCGCCGTGTTCAGCGACGGCCGCGTGCTGCTGGTGCGCGAGCGCGCGGACGGGCGCTGGTCGCTCCCCGGCGGGTGGGCGGACGTGGGGGACTCGCCGCGCGAGTGCGTGGAGCGCGAGGTGCTGGAGGAGGCCGGCCTCACGGTGCGCGCCACCCACCTGGCCGCGGTGCACGACGGCAGCCGCAACGGGCACCCGCCGGGCCCCTACTCCGTTTACAAGCTCCTCTTCGTGTGCGAATTGCAGGGCGGCGTCGCCACTACGAGCATCGAGACCGACGAGGTGGGTTTCTTCGCCGAAGCCGAGCTCCCCCCGCTCTCCGTGGGCCGCATCACGTCGGCGCAGATCGCGCTCTGTTTCCAGCACGCGCGCGACCCGGGGCTGCGCACGGGGTTCGACTAACGGAAGGCCTCACACAGAGACACAGAGACACAGAGACACAGAGGGACAGAGGGACAGAGGAAAGGACGCTTTCTCTGTGTCTCTGTGTGAGCCCCGAATCGGCCACGCGGAGGCATGCGTGACGCCTGCAGTGACCGTGTTTGTTCGATCCGAAATGTCGCTTGAGGTGCGGGGCGAAAGGCGTTACCGTTGATCAGTTTACGATGCCAATCTCACGTCAGGAGGCGCCATGAGCAGCAAAAACCGCGACCCCGATGTGCGGGAAGAGCCGGAGTACGCGCAGGACCTGATCGAGCTGCGCGATCGCCTCGCGGCGGACGGCGTCACCATCCGCATCCCGCGGCTCGACGTCAAATGGGATCTGCCGGAGCAGATCGTACCCGAAGGGGAGACCGCGAGCGAGATCCTGATCCGCTGGCGCCACTGTCCGTGAAACACTTCTTCTTCGATTCTTCCACCTTCGTCAAGCTGTTCGTCGTGGAGGAAGGGGACATGCGTGTCCGTGAGATCGTGCGCGGCGCGCGGGCCGACGATGCGAGGTTCAGAGTGTCGGTCTGCGACCTTGCACACCCGGAGTGCGTGGCGGCCATGCGCCAGATGCTGGATCGTGGAGCGGGGGGCCGGCGCGGGATCAGCTCCGCCAGCCTCAAGCGCGCGCTTCCCGAAATCCAAGCGATCTTTCGCGAAAGGTCATCTCTGCTCGTGATCGAGGCGAGCACCATTATTCCGGAGTCGGCGGACCTCGCAGTGCGGCACCGGGTGCGGGGCGCCGACGCCGTGCACATCGCTGCCGCGCAGCGGGTGCAGCGTCGTGTGGCCGAAGGAGAGGAGTTCTGGTTCGTCTCCGCGGACGTGCAACAGGCGGCTGCCGCGCGGCGCGAAGGGATGCCGGTACTGGACCCGACGGCGTGATCTGAAGCCGTCTCTGTGTCTCTGTGTCTCTGTGTGAGCCCCGCTTTTCAGTAGAGCAGGAACGGCTTGCGGCTCTCCACGAAGGCGGCGGCTTGGCGGTCCCACTCGTCGAGGAGGGGGAGGAGGCGGCCGGCTTCGATGGCGAGGCGCACCCGGTCGGAGCCGGTGAGGCGGTCGATGGTGCGGGTCCAGGCGAAGTCGCGCGGGTGCTGGCGGCGGATCTCGTCGACGAGGAGGAGAGAGGTGCGCACGGGGCGGTACGCCTGCCGGTCCGTGATGGCGAAGCGGATCGCGGGGATGGCCTGGCCCGGGTACTTGGCGGCCGTGGGCAGCACCGGCACGCTGACGGCTTCGAAGCGGACGCCGGGGAGCCGCTTCGCGTTCATGATCCCGGCGACGCGCGGCGCGTCGAGCCAGGGCGCGCCCACCTGCTCGAAGGGGCGGTCCGTGCCCCGGCCCTCACTGATGTTGGTGCCCTCGAAGTAGACGGAGCCGGGGTAGCTCTTCAGCGCGGCCGGGGAGCGGAGGTTGGGCGACGGATTGACCCAGGGCAGCCCCGTCTCCTCGAACCACTGCGAGCGCCGCCAGTTCGCCGCGCGCACCACGCGCAGCTCCGCGCCGATGCCGTGCTCACGGTTGAAAAGGGTGGCGAGCTCGCCCACCGTCATGCCGTGGCGCGCCGGGATGGGGTACATCCCCACGAAGGAGGCGAAGCGCGGGTCCAGCAGCGCGCCTTCCACGATCTCCCCGCCGATGGGGTTGGGCCGGTCGAGGACGACGAAGGGGATGCCCTTGCGGGCGGCGGCCTTCATCGCCAGCGCCATGGTGGACACGTAGGTCCAGGTGCGCCCGCCTACCTCCTGGAGGTCGTAGACCAGCACGTCCACCTCCCGCAGCATCTCCGGGGTGGGGCCGCGGTCCTCGGCCTGGTAGAGCGAGTGGATCGGCACCCCCGTGCGCGGATCGGTGGCGTCGCCGATCTTCACCCCCGCCTCCGCGTCGCCGCGGATGCCGTGCTCGGGGGCCAGGAGCGCCACCAGCTTGAGGTCGGGGTGGCGCGCGATCAGGTCGATGTCCGGCGTCCGCGCCCGGTCGATCCCCGTGTGGTTGGTGATGAGGCCGACCCGCTTCCCCCGCAGCGCCGCGGGCACGTCCGCGAGGAACACCTCAATCCCCGGCCGCACCGCCGCCGCGGTGTCAGGAGCCACGGGCGGCGCCGGGACAGGCGCCTGCGCGCACGAAGCGGCCAGGAGGAGCGCAGGAAGGAATCCTTTCATCTCTGTGTCTCTGTGTGAGCCAATCAGCCGGCCGCAGCCCCGGACGCCGCCCGCAGCACCAGCGCGGCCACGTCGGCGAGGCGGTGCTCGCCCTTCTGGAGCACGCGCGAGGCAGTGCGGGCCAGGAAGCGGCGCTCCGCCTCCGTGAGGCTCTTGGCGGAGAGGACGACCACCGGGATCCCCGCGAGGAGCGGGTCCGCGCGCATGGCGGCGAGGACGCCGAAGCCGTCCAGCACGGGCATCATCAGGTCCAGCACGGCCACGTCGGGGGCCCTGCGCCGCATCTCGGCCAGGGCGCTCTCGCCGTCGGGCGACTCGCGCACCGACACGCCGGCGGCGCCCAGGAAGCGCGAGGCCACGCGGCGGGAGTCGGGGTCGTCGTCCACGATCAGCACGTCGCAGGCGGCGATGCCGGCGGTGGCGTCCGCGGGGGTGGGCTCGCCGCGCACGGCGGTGGAGACGGCGCGGGTGAGCTGCGCGGCGCTGAAGGGCTTGGGCACCAGCGACACCCATCCCAGGTCCAGCCCCTCCTGCGCCTCGCCGCTCCCCTCGGCGGGGATGGAGGGGAGGAGGAGGACGGCCGTGGAGGCCAGCTCCGGCACCTCGCGCAGGGCGTAGGCGGCGCTCCACGCGTCGCCCCCGCCCGCCACGTCCAGCACCACGAGCGACGCCCGCTCGCCGCGGGCCAGCTCCGCCACCCTGGCCACGTCGGTGGTCCACACCAGGCGCACGGCGGGCTGCACCCGGCCGGCGAGCTGCTCCAGCGCGTCGCCGTCCCGTCCGAAGGCGACCACCGTCACCTGCCTGCGCGGATCGGGCCCGCGGGCCTGCTGCATCCGCTCGCCGTGCCCCTGCACGTCCTCGGGGCGCAGGGGGCTCCCCGCCGCCGCGGAGGGGAGGGTCAGGGTGAAGACTGAGCCCACCCCCGGCTCGCTCCGCACCGTCACGGCACCGTTCATCAGCCGGGCCAGACGCTGCGAGATGGCCAGCCCCAGGCCGCTGCCGCCGCGGCTGCGGGTGAGCTGGCCGTTGGCTTGGTAGAACTCGTCGAAGATGAAGGGGAGGACCTCCGGGTCAATCCCAACCCCGGTATCCTCCACCACGATGTCGACCACCTCGTCGCGCGGAGAGCAGCGGATGGTGACAGAGCCCTCTTCGGTGAACTTGATGGCGTTCCCCACCAGGTTGGTGATCACCTGGCGGAGCCTCTGCAGGTCGGCGAGAAGGTGGGGGAGCTCGGAGCTGCACGGTTCCACCCGCAGCGCGATCCCCTGCGCGTGCGCGCGGCTCTCCAGCAGGGCGGCCACTTCCTCGATGACGGCCTGCAGGTCCACGGGGCGGATGTCCAGCTCCAGCCCGCGGGCGTCGGCCTTGGCCAGGTCCAGCACGTCGTTGATGAGCTCCAGCAGGTGCCGGCCGCCCACCTGGATGCGCGACACGTGCTGCCGCTGCCCCTCGCCCAGCTCGCCGCCCAGCCCCATGTCCAGCAGGTCCGCGTAGCCGATGATGGCGTTGAGCGGGGTCCTCATCTCGTGGCTCATCACGGCCAGGAACTGGTCCTTGGCGCGGGTGGCCTCCGCCAGCTCGCCGACCTTGGTCTGGAGGATGTTCCTCACCATCTCCAGCTCCAGGTTGCGCAGCTCCAGCGCCTCGGCCTTCTCTTCCAGCGCGCGGGTGCGGGCCTGCAGCTCCAGCTCGATGGCGTGCTTCTCGATGGCGTTGGCCAGCACCCGCTCCAGCCCGTGGGACGACATCGTCCCCTTGAGCACGTAGTCCTGCGCGCCGCCGTTGAGCGCGGCGACGGCCACTTCGCCGGCGTCCTGCCCCGTGAGCATCACCACGGGGACGGGCAGGGGGCGCGTGCCCATGGCCTGCAGCACCTCCAGCCCCTCCATGTCCGGGAGGTGGAAGTCCAGGAGCACCAGGTCGGGCCGCCCGGCGCGGTAGCGTTCCAGCCCGTCGGCCCCCGTGTCCGCCTCCACCAGCACGTACGGGGTGGCGGCGCCGCGCAGGAGCCGGCGCACGGTGGCGCGGTCCTCGGGGCTGTCGTCCACGATCAGGATCGTCCGGGCCTGCGCTTCGCTCATCCCTGCGCTCCTCTGGGTGCGGTCATTGCTTCCGTGTCGGCGCGACGAAGGGTCCTCTCCTCCCAACCTCCTCCCCCAAACCGCTGGGGGAGGAGGCGATTTCCATGGATCCGTGCGTGGGGGCGCGATTCGTTGCGTCCGCGCCCTCCACCCGCTCGGCGCGCGTGCCCTGCCGCGCGTGCCAGGAATTTCTCTGCGGCGCGCGGGCCGCGGTCAGGTACGGGCGTCTTCGTTCGGCGGTGGGGTCTCGCGGCGCTTGCCGGTGGCGAGCGCTTCCACCACCTCGTCCGCGTCCGCGCCGCCGGCGAGCACGAAGACCACGCCGTCCACCGGGATCGCGTCCGGGAGGGGGGTGCCGGGCGCGGGCTCGCCGGCCAGCGTCAGCAGGCCGTCGTGGTCGGTGCCCAGCTCCAGCTCGTCCGCCGAGCCGAGCATCCCCTCGGACACTTCGCCGCGGAGCTTGCCGCGCTTGATGCGGGTGCCGTTGGGAAGGGTGGTGCCGCTGCGCACCAGCGGGTAGTACGCCCCCGCCTGCACGTTGCCGGCCCCGGTCACGATCTGCAGCCGCTGCTCGCCACCGTCATCGACCACGCACACCTTGAGCCGGTCCGCGTTGGGGTGCTGCGTGAGCGACTCCACGCGCCCCACCACGATGGGGCGCAGCAGCTCCGCCAGCGGCACGATGCGCTCCACCGTGAAGTCGAGGCCGCGCAGGCGGGCAGCCACTTCCTCCGGATCGCTGGACAGGTCGGGGACGCGGGAGCGGAGGTAGAGCAGGCTCAGGTTCACGGCTTTCTCCATGGGTTCGGTGTGTGGCTCTGCGCGGCTACGCCGGTTGCGTGCCGCGAAGAGGCATCTTACACGGAGACACAGAGACACAGAGGCGGATTCATCTCCGTGCCTCTGTGTCTCCGGGTGGGTCATGGTTAGGTTGAGTTGCGCCTGGTGCCCGTTCCTCTCACCTCCCCATCCATGCGAGTAGCGATCCTGCTGGCCGTGATCACCATCTTTGCGCTCGCGTCGGGCTCGGCGTGCGAGGCCCAGCGGCGCTCCCCCGCTCCGTTCGGCCCCCGCGCCTCCGAAGCGCCCCTGTTGCGCGAGACGGCCGCCCCGCCCACGCCCGAACACTACCAAGTGCGGGGCGATGGCGTGCAGTCGTGGGGGCGGCACGTGGCGGTCGCGATGGCCGTAGGTGGCGCGGTCGGGCTGGCGTGGGGGCTCACCCAGACGGGCGACGAGAACGTCTTCGGGCTGAGTCCGGTGATCGAAACCGTGATCGGGATCGGCGTCGGGCTCTACGCGGGCACGGCCGTGTACCTCGTACAGAGCGTGCGCCGGTAGGAGCCGGTCCACGTCCCCTGGTGCGCTTCAACCGCAGGGCTCACGGCGAGACACAGAGGAGCCCGGAGGATCTCAATGCGTGCTTTCCTGATCCTGGCTGTCGTCCTGCTGTCCGCGTGCGCGGGCCAGCGCGGTGCGTCCGGCCGCGACCCCATGGGGCGGGTCACGGCGGGGCTGCGCTCCGAGCTCACGGTGCGCGGGAGGCCGGCGCCGGAGACCTTCTCGCTGGCGCGGCGCATGGCGCATTACAAGGTGCCCGGCGTGTCCATCGCGGTGGTCGAAGGCGGCCGGATCGCGTGGGCGCGCGGCTTCGGCGTGCGCGAGGCCGGGACCGCGGACTCGGTCACCAGCACCACGCTCTTCCAGGCGGCGTCGATCTCCAAGCCCGTCGCGGCGACGGGGATGCTGCGCATGGTGGATGAAGGGAAGCTCGCGCTCGACACGCCGGTGAACGAATACCTCGTGAGCTGGAAGCTTCCCGAAAACCAGTTCACGGCCCGGGAAAAAGTCACGCTGCGGCGGCTGGCGTCGCACAGCGCGGGGCTCACGGTGCACGGGTTCGCGGGGTACGCGGCGGGCGAACGGGTTCCCACCGCTCCGGAGATCCTGGACGGAAACGGGCCATCGAACAGCCAGCCGGTGCGCGTGAACGCGGTGCCGGGCTCGATGTGGCGCTACTCCGGCGGCGGCACCACCATCGAACAGCTCGTGATGGCCGATGTCGCGAAGGAGCCGTTCCCCGCTCTGATGCGGCGGCTGGTGCTGGAGCCGGCGGGGATGGCCAACAGCACCTTCGAGCAGCCGCTCCCCGCGGCGTTGCGCGGCGCGGCAGCCTCGGGGCACGGGGAGGAGGGGGAGATGATCCCCGGCCGCTGGCACGTCTACCCGGAGATGGCGGCGGCGGGGCTGTGGACGACGCCCAGCGACCTGCTCACCTGGGCGATGGAGATCGCCGCGGCGCGCGGGGGGCGTTCCGCACGCATCCTGTCCAGGCCCACCGCCACGGCGATGCTGACCCCCCAGAAGGGCGCCAGCGGCCTGGGACCGACGCTGGGCGGGCGCGGAGACGGCTTCTTCTTCAGCCATGGCGGCTCCAACGCCGGCTTCCGCGCGCAGCTCATCTACTTCCCGGAGACGGGCCAGGGCGCCGCCGTCATGACCAACGGCGCCGGCGGCGACCGCCTCGCCCGCGAGATCCTCCTGGCGATCAGCGCGGCGTACGGCTGGCCCGGCTACGGCGAGATCCGTCCGCTCGCGATGTCCCCGGCCGCCCTGGACGGGCACGCGGGATCGTACTCCATCACCGAGCCCTACCCCATCACCCTCACGCTCGTCCGCGAAGAAGGTCGCCTCTTCAAGCAGGCCGCCCCCCTCCTCGGCGCGCGCGAAGAGGTCGTCTTCACCGCCCCCGGCCTCGCCCGCGGCGTCCATTCCGGCATCGAGTACACCTTCCACCCCGACCGCATCGAGCTCCTCGGCCTCGCGCTGAAGAAGCAGTAGAAGTTCTCCTCTGTGCCTCTGTGTCTCTGTGCGACCCCGCTGTTCGCCGTACCCAACGCATCCCCCCCGCCGGGTGTATGAACGGCGGGGCGCGCGCTTGTCCGCGTCCGTGGGTGCGGGTAAATTAGCACCCTTACTCCGCCGGATACGTCGTACAGAAGGGAAGATGCACCGACCCTGGCTCGCCGCGCGCACCGCCGCGCTGGCCCTTTTCGCCTGCGCGCTCCCCGTGAGCGCGCAGGATACGCTCGCTCTATCCCTGCCCGAAGCCGTGCGGCGCGCGCAGGCCGGCGACGAGGTTCAGCTCGCCACCGGCCGGGTGGACGCCGCCAGCGCCGCGGTGGGCAGCGCGGCCGCCGCGCGGTACCCGCAGCTGCGCGTCAACTCCACGTTCAACCACGTCTACGAGAACGCGCGCGCGCAGGCCGTGGGGCAGATCTTCAACCAGCCCAACAGCTACGGCGCCAACATGAACCTGTCCGTCCCGCTGTACCAGGGCGGACGGGCCACGCAGGGGCAGCGCGCCGCCCTCCGCCTGCGCGACGCCGCCGGCGCCGAGGTGGAGAACGTGCGCGCGGACGTGTCGCTGCAGGTGCTGGGCGCGTACCTGGCCGCGCAGCTCGGCGACCGGCTGGTGGCCATCCAGGACACCAACCTGGCGCTGGCCGACGCGCGGCTGCGGCAGGTGGAGCAGCTCGAGCGCTCGGGGCGCGCGGCGCGCTACGACGTGCTGCGCGCGCGGGTGGAGCGCGCCAACCTGGAGCCGCTCGCCATCCAGGCCCGCGGCAACCGCGAGCTGGCCCTGCTGGAGCTGCGCCGCCTCACGGACCTGCCGCAGAGCCAGCCCCTCCGGCTGGTCACACCCCTCGCCCCCGCCGACGCCCGCGCGCTGGCGGACGCCGTGGCGCGCGACGCGGCGTCGGCGGACTCGGCGTGGCTGGCGGAGCTGCCCGCCCTGCGCGCGGCCCGGC
>CADCTW010000080.1 GCA_902805735.1 uncultured Gemmatimonadota bacterium | reverse complement strand
ACTCATTCCGGCATCCTCACTTCTGGCCGCTCCACGGGAAGGTTTCCACCCCCGCTTCTCCGCTACCAGAACGCTCCCCTACCATCCGTTCCCCCCGTAGGGAGAATCGAATCCGTGGCTTCGGTGACAGTCTTGAGTCCCGACCATTATCGGCGCAGGCGCACTTGACCGGTGAGCTATTACGCACTCTTTCAAGGCATGGCTGCTTCTAAGCCAACCTCCCGGTTGTCACGGCACGCCCACATCCTTTCTCACTGAGACTGTACTTCGGGACCTTAGCCGACGGTCTGGGTTCTTTCCCTCTCGTATACGCACATTATCGCGCGTATGCTGTCTCCCGGGGTCCATGAGCCGGGCATTCGGAGTTTGGTAGGAGTTGGTAACCCGGTGGGGCCCCGCGTCCTTCCAGTGCTCTACCTCCCGCTCACATGCCCCGAGGCACTACCTCAATAGTTTTCGGGGAGAACCAGCTATCTCCGAGCTTGATTGGCCTTTCACCCCTACCCACAGCTCATCCCAATCTTTTTCAACAGAAACGGGTTCGGACCTCCACTCCGTGTTACCGGAGCTTCATCCTGGCCATGGGTAGATCGCTTCGGTTTCGGGTCTGCGGCCACGCACTTATCGACGCCCTGTTCAGACTCGCTTTCGCTGCGGCTCCGAGCCATAAGCTCTTAACCTCGCGCGTGACCAGCAACTCGCCGGATCATAATGCAAAAGGCACGCAGTCAGGAGCCTGAAGCTCCCTCCTACCGCTTGTAGGCACACGGTTTCAGGATCTATTTCACTCGCCGTCAGGCGTTCTTTTCACCTTTCCCTCACGGTACTGGTGCACTATCGGTCACGGACGAGTATTCAGCCTTGGAGGGTGGTCCCCCCGGATTCCAGCGGGATTTCTCGTGTCCCGCTGTACTCAGGTACCCAGACCATCCGCTGGGGGCATGTTTCGCCTACGGGGCTCTCACCCTGTCTCGCGGGCCTTCCCAGGCCGCTTCGGCTACATGCTCCATGCAGACGGGACGAACCCCGTCTGGGCCCTACAACCCCGGAGCCACTAGGACTCCGGTTTGGGCTGGTCCCCTTTCGCTCGCCGCTACTCAGGGAATCTCGGTTGATTTCTATTCCTGGGGATACTTAGATGTTTCAGTTCTCCCCGTTGGCTCTCCTTGCGGAGTGACAGCGCATGACCGCTGCCGGGTTGCCCCATTCGGAAACCCCGGGATCACAGCCTGCGTGCGGCTCCCCCGGGACTATCGCGGCTTGCCGCGTCCTTCATCGCCTGTCCGTGCCAAGGCATCCACCGTGCGCCCTTATTTCGCTTGGCCGGATTTTCTCCGGCCCCACTCGAAAGCCCGCCTATCTCCTCTCGGAGACAGGCGCACACGTAGGAAACACTCCTGGTGCTTTCCTTTGCCTACTACCCTTCCCCATACCCGTATTGTCAATCAAACCAGATACTGAGGAGTGCCCTGCTTTCAGCCTCGGACCCGAGGCGATCGGCTTCGAGAGCTTTCATTCAGGCGCATCATGCTCCGAAGAACATGCCGGCCCGAGCTACTCGCTGCTCTAAAGGAGGTGATCCAGCCGCAGGTTCCCCTACGGCTACCTTGTTACGACTTCGCCCCAGTCACCGAGCTCGCCTTCGGCGGCTCCCTCTCCCGAAGGAGTTGGGTCACCGACTTCGGGCGCTCCCGACTTCCATGGCGTGACGGGCGGTGTGTACAAGGCCCGGGAACGTATTCACCGTGGTGTAGCTGACCCACGATTACTAGCGATTCCGGCTTCACGCAGTCGAGTTGCAGACTGCGATCCGAACTTGGACCGGGTTTCTCCGATTCGCTCCCCCTCGCGGGTTTGCAGCGGTTTGTCCCGGCCATTGTAGCACGTGTGTGGCCCTGGGCGTAAGGACCATGATGACTTGACGTCGTCCCCACCCTCCTCCGGTTTGTCACCGGCAGTCTCTGCAGAGTCCTCGGCTTTACCCGTTAGCAACAGCAGATAGGGGTTGCGCTCGTTGCGGGACTTAACCCAACATCTCACGACACGAGCTGACGACAGCCATGCAGCACCTGTGCTAGAGCTCCGAAGAGGGCTCCCGCTTTCACGGGACTTTCTCTAGCATGTCAAGCCCAGGTAAGGTTCTTCGCGTTGCTTCGAATTAAACCACATGCTCCACCGCTTGTGCGGGCCCCCGTCAATTCCTTTGAGTTTCAGCCTTGCGGCCGTACTCCCCAGGCGGGGCACTTAACGCGTTAGCTGCGAGACGGAGAGGGCCGATCCCCCCCGCCTCTAGTGCCCATCGTTTACGGCGTGGACTACCAGGGTATCTAATCCTGTTCGCTCCCCACGCTTTCGCGCCTCAGCGTCGGACCATGCCCAGCGAGCCGCCTTCGCCCCCGGTGTTCTTCCGGATCTCTACGCATTCCACCGCTACACCCGGAATTCCGCTCGCCCCTACATGTCCCTAGCCTCCCAGTATCCCCCGCGGACCGGAGTTGAGCTCCGGGCTTGAACGGTGAGACTTAAAAGGCCGCCTGCGCGCGCTTTACGCCCAGTAATTCCGAACAACGCTCGCACCCTCTGTATTACCGCGGCTGCTGGCACAGAGTTAGCCGGTGCTTCCTCCCCGGGTACCGTCACTCGTAAGGCATTTCCTCCCCACGACGTTCTTCCCCGGTGACAGCGGTTTACACCCCGAAGGGCTTCCTCCCGCACGCGGCGTCGCTGCGTCAGACTTTCGTCCATTGCGCAAGATTCCCCACTGCTGCCTCCCGTAGGAGTCTGGGCCGTATCTCAGTCCCAATGTGGCCGGTCGTCCTCTCAGACCAGCTACGCGTCGTCGGCTTGGTGAGCCGTTACCTCACCAACTACCTGATACGCCGCGGGCCCCTCGGAGCACCCTGCTTGAAAGCAGGTTTCCTCTGCAAGCCATGAAGCTCGCAGAGCACATGCGGTATTAGCCCAAGTTTCCCTGGGTTGTCCCCCGCGCCCCGGCAGGTCGCCCACGTGTTACGCACCCGTTCGCCACTGACAGCCGAAGCTGCCCGTACGACTTGCATGTGTTAAGCGCGCCGCCAGCGTTCGTCCTGAGCCAGGATCAAACTCTCCATGAGTTCAAACAGCTCTTGAAGAACAAACGACTGTATCGTTCGTTCGGTTTTCTTCTTCACGTTGTGTGCAATCCGTGCGGTGCCTTTTCCAGACACCTGCAGGCGCGGCGAAGGACGTGATGCCTCCGGCTGATGCGCCACACGGCCGCCCATTTACGTGAAGGGCTGCACAAAGCACTCCCCAATACCCGATTTGTCAATCTCCGCGCGGCGACGATGCCGCGTCTTTTCCTTCAAGGCAACCCGACCAGTTTCACCCGGTCCGTCGCGTGTCTACTAAGATAACCGCTACCGCCGTTTCCGTCAACCCCTCTTTTTCCAACTTCCGCGTCGTCCATCCCGCGGCGAACACGTTGAATATAAAGGGGATAGCTCACTTCGTCAAGAGATGAAAACCAGCGTTTCCGAACTTACCCCCCGCTCCGCTGGCTCAGCCGGTGGAGCCCTACAACGTAAAACCGTCGTCCAGGGGCGTCAACCCCTCGCCGGAAAGTCTACGCGCGCTTCATTTGTGCGGGGCCGCTAGTATATAGGGGTGCAACGGATCGGTCAAGGGCCCGTGCGCATTCTGTTTCACACCTGGCACGAGACGCCGTGCGCGGGGGCGGGGCGGGTGCTATCCTGTTCCGCGTTCACCGCATCCGACGGGAGGGAGCGCATTGACGGAGAGAGGGATGGACGCGTTGCCGGTGGTGGTGATCGGGGCCGGCGCGGCGGGGACCATGGCGGCGATCTTCGCGGCGTCGGCGGGGCACCCGACGCTGCTGCTGGAGCGCACGCGCGACGGGGGGCGGAAGATCCTGATCAGCGGCGGCGGGCGATGCAACATCCTCCCGTCGCAAGTGGAGCCGGGACAGTACTTCACCTCTTCCTCGCGCAACACGCTGAAGAAGATGCTGCTGTCGTGGCCGCTCGAGGACCAGCGTCGCTTCTTCGAGGAAGAGGTGGGGCTGCGGCTGGAGCTGGAGGAAGAGACGGGGAAGCTGTTTCCATCCACCCACAAGGCGCGCGACGTCCGCGACGGGCTGCTGGCGCTGGCGGAGAGGCGTGGAGTGAGGATCCGCTTCGGCACGTACGTGGTGGGCCTGCGCCCGGGCGGCGCGGGCGAGCCGTGGCGCGTTCTCCTGGAAGGCGGGTCGCAGATCGACGCGGCGCGGGTGATCGTGGCTACCGGTGGCCTGTCCGTGCCGGCGACCGGGAGCGACGGGACAGGGCTGCGCGTGGTGCGGCAGCTCGGGCACACGCTGCACGACACCTACGCCGCCCTCACCCCCCTCACCAGCGAGCGCTCGCCCCACGCGCCGCTCGCGGGGATCTCGCTGGAGGTGAAGCTGGAGGCGCCGTTGGGAAAGGGGAAGCTGGAGTCGGAGGGCGGCTTCCTCTTCACCCATCGCGGCTACAGCGGGCCCACGGTGCTCAACGTCTCCCACGTGGCGGTGCAGACGGCGGACGCCCCGCCGCGCGCGCCCATCCACGTGCAGTGGACGGAGATCGACGCGGCGGGTTGGGAGCGGATGCTGGTGGAGAAGTCGCAGGGAACGGTGGCCAACGTGGTGCGCCGCCACCTTCCCGCCCGCCTGGCCGACGCCCTCCTGGCCGAGGCGGGGGTGGACGACGCGCGCACCCTTCCTCAGCTTCGCCGCGAGGAGCGGCAGCGGCTGGTGGAGACGCTCGCCCGCTACCCCCTGCCCTGGACGGGGCACGAGGGATACAAGAAGGCCGAGGTCACCGGCGGCGGCGTGCCGCTGGGCGAGGTGGACCCGCGCACGCTGGAAAGCCGCTTGGTGCCGGGGCTTCACCTGTGCGGCGAGATCCTGGACTGCTTCGGGCCGATCGGCGGGTACAACTTCTTCTGGGCGTGGGCCACCGGGCGCGCGGCGGGGCTGGGCGCGGCGGGGGCCGCATGACGGACGTGCTCGCCGGCTACCCGGTCGTGGTGGAGATCCCCGTGGCGTGGGGCGACATGGATTACTTCCGCCACGTCAACAACATCGTGTTCTTTCGCTACTTCGAGAGCGCGCGCATCGAGTACCTGGACCGCATCGGCTTCCGCGAGCTGGCCGAGGGGCAGCCGGTGGGGCCCATCCTGGCGGCGACGGATTGCCGTTTCCGCCGGCCGGTGACCTGGCCGGACACGGTGGGGGTGGGGGCGCGCGTGACGGAGGTGGGGGAGGACCGGTTCGTGATGGAGTACCGGCTGGTGAGCCGCAAGCTGGGCGCGGTGGCGGCGGAGGGCGGCGGCACCCTGGTGTCGTACGACTACGACGCGCAGCGAAAGGTGCCGCTGCCGGAGCGCGTACGGCAGGCAATCGCGGGGTTGGAGGGGGAGCAGGGCTCACATGGAGGCACAGCGGCACAGAGAAGAACTTCGTGACCCACCTCGTCGTCGTCGCACGCACCGAATCCTGCTCCTCTGTGTCTCTGTGTGAGGCCTACTTCAACGCCTTCGACACGACTTTGGCGGCGGTGCGGCCGGAGGCGCCGAAGACGCCGCCGCCGGGGTGGGTGCTGGCGCCGGTGAGGAAGAGGCCGGGGATGGGGGTGCGGTAGGTGGCCAGCCCCGCTGCGGGGCGGAACATGAACATCTGGTCGAGCGACATCTCCAGGTGCATCACGTTGCCGTTGTAGAGGCCCAGCTCGCGCTCCAGGTCCACGGGGGTCTGGATGTGGACCTGCTCCACGCAGCCCGGCACGTTGGGGGCGAAGCGGCCCACGGCGCGGAGGATGTCGTCGGCCGCGCGCTCCCGCTCGCCGGCCCAGCTGCGGCCGCCGGTGAGGGCGTAGGGGTGCCACTGGGCCCAGGCGAAGAGGAGGTGCTTGCCCGGCGGGGCGAGGGAGGGGTCGACGGCCGTCCAGGTCATGGCGACCACGGCGGGGTCGCGCGCCGGCTCGCCGCGCAGGTAGTCCGCGTACGCCGCGTCCAGGTAGGGCGCGGGCGGGCAGAGGAGCTGGAGGCCCCGGTGCATGGGGCCGGGAGCCCCGTTGCCGCCGCGCGCGGGGTCGCCCGCCCAGCCGGCGTAGGCGGGGAGCTGGCTGGTGACGCAGCGCAGGATCATTCCGAAGCCGTTCCCCACCCGCAGCCCCGCCACCTGCTCGCGCAGCGCGGCGGCCTCCGGCGCGTCCGCCAGGAGGCGGCCGAAGGTGGTGGCGACGTGGCAGCCGGCCAGCACCGTGCGCGCGCTGACCCTGCGCGTGGGGCCGGTGGCGGGCGGCGCGCCGAGCGGCAGGCCGGGCTCGGCGCCGTCCGCGACGTCCAGGCCCACGGCCCGGCCGCCCTCCACCACGATGCGGCGCACGGGGGTGGCGGTGTGCACCTCGCCGCCGTGCGCGCGGATCATGGCGACCAGCGCCGTCGTGAGCGCGCCGGAGCCGCCCACCGCGCGCTTGACGCCGCTCTCGTGGTACAGCGGCTGCCAGCCGGCCAGCGGGGCCGTGCCCAGCTCCAGCGGCGGGGGGCCGCTCTGCGCTGCGATCCACTCGATGGCGGCGCGCACCGCCGGGTGGCGAAAGGTGCGGTCGATGAGCTGGCGGTACGAGCCCAGGATCGTCTGCAGCATGGCGGTGCTCTCCGCGCCTTTCTTCTTCGCAAAGCCGCCGCCCGTCGCCATCGTCCAGCCGATCTTCAGCGGGGTGGGGACGTCCAGGAAGGCACGCAGCACGGCCTGGCTGATGGGGCGCCACTCTTCCAGGAAGCGCGGGTACGCCCGTGCGTCCTCCGGCGACACGGCGGCGATGGAGTCGCAGGTGAGGCCCACGTCCCTGTGGAAGTAGATGGCGCGGCCGTCTTCCAGCGGGTAGAAGGCCCAGGGGTCGCAGTCCACGTAGCGCAGGCCGTAGCGCTCCAGCTCCAGCTCGGCCAGGATGGGCGTAAGGTGGATCAGGATGTGGGCCGAAGAGCCCACGTCGATGCGGCACCCGGGGAAGATGTCGTCGCGCGTCTGCACGGCCCCGCCGGCGTGGCCGGAGCGCTCGAAGACGGCCACGCGATGCCCCGCGCGTGCCAGGTACGCGGCGGAGATGAGCGCGTTGTGCCCCGCGCCAACGACGGCGACATCAAGCATCGGGGGTGCGGGCCACGGGCCGGCCGGCGGGCGTGTGCGTCGCGTCCCTGCGCCAGGGGCCGCGGCCATGGCCGCGCCGCCGGGCTGTGGGGATGTGGTGAACCGCCAGTTCCGTCATGGGTTCAGGCCGGGGGAGTGCGGCCGTGCCTCATCCCTTCGAGCTCGGCCTTCAATGGAGTCCAGTACGCGCGGTCCGCCTCCCGCTCCCGTGTTTCCTCCTCCAGGAGAGCCGTGCGGATCGCGTCGAGCCCCCGCGCGGCGGCGAGTACCGCCGGGCGGGGATGCGCCGATGCGGCCGCCGGGAAGCGGGCGGCGCACTCGGCCAGCAGCTCCGGCGTGCGCAGCTCTGCCAGCCAGAAATCCACACGGGCAGGAGTCGGTGCCGCGTAGTCGGTGTCGTAGCTTACTTCGACCAGCCGCCGCAGCATGGGCCAGTCTTTGTCGCGCTGGGTCTTCTTGGACGCCACCAGATCGGGAAGCGACAGGGTGTCGATCTCGCCCGCGGGCCCAAGGTCCCAGGTGGTGCGGCGCTCCCACAACTCGGGAAACGGGTCCACCCCCCGCAGGCGCGCCATGACGTCGACGCGCAGGCCGGCGGCGTGCGGGTGTCGGCAGCGGAAGTGTACCGCATGGCCGCGCTCGAGGTGGCGAAGCTCGAAAGGTGGAACCGCGATCACGTTCGCCTGGAGCTGGTCCAGCGCGCCGCTCAGCCGGTGCAGGTTCTGGGCGTCCGCGAGGACGGCGAAGTCGGCGTCGCGGCTAAACTCCGCCGCGCCGAACAGCACGCAGGCCTGCCCTCCCATGAGGAGCGCCTGCACGCCGTGCCCGCGCATCGTCGAAAGGACTTTGGGTATCGGGCTCGGGCTCAAGCCGGCCTCCCAGGAGGTGGAACGTGCTCCACAGGCGCATGCTCTCCGCCCAGCGCTCCTGCGGGGTCATGCGGTACCACTCCAGCACCTCGTCTTCCACGCACTCCGCGATGGCGGGCGAACGAAGGGGTGCCTCGTGCTTCCGGATGCTCATGCGCGGTCATCTCCAGGTCGGGCAGTGCAGGTTCCCTGCCGAATGTGGCGACGTGCGGGTCCGGTGGCAATGCAGGAACCGGGGACTCACACAGAGACACAGAGGCACGGAGACGACTTCATCTCTGTGCCTCTGTGTCTCTGTGTGAGCCCGCTTGTGGACCATTCGCGGGGGAATATGTACATTGAAACGCCCCTGCCGCCGTACCCGCTCCACCGCTCCCCCCGCACACCATGGAAGCCTCCACCACGGCCAACGAGACCGCCCGCCTGGCGGCGCTGCACGACTACGGGATCCTGGACACGCCGCCGGAGCCGGAGTTCGACGCGCTCACGCGGCTGGCGTCGCACATCTGCGGCACGCCCATGGCGCTGCTGACGCTGGTGGACGCGGAGCGGCAGTGGTTCAAGAGCCACCTGGGGATCGACGCCACCGAGACGCCGCGCGAGGTGTCGTTCTGCGCGCACGCCATCGAGCAGCCGGGGCTGTTCGTGGTGGCGGACACGCTGGAGGACCCCCGCTTCGCCGACAACCCGTTCGTGCTGTCGCTGCCGCACATCCGCTTCTACGCGGGGGCGCCGCTGGTGACGCCCGAGGGGCACGCGCTGGGGACGCTGTGCGTGGTGGACCAGGTGCCGCGGCGGCTGGGCGACGAGCAGATGGAGGCGCTCAAGATGCTGGCGGGGCAGGCTATGGGGCAGCTGGAGCTGCGCCGCCAGCTCCGGCGCCTCCAGGACGCCGCCCGGCTCCAGGAGCACGCCGACGCGGAGCGCACGGCGCGGGCCGAGCGCACCGCCCTCCACAACGCGGCGCTGGTGGAGCTGGCGCGGCTGGACAAGAGCGACCTGCTGGCGGAGCTGCACGCCGCCACCCGCACCGCCGCCCGCACGCTGGGGGTGGAGCGGGCCAGCGTGTGGCTGGCCCCGGCAGGGGGCGCCGCGGAGCTGGAGTGCGCCGCCCTCTTCCGCGCTTCCACCGGCGAGTTCGAGAGCGGGCAGCTCCTGCGCGCCGCGGACTACCCCGCGTACTTCGCGGCGCTGGCCGAGAGCCGCGCCCTGGCCGCCGGCGACGCGGCGGCCGACCCGCGCACCCGCGAGCTCGCCGGGTACCTGCGGAGCCACGGGATCGGGGCGATGCTGGACGTGCCGCTCTGGCGCGGCGGCATGGTGGCGGGCGTGCTCTGCTGCGAGCACGTGGGCCCCCCGCGCGCCTGGGCACCGGACGAGGAGGAGTTCGCCGCCAACGTGGCGGACATCGTGGCGCTGGCCCTGGAGGCGGCGGACCGCCGCCGCGCCGAGGAGGCCGCCCGGCACGCCCAGGGGCGCGGCGCCGCCGTGGTGCGCGCGGCGCTGGACTGCGTGGTGGTGATGGACGGCGAGGGGCGGGTGCTGGACTTCAACCCCGCCGCCGAGCGCACCTTCGGCTTCCCGGCCGAGGAGGCCATGGGGCGCCCGCTGGCGGAGCTGATCGTACCCGGCCGCTTCCGCGAGGGGCACCCCCTGGCGGTGGAGCGGCACCTGGAAGGGCCCGCGCGCGTGCTGGGCGAGCGCGTGGAAACGCACGCCATGCGCGCGGACGGCAGCGAGTTTCCCGTGGAGCTCACGGTGACGCGCGTGCCGCTGGACGGCCCGCCGGTGTTCACGGCCCACCTGCGCGACATCACCGAGCGCGTGGAGGCCGCGGAGGCGCTGGAACGCTCCCTGTCCATCCTGCGCGCCACGCTGGAGTCGGCGGCGGACGGGCTGCTGGTGATCGACCAGGCGGGGAACGTGGTGACGGCCAACGGCAAGTTCGCCACGATGTGGGGAGTGGACCCCGCCCGCCTGGCCCCCGGCAGCCCCGCGCCGCTGCCCCTGTGCGCGGAGCGGGTGGTGGACTCGGAGGCGTTCACGGCTCACATCCTGGAGATCCGCCACAGCCCGGTGGGCGAGTCGCTGGACGACGTGTGGCTCAAGGACGGCCGCGTGCTGGAGCTGTACTCGCAGCCGCAGCTCATCGGCGGCGAGTCGGTGGGGCGCGTGTGGAGCTACCGCGACGTCACCGCGCGCCGCACGGCCGAGGACGAGGCGCGCCGCACGGCGGACCGCATGCGCGCGGTGGCGTCGGCCGCGGCGGCGGTGGTGGGGGCGGAGTCGCCGGCGGAGCTGCGCAGCGTGCTGGAGGAGGCGTGCCGCACGGTGCTCGCCATGGACGCCTTCTTCATCTTCGCCTACGACCCGCGCGCGCACGCCTTCCACGGCTTCGGCGGCAACGACGCGGGGGAGTACACCCCGCCCGACATCACCCCCGCCGCGGGGACGCCGGGGGAGCGCGTGGTGAGCGAGCGCCGCTCGCTGCTCACCCTGACCTCCGACGACCCCGCGGGGCACGGGGCCACCCCCACGGGGAAGCAGCGCCGCTCCGAATCGGTCATCCGCACCCCCATCCTGGTGGGCGGCGAGGTGCGCGGCATCATCTCGGTGCAGAGCTACACGCCGGCGCTGTACACCGCGGCGGAGGTGGAGGTGGTGGAGGCGCTGGCGTCGCTGGCCGCGTCCGCGCTGGAGAACCTGCGCCTGACCACGGAGCGCCGCGAGGCCGAGGCGGCGCTGCGCCGCTCCGAGACGCGCTTCCGCGCCCTGTTCGAGCAGTTCCCCTACAGCATCCAGATCTTCTCGCCGGAAGGGGAGACGCTGCAGGTGAACCGCGCGTGGGAGAAGCTGTTCCTGTCGCGCCCCACCGAGCGGCGGCGCTTCAACCCCCTCACCGACCCGCAGCTCCGCGACATCCATCCCCTGATCCGGCGCGGCTTCGCGGGGGAGGAGGTGGAGCTGCCGGCCACCCTGTTCGACCCGTCGCGCGTGGGGCAGGGGCCCGGCCGCGCGGAGCTGGCCGAGGAGGGCGACGCGCGGCCGCGCTGGCTGCAGGCCTCCATCTGCACCGTAAAGGACGACGACGGTGCCATCCGCGAGGTGATCCTGGTGCACCAGGACGTCACCGACGAGCGGCGGGCGCTGGACGAGCTGCGCGAAAGCGAGGAGCGGTCGCGCACGCTGATCCAGACGGCGGCGGACGCCATCATCACGCTGGACGAGAACAGCACCATCCTTTCCGCCAACCCCGCCACCGAGCGCACCTTCGGCTACGCGGCCGAGGAGCTGGTGGGGCGGCACATCTCCATCCTGCAGCCCCCCGAGAAGCGGGAGCTGCACGATCGCGGGCTGGCGCGCTACCTGGAGACGGGGGTGCGCACGGTGGACTGGGCCACCACCGAGTTCGCGGCGCTGCGCAAGGACGGCGTCACGATCCCGGTGGAGGTGTCCATCGGCGAGTACATGCAGGGCGGGCGGCGCATCTTCGCGGGGTTCCTGCGCGACATCACGGAGCGCAAGGCGGCCGAGCGGGCCCTGCGCGAGGCCCGCGACGAGCTGGAGCTGCGCGTGCAGGAGCGCACCGCGGAACTGGCCGAGACCAACCTGGCGCTGGAGGAGGAGGTCGCCGAGCGCGCCCGCGCCGAGGAAGAGCTGACGCAGAAGAGCGCCGAGCTGCAGGCGGTCTTCCACGCCCTTCCCGACCTGTACTTCCGCATGGAGAGCGACGGGACGATCCTGGACTTCCAGGCCGGGCACCAGATGGGGCTGTACACCGACCCCGAGGCGTTCCTGGGGCGGCGCGTCCTGGACGTCCTTCCCCCGCACGCGGCCGAGCGCATCGGCGCGGCGCTGGCGCGGGTGGCGGCCGACGGGGAGCTCACCACGGTGGAGTACGCGCTGGAGGGGCCGGACGGGCAGCCGCAGGAGTTCGAGGCGCGCCTGCTGCCGCTGGACCGCAGCGGGCAGCTCGTGGCCATCGTCCGCGACATCACGGAGCGCAAGGGGTGGGAGCGCGAGCTGCGCCGCCGCGAGGAGCACTTCCGGGCGCTGATCGAGAACGGCTCGGACCTGATCGCCATCATCGGCGCGGACGGGGTCACGCGGTACCTGAGCCCATCGGCCGAGCGCCTGCTGGGGTGGAAGACGGAGGAGCGGGTGGGGCGCAGCACCATGGAGACCATCCACCCGGAGGACTTCGGCGAGGTGGCCCGGCTGCGCGACTACGCGGTCGACCACCCGGGCTCCACCATCCAGGTGGAGTTCCGCTACAAGCACGGCGACGGGTCGTGGCGGGTGTTCGAGGCGGCGGCGCGCACGCTGCGCCCCGATTCGGCCGCCGAGGGGCTGGTGGTGAACGCCCGCGACGTCACCGAGCGCAAGCGGGCCGAGGAGGCGCTGCGGCGCAGCGAGGAGCACTTCCGCGCCGTGATCGAGAACGCCAGCGACCTGGTGACGATCCTGGAGACGGACGGGGTGATGCGGTACCAGAGCCCGGCGGTGGAGCGGCTCTTCGGCTTCGCCCCCGCCGAGCTGGAGGGGCGCAGCGCCTTCGAGCTGATCCACCCGGACGACGCGGCCGGAGTGGTGGAGAGCCTCGGGTACGTGGTGGCGAACCCGGGCGAGACCAGGGCGGTCGCGTTCCGCTGGCGCCACAAGGACGGCTCGTGGCGCTACGTGGAGTCGGTGGGCACCACCCTTTCGCGCACGGCGCCCGAGGAGGGGGTGATCGTCAACTCCCGCGACGTCACCGAGCGCAAGCGGGCCGAGGCGGCGCTGGAGCAGGCGCGCGCCGAGGCGGAGCGGGCGCGCGAGGCGGCGGAGACGGCCAACCAGGCCAAGAGCGAGTTCCTTTCCAGGATGAGCCACGAGCTGCGCACGCCCATGAACTCCATCCTGGGCTTCGCGCAGCTCCTGGAGCGCCGCAGCCCCACGCCGGACCAGCAGCGCTCCGTGGACCAGATCCTGCGCGCGGGGCGGCACCTCCTCAACCTGATCAACGAGGTGCTGGACATCGCCCGCATCGAGAGCGACCGGCAGACGCTGTCGCTGGAGCCGGTGCGGGTGGACGCGGCGCTGATCGAGGCGGTGAACCTGATCCGCCCCCTGGCCGCGCAGAACGCGTGCATGGTGAGCGACCCCGCCCCCGCCCCCGGGCGCTGGGTGCAGGCGGACCGGCAGCGGCTGGCGCAGGTGCTGCTCAACCTGCTTTCCAACGGCGTCAAGTACAACCGCCCCGGCGGCTCCGTGCGCGTGACGTGGGAGGAGCGCGAGGGGCGGGTGCGCATCGGCGTGCACGACACCGGGCGGGGGATCGCGCCCGAGCGGATGGAGGAGCTCTTCGTCCCCTTTGCCCGCCTGGGCGCGGAGGAGACGGGGGTGGAGGGGACGGGGCTGGGGCTGGCCCTTTCGCACCGGCTGGCGGAGGCGATGGGGGGTTCGCTGACGGCCGAGAGCCACCCGGGGCGCGGCAGCACCTTCTGGCTGGAGCTGCCGGCGGCGGACGACCCCAGCAGCCGCCTGCCGCAGCCGGCGCCCGCCGCGCACGAGCCGCGCGCCGAGAACACCTCGGGGCCGGCCGCCACGGTGCTCTACGTGGAAGACAACCTGGCCAACCTCACCCTGGTGGAGTCGCTCCTCTCGTCGCGCCCCGAGATCACGCTGCTCTCGGCGATGCAGGGGCGGATGGGGCTGGACCTGGCGTGGGAGCACGCGCCGGACCTGATCCTGCTGGACCTGCACCTCCCCGACATGCCGGGGGGCGAGGTGCTGCGCCGCCTGCGCGCGGACCGCCGCACCCGCGACACGCCGGTGGTGGTGATCAGCGCCGACGCCACTCCCGGGCAGGTGGAGCGGCTGCGGGCCGCCGGTGCCCACGAGTACATGACCAAGCCCCTGGACCTGGACCGCTTCATGGACGCCGTGGACCGCACCCTCGCCGAGCGGAGAGCCCAGCCGTGACCCCTCGCTCCATGGAGGACGCCTCCATCCTGGTGGTGGACGACGAGATGGCCAACCTCCACCTGCTGGAGGAGTTCCTGAAGTTCGACGGCTTCGGGAACGTGGCCCTCACCACCGATCCGCGGCGGGTGCCGGAGATGTTCGAGGAGAGGCGGCCGGACATCCTCCTCCTGGACCTCCACATGCCGCACCTGGACGGCTTCTCGGTGATGCGCCAGCTGCGCTCCACCCTGCCGCCGGGCGACTACTTCCCCATCCTGGTGCTCACGGCGGACGTCACCTCCGAGACGAAGCTGCGCGCGCTGTCCGAAGGCGCCAGCGACTTCCTCACCAAGCCGCTGGACGCGGTGGAGGTGGTGCTGCGCATCCGCAACCTGCTGGCGACGCGCTTCCTGCACCTGCAGGAGCGCGCCGCCCGCGCCCGCGCCGAGGCGGCGGGGACGCGCGCGGCGTACCTGGCCGAGGCCAGCCGGGTGCTCAGCTCATCGTTCGACTACCGCACCATGCTTTCCACGGTAGCGCGGCTGGCCGTGCCCAAACTGGCCGACTACGTGGTGGTGGAGCTGGCGGACGCGGAGGGGCGCCCGGAGCGCGTGGCCTACGCGCACGCGGACCCGGAGATGGAAGCGCTCCTGGCCGGCGAGGTGGGGCTGTGGGGAGGCGCCATCCCGCGCGGGCACCCGCTGGTGCGCGGGTGCACCGAGGGGCAGTTCGTGCTGGTGAGCGACGTGGCTTCCGCGCTGGGGGAGGACGCGGGCGACGACGAAGCGCAACGCTCTCTGCTGCGCACCCTGGCGCCGCGCTCGGTGGCCAGCGTGCCCCTGGCCGCGGCGGGCGAGGTGCTGGGCGACGTCACGCTGGTGACCTCCACCTCCGGCCGCACGCTGGATTCGGACGACCTGGCGCTGGCGGAGGAGCTGGCGCGGCGGGTGATGGTGGCCGTGGAGCACGCCCAGCTCTACCACGACGCGCTGCAGGCCACCCGCGCCCGCGACGAGATCCTGGGCGTGGTGGCGCACGACCTCCGCAACCCGCTCAGCACCGTGCGCATGGCCGCGCAGCTCCTGGCGGATGACGTGGCCCCCGCGCACCGCAAGCCGCTGGACACCCTGCTGCGCACCACGGAGCGGATGAACCAGCTCATCCAGGACCTGCTGGAGGTCACCCGCATCGAGAGCGGGAAGCTGGCGCTGGAGCTCCACACCGAGAGCGCCGGCGGGGTGCTGCGCGAGGCGGTGGCGATGCTGGCGCCGCTGGCCCAGGCGCGCTCCATCACCTTCGATGCGCAGCTCCCCGCCGACCTGCCGCGCGTCCCGCTGGATGCGGCGCGCATCCTCCAGGTGATCTCCAACCTGGTGGGCAACGCGCTCAAGTTCACCCCCGCCGGCGGCCGCGTCACGCTGGGCGCCGAGGTCATACCGGGCGAGGTGCGCGTGTCGGTGGCCGACACGGGCCCCGGCATCCCCGCCGACCAGATCCCCCGCGTCTTCGGGCGCTTCTGGCAGGCGGGCAAGAGCGACCGCCGAGGCATCGGCCTGGGCCTTTCCATCGCGCGCGGCATCGTGGAGGGCCACGGCGGGCGCATCTGGGTGGAGAGCGTGGAGGGCCAGGGCGCAACCTTCTTCTTCACCATCCCAAGCTGAACTGATTGGGCTCACACAGAGACACAGAGGCACAGAGAACTTATCTCTGTGCCTCTGTGTCTCTGTGCGAGCCCTGTTCTTCAGGACAGGAACGAGAAGAAGCAGAAACCTGGATCGCCGCCCTGGTCCCAGCGTTCCAGGGCGTGGGCGATCTGCGCGGGGGCGGTGTTGGGGAGGGAGCGGGGGACGACGAGGACGCCGGGGGAGGATGCCGACGCCTCGAACGCGGCGACCACCAGGCGGCGGAAGTCGTCGCGGTTGCGCGTCACCATCACGCGGCCTTCCTGCATCGCGAAGGCGAACTGCTCCGGGTCCGAGAGCCCGCGCCTCCCGATCTCGTGAACGCTCACCGCGTCCAGGCCCAGTCCGCGGGCGATCTCCGCGGCCATGCCCGGCAGGTCCTCGTCGAAGAGGTAGCGCACGGGCTATCGCACGCGGCGCGGAGCAAGGAACGGGTATTCACTTTCCACACGCTCCGGAGTCCACCGCTCTTCGGCCGCGAGGCGCGCGTCGATCTCGATCGGGTACAGCTTGTAGTAGGCGAGCGCGGAGCGGAGCTGGAAGTCGGTGAGCCAATCGTAGCTCGCGCGCAGCGACGCCCATTGCTCGCCCGCCTCCTTCCAACTGGAGATCACTTCCCACACGTCCAGCCCCGTTCCCGCGACGGTCGCGCGGCGCCCGGCGGGGCCATCGGTGAACACGATCCCAGGGACGCGGCGCATGCGCACCGCTTCCCCGAGCATCTCGGCGGTCGCGGAGGTGAACGACTGGCCGCGCAGCTCGGCTTCGCGTTCGATCTCCCGCTCCAGGCTCTCGTTCAGGCGAATTCCACGCGCTCTGCTGGACACGGCGGCTCCTGTGCACATGTGTGCACAAAATATAATGTAATCTCACACAGAGACACAGAGGCACAGAGATCAGTTCATCTCTGTGCCTCTGTGTCTCTGTGTGAGCCCTGTTCTTCTACGAGCCACGCGATGTGGCGCAGCTCGGGGGCGATGAGGCGCTCCCAGGCCAGGCGGACGGCGGCGTGGGAGCCGGGGAGGGAGAAGACCACGCGGCCGTCCACGACGCCGGCGGTGGCGCGGGAGAGCATGGCGGCGGCACCCACCTGCTCCCAGCTCAACATGCGAAAGAGCTCGCCGAAGCCGGGGATGGGGCGCTCGATGCGGCGGCTGAGCACGTCGAAGGTGGTGTCGCGCGGCGCGATGCCCGTGCCTCCGTTGAAGATCACCACCCGCGCCCGCGACGCATCCAGGGCGCGCTCCACCTCGAGCGGCTCGTCGCGGATCAGCAGGTAGCCCGCGGGGGTGTGGCCGGCGGCCTCGATCTGCTCGCGGAGCCAGGCGCCGTTGGTGTCGGTGTCGGGGGTGCGCGAGTCGCTGACGGTGACCACGGCCACGGGCACGGGGCCGTGGCGGTCGGCGAGGCGGTGGTGGTGGTCGCTGCTGGGGGTGGACATGGGGATTGGGGAACGGGGAACGAGGAATGGATGCGCGGCGGCAGTCGCGAGCAGCGTGCCGTACGTTGGCGGCAGGGGGCGCGGACGCTACATTGATCGCCACTCCTCCTCGCGCCGAGCCATTCGATGCCAACCTCGCCCAGCGCCGCACCCGCACCGCCAGACGCGGCCCCGACGCCGCGGCGGGGCGAGGCGGGGTGGAAGAAGATCGCGCTGGCGGCCGCCATCGTGGGCGCGCTGGCCGCGTTCTTTGCGCTGGACGGGCCGCGCTACCTGGACTTCGAGACGCTCAAGGCGCACCGCGACGAGCTGCTGGCCTTCAAGAGCCGGCATTTCGTGGCGATGCTGGTGGGGGCGCTGGTGGTGTACGCCGCCGCCACGGCGCTCTCGGTTCCGGGCGGGGTGCTGATGTCGCTGGCGATGGGGTTCCTGTTCGGACGCTGGGTGGGGGTGGCGATCGTGGTGGTGGCGGCCACCCTGGGCGCCACCGCCGCCTTCCTGTCCGCGCGCTACCTGTTCGCGGACGCGGCGCGGCGGCGGATGGGCCCGCGGCTGAACCGGCTGGCGCGCGGCTTCGAGGAGGACGCCTTCAACTACCTCCTCTTCGTGCGGCTGGTCCCCGTCTTCCCCTTCTGGCTGATGAACCTGGTGCCGGCCTTCACCCCGGTCAGCACGCGCACCTTCATGACGGCCACGGCCATCGGGATCCTCCCGGGCTCGTTCGTCTTCGTGAACCTGGGCGAGTCGCTCCTGCGCATCCACTCGGCCCGCGACCTGCTCAGCACCACCGTGCTGCTTTCGTTCACGCTGCTCGGCGTGCTGGCGCTGCTGCCGGTAGTGGTGAAGAAGGTGCGGCAGAGGAGGAAAAGTGCCTAGTGCCTGGTGCCGAGTGCCTGGTAAACGAAGTGGGGAGGTCGGGATTGGTGCGCGCCGAGAGGGCCCTCACCCCCCGACCCCCTCTCCCGATAACGGGAGAGGGGGCGCATCTTCGGTGTCGGCGCGGTGGTGGGGGTTCGGCGCACCGGCGGCGTAGGAACGCCCGTGCCGCGAGCCGCTGTTCCCGGGGCACCGCCGGCGCGCCGAAGCAGACCACCCGGCAGGCACCGCGGGTGCGCCCCCCTCTCCCGTTATCGGGAGAGCGGGGGTCGGGGGGGTGAGGGCCCCCTCTCGCCACGCACCGCACCCGAAGCGTTCTCACATCGATCCTCTCACATCCCCGTCCCCATGCGCGACTCCGACCTGATCAACGACCGCCCCACGCTGCGACGCAACCCCATGGCGGGGGTGGCGCTGGGGATGGCCATCGTGGCCGCACTCATGGTGCTCCTCGCCGGGCCGGGGACGCGGATGGGGGTGTGGCACTTCCGCACCGGGTTCTCGCTGATGCGATACGGGGCGTACCTGGCCGTGCTGGCGGCGCTGTTCGCCATGGTGGCGCTGGTGCTTGTGAGGGGGCGCAGGCGCGGCGTGCTCCCCTCCGTGCTGGCCCTGGGGATCGCGGCGGGGACCTTTTACGTGCCGTGGAGCTTCCTGCAGAAGGCCAGGACGGTGCCGCCCATCCACGACATCAGCACCGACACGCGCAACCCGCCGCCGCTGATCGCCACGCTGCCGCTGCGCGAGGAGACCGGCGCCACCAACCCGCCCGCGTACGAGGGCGACTCCATCGCCCGGCAGCAGCAGGCGGCGTATCCGGACGTGAAGCCCGTGATGCTCGCCATGACCCCGGACTCCGCGTACGGCCACGCCCTGCGCGCCGCGCGCGACATGGGGTGGGAGATCGTGGCCGCCGAGCGCGACGAGGGGCGCATCGAGGCCACCGCGACCACGGGGTGGTGGGGCTTCAGGGACGACGTGGTGATCCGCGTGGCGCCCGCGTCGGGGATCGCGCGGGTCGACGTGCGCTCCATCTCGCGCGTGGGCAAGAGCGACGTGGGCGCCAACGCCGAGCGCATCCGCGCCTACGTGCGCCGGCTGAACGGCGCGGGCTGAGCCGGTGCAGGCGCCCAACCCCTTCGGCGCGCTGTCGCTGATCGCCGCGCCGGCGGTGCTCACCAACGCCTGCTCCGTGCTCATCCTGAGCACCGCCAACCGCCTGGCCCGCGCCGTGGACCGCACCCGCCTGCTGACGGGCGAGATGGAGCGCGCCGCGAGCGAGGGACGCCCCACCCCGGACGGGGAGGTGCGCGAGCTGGCCTCCGTGGAACGGCGGACGCTCCTGCTGCTCCACGCCCTCCGCTACTTCTACGTGGCGCTGGGCGGCTTCGCGCTTTCCGCCTTCCTGTCGCTGATCGGCGCCGTGCTGGCGCCCCGCGCACCGGGCGTGCTGTCGCGCCCCATGGAGGTGATCGCGCTGGGAACGGGGGTGGTCGCCGTAGGCGCGCTGGTCATGGGCACCCTGGTGCTCGTGCGCGAGACGCGCATCGCGGTCGATGCCTTGCAGGTGCGTACCCGCGAGGCCCGCGCGCGCCTGCGCTGAACGGCGGCCTCACACAGAGACACAGAGACAGAGAGAGAGACGAGACATGCATATGCACGCACCCGGGTACTATGACGCGCACGACCTTGCCCGCTTTCCCGAGATCGGCAAGGACGCGCCGGAACTGGCGGAGAAATTCTTTGGGTGGTACAACGCGGTTTTCGCGGAGGGAGCTCTCACGCAGCGCGAGAAGTCGCTGATCGCCCTCGCAGTGGCGCACGCGGTGCAGTGCCCGTACTGCATCGACGCCTACACGGGCGACTGCCTGCAAAAGGGCGCGGACACGGAGCAGATGACCGAGGCCCTGCACGTAGCCGCCGCCATCCGCGGCGGCGCGTCGCTGGTGCACGGCCTGCAGATGCGCAACCACGCCGAACGGCTTGGAATGTAAGCGACGCACTCGAGCACTTGGAACCGATGTCCCGCGTTCTCCCGACTCTCCAGAAGCGACAGGCCGAGCTGGCCTCCACCCGCCGCCAGAAGCAGGTGCTGGCGGGCGTGCCGGTGACGCAGGCGTTCGAGGAGGCGCTGGGGGGGGCGGGGCTGTTCCCGCTGCGCGCCACGGGGATCGACGTCTTCCAGATCAACGTGGGGCGCAAGTGCAACCAGACCTGCCGCCACTGCCACGTGGACGCGGGGCCGGACCGCACCGAGATGATGAGCGACGCGGTGGTGGACCGCTGCCTGGAGGTCATCGAGGGCACCGCCATCCCCACGCTGGACATCACCGGGGGCGCGCCGGAGCTGCACAAGCGGTGGCGCGAGATCGTGCAGCGTGCGGCCGCGGCCGGCAAGCACGTGATGGACCGGTGCAACCTGACCATCACCCAGCTCCCCAACTACCGCTACCTCCCCGAGTTCTTCGCCGAGCACCGGGTGCACGTAGTGGCCTCCCTCCCCCACTTCCGCCAGCAGGGGACGGACACGCAGCGCGGCGACGGCGTCTTCGAGCAGTCCATCGCGGCGCTGCGGCGGCTCAACGAGCTGGGGTACGGGCAGGAGGGCACCGGCCTCCTGCTGGACCTGGTGACGAATCCCGTGGGGACCTTTCTCCCTGGCAACCAGGGGACGCTGGAGGCGGAGTGGAAGCGGCAGATGGCGCGGCTGTACGGCATCCGGTTCAGCTCGCTGTACACCATCACCAACATGCCCGTCTCACGCTTCCTGGAATTCCTGGAGGAGCGCGGCGCGCTCGACGAGTACATGGAGCGCCTGGTGACCGCCTTCAACCCCGCCGCCGCGCGGGGCGTGATGTGCCGCAGCACCCTGTCCGTGGGCTACGACGGCACGCTGTACGACTGCGACTTCAACCAGATGCTCGACCTCCCCGTGCACCCCGGGGTCCCGCGCACCATCTTCGACTTCGACCTGGACGCCCTCGCCGCCCGCGAGATCGTGCTGGGCCCGCACTGCTTCGGGTGCACCGCCGGCGCCGGGTCCAGCTGCGGGGGCGCCACGGCCTGATCTCACACAGAGACACAGAGGCACAGAGATGAAGTCGTCTCTGGCCTCTGTGTCTCTGTGTGAGCCCCGCTTTTACGAGATCACGGCCCTGATCCGCCGCACCCCGGCCGAGCTCGACTGCTCCTTCTCGATCTTGAAGCGGCCGATCTCGCTGGTGTTGGACACGTGCGGGCCGGCGCACACTTCCTTGGAGAAGTCGCCGATGGTGTACACGGACACGTCGTTGCCGTAGCGGTCCTCGAACAGGCCGATGGCGCCGCTGGCCCTGGCGTCCGGGTACTTCATCACCTCGCTGGTCACCGGCAGGCCGCGGTCGATGGCGTCCTGCACCAGCCGCTCCGTCTCCTGGATCTCCTCCGGCGACATGGGCTTCAGGTGCGCGAAGTCGAAGCGCATCCGCTCGGCCGTGATGTTGGAGCCCTTCTGCTGCACGTGGTCCCCCAGCACCTTCTTGAGCGCCGCGTGCAGCAGGTGCGTGGCCGTGTGGTAGCGCACGCTCGCCTCGCTGCGGTCCGCCAGGCCGCTCTTGGCGGAGTCCGACTTGGAGCGCTCGCGGTGCTCGCCGAAGCGGCGCTGGAACTCGTCCAGGTCCACGCTCAGCCCGTGCTCGCCCGCCAGCTCCTGCGTGAACTCGATGGGGAAGCCGTAGGTGTCGTAGAGGCGGAAGGCGATCTCGCCCGGGAGCGCATCGGCGTTGGACGCGCGCAGCCGCTCGATCTCCTGCAGAAGGAGCTGCGTGCCCTTGCCCAGCGTCTTGCCGAAGCGCTCGCGCTCCAGCCCCAGCTCGTGGTGGATGCGCTCCGCGTTCTCGCGCAGCTCGGGGTAGGCGTCGCCGTACTGGTCGATCACCTGCCGCGCCGCGGCCGCCCACGCCGCCGGCTCGATCCCCAGCGGCTCGCAGAAGCGGATGGCGCGGCGGATCAGGCGGCGCAGCACGTACCCCGCGCCCTGGTTGGAGGGGGTGACGGTGCGCGTGTCGCCCAGGATGAACACGGAGGCGCGCAGGTGGTCGCTCACCACGCGCATGGCGCGCGTGAGCTTGGGGTCCGCCGTGATCGCCTCGTAGCTGTGCGCCGAGACGGCGGCCAGCGCCTGGATCAGCGGCTGGAACGCCGAGGTCTCGTACACGGTGGCCACGCCGTTGAGCACGGCCAGCGTGCGCTCCAGCCCCATCCCCGTGTCCACGTTCTGCGCGGGGAGGCGCTCCAGGGTGCCGGCGGTGCGGTTGTACTCCATGAAGACGTTGTTCCACACCTCGAAGAAGCGCCCGCACTTGCAGACGCCGGCCACGCACGTCTCCTCGCCCTTGCACGGCTTCCCCGTGAGGTCCACGAAGATCTCCGTGTCCGGCCCGCAGGGGCCCTCGTCGCCGGCGGCCCACCAGTTGTGCTCGGCTTCAAGGTAGTTGATGCGCTCCTCCGGCATCCCCAGCTCGCGCCAGATGCGCGCGGCTTCCTCGTCGCGCGGGGCGTTCTCGTCGCCGGCGAACACGGTCACGTAGATGCGGTCCGGGTCGATCCCCAGCCACTCGGCGCCGGTGAGGAACTCCCAGCTCCAGTTGATCGAGTCCTTTTTGAAGTAGTCGCCCAACGACCAGTTCCCCAGCATCTCGAAGAAGGTGAGGTGCGACTCGTCCCCCACTTCGTCGATGTCGGTGGTGCGGATGCACTTCTGCGCGTCCACCAGGCGCTTGCCGGCGGGGTGCGGGCGCCCCAGCAGGTAGGGCGTCAGCGGATGCATCCCGGCGGTGGTGAAGAGGACGCTGGGATCGTTCTCGGGGATCAAGGAAGCGCTCGGGATCACGGCGTGATCGCGCTCCCGGAAGAAATTCAGGTACCTGGACCGCAGCTCTTCGGCGGTGATGGACGACGAAAACATCCTTGTACGATCCGTTTGGAGGGGTTCGGCCGTTTTTCACGGACGCCAATCGTACCTACACCCGGCGCGCCCGACAAGTGCCGGGGAACTGCAATCTCACACAGAGGCACAGAGACACAGAGGAGAAGGGCTTTACGTGCTCCGCGGGAGATTGCCTCTTTCTATTTGCCGCCCGCCGCCAGGTACTCGGCGAAGTCGTCCGGGAGTGCGCTGCGGCGAATCCCCTCCATCGCCTCCGCCAGGTCGTACTCCACGCGGATGAACTGGACGGACGGCGCGTCGGCCATGTCGAGCAGCACGTATCCGGCGCGCCAGTCGCCGTCTTTGGGACGGCCGACGGAGCCGGTGTTGAGGAAGTGGATGCCCTCCACCTCGCGGTGCCACGGCTTGTGGGTGTGGCCGAAGCAGACGACGTCGCCCCGCCGGGCGCCCGCGTGCCCGGCCATCTTCAGGCAGAACGCGTCGTCGCGGTCCTCGGTCCAGTAGAGCGTGTTGAGCGTGGGGGTGCCGTGCACGAGCACCACTCTGGGCCCCGGCGCGTGCCCGCCGCGCGGCCGCAAGTCCATGCGGAAGGGGAGCGACGCCAGGTAGCGCTTCGTTCCGGGGGAGACGTGGGCGCGCGTCCACTCGTACGAGAGGTGGGCGAGCGCTTCCTGGCGCGGGTCCTCGTACCTGCACCCGCAGTGCTCGTGATCCGCCGCCACGGTGCTGTCGTAGTTCCCCGCGATCCCCTGCACGCCCGACGCGCGCAGGAGCGCCGCCGTTTCGTTGGGCCACGGCGCGTATCCCACCACGTCGCCCAGGTGAAAGATCCCGCCGGCGTGGCGGGCGGCCGCATCCTCCAGCACCGCCCTCAGCGCCGGCAGGTTGGCGTGGATGTCCGAGATCAGGGCGTAGCGCACGGGCTCGTCGCGAGGTCAGGGGCGCGGTTCATAGGCGGGCCGTTGCGGCGACTAAAGTCGCGGCAACAACTGCACGAAGTCCCCCTGCGGGGACTGTATGGTCTCGGCTGATCCCGGACGACCAGTCCGCGAAGGCGGACTTTGTGCTGCTGTTGCCGCGACTTTAGTCGCCGGGAACAGCCGGGCCAGCAACAGCCGGATCAGCCGGGCGCACAGAGACACAGAGGCACAGAGACACAGAGACACAGAGAGGAGCTTCATCCCCGTGCCTCCGTGATCCGTCAGCGGGCGGGCTTGCGGGCGCGGACGAAGGCGCCCATGAAGCGGTCGCCGATCTGGGGGGCCACGGCGTCGGCGTCGATGCCGGCGCCCTCCAGGAAGGTGCGCGCGTCCTCGGCCGAGTAGGCGCGGGTGGGCTCGATGGAGGCGTCCTCGAAGCCCACCTCCGCGAGAAGGCGCAGGAACTCGCTCTCCTCCAGCGCGCCGGCCACGCACCCGATCCAAAGCTCCATGCTGCGCCGCACCTCGTCCGGCACCTCGCCGCGCACCACCACGTCGGACACGGCGAAGCGCCCGCCCGGCTTCAGCACGCGAAAGGCCTCGCGCAGCACGCGCGGCTTGTCGCCCGAGAGGTTGATGACGCAGTTGGAGATCACCACGTCCACCGTGGCGTCGGGGAGGGGGATGTTCTCGATCTCGCCGCGCAGGAACTCGGCGTTGTAGACGGCGGCCTTGCGCTGGTTCTCGCGGGCGAGCTCCAGCATCTCGTCCGTCATGTCCAGCCCGTACGCCTTGCCGCCGGGCCCCACGCGCCGCGCGGAAAGGAGCACGTCGATGCCGCCGCCGGAGCCCAGGTCCAGCACCGTCTCGCCCTCGTGCAGCTCGGCCAGCGCGGTGGGGTTGCCGCACCCCAGCGACGCGAGCACCGCCTCCTGCGGGAGCACCGCCGTCTCCGCCGCGCCGTACAGGTTGGAGGTGATGGGGTCGCATCCGCCGAACGACGACGCGCCCCCGCAGCACGAGTTGCCCTCGCCAGCCACCACGCGCAGCGCGGCCTGGCCATACTTCTCCCGCACCGTTTCCTTCAGCGTCTCGCTCATCTCTCTCCTTTTATCAAGAATCGTTGATGTTTGCGGGCAAAAAAAGGCACCCTCACCCGCAGCCGCACCCGTTGCTCCCCTCCGCCGGCTTCGCCCGTTCCACGAAGGCCGCCATCGCGTCCAGCACGTCCGGGTTCAGCGAGTAGTACACCCAGCGCCCTTCCTTGCGGTCCCGCACCACCCCCGCCGTCTTCAGCGTCTTGAGGTGGAAGGAGAGCCGCGACTGCGCCGCCTCCAGCGCGTCCGTCAGGTCGCAGACGCAGCACTCGCCGCCGGCCAGCATCCCCACGATGCCGAGCCGTGTCTCGTCCGAGAGCGCGTGGAACCAGCGCGCCACCTGGGCCGTGTCGGGTGCGGTCTGCGTCGCCATGGAGAGTAACATATCAACCAAAATCGATTCGTCAAGGCTGTGCCTGCGCGTGTCCGGGTGAGATATTGGTTCCGTCCCCCCATCGTGAACCAGGCTGTCAGGAACTTGTTGAAGAACCGGATTTTCGCCCTCCTCGCCGCGCTGCTCGCCGCCGCCCCGGCCGCCGAAGCCCAGGCCCCGCGCGCCGAGGCGCGGGCGCTGTGGGTGAACCGCTGGGAGTACCGCACCGAGGCCGACGTGCGCCAGATCATGCAGCGCGCCGCGCGGGCGAAGCTGAACATGGTCTTCTTCCAGGTGCGCGGCCCCAGCGACGCCTACTACCGCTCCGACCTGGACCCCTGCTCGGTGCGCCTGTGCGGGCGGCTGGGCGGCACCCCGTCGTGGGACCCGCTGGCCGTGGCCGTGCGCGAAGCCCACGCGCGCGGCCTGCAGCTCCACGCCTGGATCAACGCGCTCTCCGGGTGGGACTCGCAGGAGGGCGACTTCTGCCGCCTGCTGCGCCGCAGCGAGCCGGGCCGCCCCAACCACGTGCTGGTGGACCATCCCGAATGGGCGATGCACACCCGCGCCGGGCGCCCCATGACGTGCCCCAACGGCGAGGAGTACGTGTACCTGTCGCCCGGCAACCCGGGCGTGCGCACGCACCTGGCGCGCGTGGCGGCGGACGTGGTGAGGCGCTACGCGGTGGATGGCGTGCACCTGGACCGCATCCGCTACCCCGGCTCCGCGTACGGGTGGGACCGGGCCAGCCTGGCCGCCTTCGGCCGCGACCCCGCCAGGGACCCGGCCGGGTGGGCGCGCTTCCGGCGCGAGCTGGTGAGCCGCACCGTGCGCGAGACCCGCGACAGCGTCCGGGCCGTCCGCCGCGTCCCCCTCTCGGCCGCCGTGTGGCCCATCTACGACCGCGAGCGCTTCGGCTGGCCGTCGTCCAGCGGGATCGCGCAGTTCTTCCAGGACACCTGGGGATGGGCGCGCGAGGGGTCGCTGGACGTGGCCGTGCCCATGACCTACTTCCGCGTCAACGAGCAGCGCTGCACCTACCTGCGCCTCCCCGGCGCGCGCGAGCCCAACCCGGACTGGCGCTGCATGCTGGAGGACCACCTGGCGGGGATGCGCCCCACGGGACGCCACGTCTACATCGCCATCGCCTCCGGGATGCCGCACGCGGAGATCGAGCGCCAGATCCGCATCGGGCGGGAGCGCGGGGTGCAGGGGTTCGCCTTCTACTCGTACGACAACCTGGTGGGCCGCGGCGCCATCCCGTTCCTGGGCGACGGCCCCTTCCGCGAGCCGGCCACCGTTCCGGCGATGCCCTGGCTCCGGTAACCGCCTGGGTCACACAGAGGCACAGAGACACAGAGAGGAAGCGTGGAGAAGCCTCACGTGATGGCGGCGGGCGGGTTCGACCGGGCGGGCGAGCGGCGCAGGGACGAGGCGTGGGTGAGCGCGAGGCTGCGCGATGCGCACAGCCGGTTCGCGCCGGTGTGGGAGCACAGGAACCTGTTCGTGGCGGGGGAATCGCGCGCGGCCTGGCTGCCGGCGGAGGAGGCGGCGCCGCTGGTGAAGGCGGCGGGGTACGCGGTGCTGCTGGGGGTGTCGGACGAGGCCACATGGTTCTCCGTGCCCGTGGCGGAGGACCCCGGGATCGGCGAGTGGGGGGACCTGCGGCAGCACGGGCTGCTGATGACGCCACTGGAGGCGGGGCTGCTGGCTTTTGCGCGGGGGATGAACCACTGGCACGCGCGCCACGGCTTCTGCGGCGTGTGCGGCGCGGCGACGGAGGTGCGCGAGGCGGGGCACCTGCGCGCGTGCCCCGCCTGCGACGCGCTCCACTTTCCGCGCACGGACCCGGCGGTCATCATGCGCGTGCAGCACGGCGAGCGCTGCCTGCTGGGCCGGCAGGCGGCGTGGCAGCCGGGCGTCTACTCGGTTCTCGCCGGCTTCGTGGAGCCCGGCGAAAGCCTGGAGGACGCCGTCGCGCGCGAGGTGATGGAGGAGTCCGGCGTGGCGGTGGCGAACGTGCGCTACCACTCATCCCAGCCCTGGCCGTTCCCCGCATCCCTGATGATCGGCTTCACCGCCGAAGCCATCTCCGAAGAGATCCGCCTGGAGGACGAGATGGAGGAGGTGCGCTGGTTCACCCGCGACGAAGTCCACCAGGGCGTCGCCGACGGCACCTTTCGCTTCCCCTCCACCTTCTCCATCTCCCACCGCCTGCTCACCGACTGGCTGGACGCACGGGGATGAAGTGATCTCTGTGCCCCTCCGTGAGATCGAGAGGGCCGTGCCGTGCGGACGGGGGCCCTCACCTCCCGACCTCCTCCCCCAAACAGCTGGGGGAGGAGGCGATTTCCACGGATCCGCGCGAGGGAGCGTTGCCTGCCCAGCCGCGGCCCTCGCGACGCCTGGTCGCGGCTGGATGGCTGGAGTGCGCCCCCCTCTCCCAGTATTGGGAGAGCGGGGGTCGGGGGGGGTGAGGGCCCTCTCAGCGCGCCGCAGCTTTTTCGCCTGCAGCTGTCGTCGCGCACTCACCCACTACTTCCCTCGCGGTCCTGGATTTGCGAGCCGGGCGCGCCGCAGGATCCAAACCCACACAGGAGAGGCGAGCATGGCGGCAGACAGCAAGGGGAACACCGGGACGGCGGACGTCACCTACAACCTGGTCAGCATCCTCTTCCACGCCCTGCAGGGCGCGGAGACGTACGACCAGTTCGTGCGCGACGCCGAGCAGAGCGGCGACCAGGATCTCGCGCAGTTCTTCCGCACCGTCAAGCAGGAAGACGAGCGGCGCGCGGAGCAGGCCAAGCGGCTCCTGGGCCAGCGGCTCCAGCAGGGGCAGTAAGCCCCGCCGCGGCAGATCCTCGTGCGGGCGCGGCGGCGGTTGCCGCCGCGCCCGCGCTCTTCGTCCCCCACCCTGCCCCGCCCGTGAAGCTCTGGATCGACGCCGACGCGGCGCCACGCGACGTCAAGGAAGTGGTGTTCCGCGCCGCCCAGCGCCTGAAGCTGGACACCGTCATGGTCGCCAACCAGCGCCTCCCGGTGCCGCTGGACAACCCCTACGTCACCGCGGTGCGCGTGGAGGGCGGCCCCGACGTGGCCGACCAGCACATCGCCGACAGCGCCGCCCCCGGCGACGTGGCCGTCACCGCCGACATCCCCCTGGCCGCCGCGCTGGTGGCCAAGCGCGTGGCCGTGGTGGACCCGCGGGGCGAGGAGTACACGGAAGACTCCGTGGGCGAGCGCCTGGCCGTGCGCGACTTCATGGACGGCCTGCGCGGCGCCGGCGTGGAAACGGGCGGCGCCCGCCCCTACGGCCCCCGCGACAAACAGGCCTTCGCCGCCGCCCTCGACCGCATCCTCACCCGCGCGATGCGCGCCCGCTGACACACCTGCCGCCTGGCGAGTAAACTCGCGGCAACAACAGCACAAAGTCCGCCTGCGCGGACTGGTGCTGAAAGATCAGCCGGAAGCCTGTAGCCCCCGCAGGGGGACTTCGTGCAGTCGTTGCAGCGACTTCAGTCGCCCGCAACCCCGAAGGCACAGAGGCACGGAGATGAAGTCATCTCTGTGCCTCTGTGTCTCTGTGTGACCCCCGCTTTTCAGACCTGCAGCGGCGACGCCCCCAGGAACGCGGACGCGAACTCGGACGCCGGGAGCGGCCGCCCGATCAGGTAGCCCTGCGCGAAGTCGCAGCCCAGAAGCTGCAGCGCGTGGAGCTGCTCGCGCGTTTCCACCCCCTCGGCCACCACCCGCACGCCCAGGCTGCGGGCCAGCGCCACGATGGTCCCTACGATCTCCGCGCCCTTGTGCGCGCCGGTGCTCCCGCCGTCCAGCCCCGCCACGAACGACCGGTCGATCTTGAGCGCGTCCAGAGGCAGCCGGTGCAGCGAGCTGAGCGACGAATAGCCCGTGCCGAAATCGTCCAGGTACACCTGCACGTCGCGCTTCTTGAGGGCGCGCAGCACGCCGGCGGCGGCCACGGGGTCCTCCACCAGCGAGCTCTCGGTGAGCTCCAGCTTCAGCGCGCCGGGGGGGAGGCCGTGCTCGTGCAGCGTGTCGGCCACGGCGTCCACCAGCCCCGGCTCGCGGAGCTGCTGGGCGGAGAGGTTCACGCTGACCTCCAGCTCCGCCGCGCTGGGGAAGCTGGCGCGCCATTCCGACACCTGCCGCGCCGCCTCGTTCAGCACCCAGCCCCCCAGCGCGCCGATCAGCCCGGTGTCCTCCGCCAGCGAGATGAAGCGGTCGGGCGGCACGCGGCCGTGCACGGGGTGGTCCCAGCGCGCCAGCGCCTCCGCCCCCGCCACGCCCCCCGTGGCCAGCGACACGATGGGCTGGAAGAAGAGGGTGAGCTCGCCGCGCTCCACGGCGGCGCGCAGGTCGGTCTCCAGGCGCAGGCGCTCCACCACGGCCCGGTGCATGGAGCGGTCGAAGACGGCGCAGGGAGGCCCGCCGGAGGCCTTGGCGTGGTACATCGCCATGTCGGCGTTGCGCAGCAGGTCGTCCGGCGTGTCGCCCGCCTCGCCCAGGGCGATGCCCACGCTGGCCGAGGTGTAGGCGTGGTAGCTCCCCAGCTCCAGCGGCGCGGCGAGCACCTCGCGCACCCGCTCCGCCAGCGCCAGCGCGTCCCTGGGCCCGCCCACCCGCGGCAGGAAGAGGATGAACTCGTCGCCCCCGAAGCGCGCCACGGTGTCTTCGGGGCGCGCGCACGCGGCCAGGCGGGCGGCCACCTGCCGCAGCAGCTCGTCGCCGGCGCCGTGCCCCATGGAGTCGTTGACGTTCTTGAAGCGGTCCAGGTCCAGAAAGAGCACGGCGCAGCGCGCCCCCGGCTCGTCGGCGAGGGAGCGCGTGGCCTCCAGCATCCGCTCGGCCAGGAGCAGGCGGTTGGGGAGGCCGGTGAGCGGGTCGTGGAGCGCCAGGTGGCGCAGCCGCTCCTCCAGCACCTCGCGCTCCGCCTCCGCGCGGTTGCGCTGCGACACGTCGTCCACCATCGCCACGCAGAAGCGCGGCCTCCCGGTGGGGTCGCGCACCACGGACGCGGTAAGGCGCACGGGGAACGCGGTGCCGTCATTGCGCAGGTAGCGCTTCTCGAGCTGGTAGTGCGCCAGGTCCCCCGCCACCAGCCCGCGGAAGAGCTGCTCGTCGCGCGGGTGGTCTTCCGGGTGGTCCAGCGCCGCCAGCGGCAGGTCGCGCAGCTCTTCGGGGGTGAGCCCCACCATGCGCAGAAAGGCGGTGTTGCCCTCGATGAAGCGCCCGTGCATGTCGATGACGGCGATCCCCATCGCCGATCCCTCGAACACGGCGCGAAACCATTCCTCGCCCTGCCGCAGTGAGCGCAGCAGGTCGTCGGTGTTGTGGCGGCTCATCGAACGGCCATGCCGCGGGATGCCCGCGACGCGCGGATCCCCCCGTGGCGGCCGGTGGTGTGGTGCGGCATCCTCCCCCAAGGAAATGCGTCTCCCCGGCCGCGCCGTGCGCCGGCCCATGATCCCCGCCTGTTCAGCACGCTTCACGCCATGCTCCAGCCGCGGCCGCGGGGGCATGCCGATTGCCAGCGGAGGGGGGAAGCAACCGGCCCAACTTCAGGAGCAACGATGTTCGAGATGAACGAAGTGCAGAGCACCGTTTCGGAGATGCAGCGCAACACCTTTCTGCGCCGCATCGCCGAGGTCTCGCAGGAGGACCCCAACCGCTGGGTGCCCGTGGGGATCATCGGCGAGGAACTGGGCCTTCCCTACGAGGTGGCGCTGGCCATCGTGGACCGGCTGCGCGAGGAGGGCTTCGTGCGCCGCGGCGGCGGCGGCCGCCTGGAGCCGCCGCACGGCCCCCGCGTCCACATCCTCCCCCAGGGTGTCGAGCACCTGCGCGCGCTGGACGAGGGGCAGAACGGCTAGGCTCACACAGAGACACAGAGGCACAGAGATTCCTTCATCTCTGTGCCTCCGTGTCTCTGTGTGAGCTGCTTTTTACTTGCCGGCGGCGGCTTCGCGGAGCACCTGGATGCGGGCGAGGTCGGCGCGCAGGCGGCGCAGTGCGGCCGCGGCGTCCTCGCCGCTCACCGGCTCCGCGCAGGGGGAGGGGACGGGGACGATGCGGTCCGGGTCGCCGCGCAGGGCGGCGACGGGAGCGGGCGCGCCGGCGGGGACGCAGGGCGGCGGGCGGCGCAGCGTGAGGTGCAGGGGCGCGGGGCCGCTCTTGCCCACGCGCGGGTTTTCCACGCCGAGCAGGCCCACGGCGCAGATCACCAGGGCCAGCGTGCCGATCTTCATGACGGTGCGATCGAGCGAGTCCATTCCGTCGCCTCAGAGTGCTTGTCCATCGGCCGTGACGCGTCCGTCCACTTCCGGATACACCCGCCGGCGCCCCGGGTTGCATCGTCCGCACGCAACGCGAACGGGCCAAATCATTTGGCGCGTTGCGGGCGCGGTGGTGCAGGGGTTGCGTCACCGTGGCACACCGCAGGTGCGTCCCCCATCCCGTCTCCCGGTGCGACCATGTCCCCCTCCGCACTCCGCCGCTGGCTCCCCGTGCTCGCCGCGCTCCTCCTCGCCCTCCCCGCCGCCGCGCAGCGGCGGCGCCCCACGCTCAACCTGATCGTGGTGGAGGAAGAGACCGGCCGCCCCATCCCCGAAGCCCGCGTGGTGGTATCGGGCGCAGGGTCACCCGCGTTCACCAACGCGGAGGGCCGGGTGCAGATGCGCAACATCCCGGCCGGGCGCCGCATGATGTCCGTCTACCGCCTCGGCTACCGGCCGGAGCACACCGCGGTGGAGTTCGAGGGCGACGACCTGAGCGGCACCGTGGTGCTCCGCCCGCAGGCCACGGAGATCGCGGGCGTGACGGTGACGTCGGCGGGGCGGAGCACGGCGTTGCGCAACGTGGGCTTCTACGACCGGGAGAAGCGCGGGCACGGCGCCTTTCTGGACCGCGCGGCGGTCGAGGCGCGCAACGCCGTCAGAACGCTCGACATCTTCCGCCAGGTGCGCGGCTTCAACGTGACCTACAACTCCAGGGGTGAGCCCGGCCTGGTGACCACCCGCGGCTACTGCCCGCCCCTGATCTTCCTGGACGGCATCCGCATGTACACGGTGGACGGCCGCGTGGACCCGTCCGACTTCGTGCACCCATCGGAGGTAGACGCCGTCGAGGCGTATGCCGGCCTGGGAACCATCCCCCCGGAGTACAACGCGACGGGCTCGGCGTGCGGGGTCGTGCTGATCTGGACGCGGTCGAACAGGTAGAAAGTGCCGAGTGCCGAGTGCCTAGTGCCTAGTGAACCCCGTGCAGTTACTGGGCACTGGGCGCGGAGTCGTGCTGATCTGGACGCGGTCGAACAGGTAGAAAGTGCCTGGTGCCTGGTGAACCCCGTGCAGTTACTGGGCACTGGGCACTGGGCACTAGGCACTTCTTCTCAGTGACACCGGCCCCTGCCGCGGTCTTTGAAATCCTCGCCCGGGACGGGGACGAACTCCCATTCGTAGCCGTCCGGCTCGAAGCGGAGGGCGAGGACGCCGTGGGCGGTGTTCTGGCGGATCGCGGAGTGGGGCTCCAGGTCGCCGTAGCTGTAGAGCGGGGCGCCGCCGGTGCCCACGACGAAGGAGACGATGCCGCGCTCGGGGTCGGGCTCGCCGTCCGGGGTGAGGGGGGCGAAGCGCTCGTAGAGGTGGTCGTGGCCGGCCAGCACCACGTCCACGCCGGCGGCGTACAGCACGCGCCACGCGTCCAGCACGCGGCGGGTGCCGCCGTGGTCGCCGCTGCTGAAGCGGGGGCGGTGCATGTAGGCCAGGGTGCAGCGCCTGGGGTTGGCGCGCAGCTCGGCGGCCAGCCAGCGGAGCTGGGGGGAGCCGGCTTTGATGTCGCCCTCCGAGTTCAGCACCACCACGTGCCAGCCGTCCAGCTCGTAGGCGTACCAACCCTCGCCGGGCTTCCCCGCGCGGTCGCCGAAGTAGCGGAAGTACGGGCCGCCCTTCTCGGTGCGGCGGTCGTGGTTGCCGATGGCGGGGCGGGTGCGGCGGCGGTGGCGGCCCCAGGTGGGGCCGTAGCACTTCGCGAACTGGGCCTCGGTACCGCGCTGGTACGCCAGGTCGCCAAGCGGCGCGACCACGCCGTCCAGCCGGTCCAGCAGCAGGCCGGTGGCCCCATCGCCGCGCCACCAGCACGACGCGATGTCGCCCGCCGCCACCAGGGAGGCGCGCCGGGACGCGGAACGCTCCTCGCCGGAGCGGCCGCACGCCGCGCCCGCCAGGAGCGTCAGGAAGAGGGCGCCGGCCCAGCGCCTCACGCGGGGCTGGGCTGCAGCCCGCGCAGGAAGCCGATGGCGAGGCGGTTGAAGAGGTTGGCCTGGTCCACGTTCACCACGTGCCCGCTGTCCTCCATCACCGTGAGGGTGGTGAAGGTGCGGTGCTTCTGCGCGATGCGGCGCACCGGCGGCAGGAACATGTGGTCCTCCTCCCCCATCAGGTACAGCGTGGGGATGGGGATCTCGCGCTCTTCGAAGAGGCGCAGCAGCGGCGTGACCTCCAGGGTCAGCCGCCACCAGCGGAGGAACTCCTTCTGCGCCAGCTTGCGCGCCTCACGGACGAAGAGCGACCGGCTCTCGCGGTGGCGCCGCCGCGGCATGATGATCCACGCGAAGAGGCGGTAGAGCCACATGAAGGGGACCAGGCGCTTCACCCAGTCCCCCGCGCGCACCAGCACGCGCGAGCGCAGGTCCAGCCGCGTGACGGCCCCGCCCAGCACCATGGAGCGCACCCGCTCGGGCGCCATGTCCGCGAGCTGGCGGATGAGGATGCACCCCAGCGAAATCCCCACGAAGTGAGCGGAGGGGATCTCCAGGTGGTCCATCACCTCCAGGATCTCGCGCGAGACGGCCTCGAAGGTGTAGTCCTCGTGCTGCCCCCACAGGTGCAGCGGCTCGCGCGACTCGCCGTGGCCGCGCAGGTCCACCAGCAGCACGTTGAAGTGCTTGCGGAACTCGCGGACCTGGCGGTACCAGATGGACGAGCTGCCGCCGGCCCCGTGCACGAACACGACCCACTCGTGCCCGGGTCCCAGGATGTGCGTCCGGTGGTGAAGCATCGTCCTCTCGCGGGCTGGGCCCGCCGCTCGGGTTGGTACGGCCTGCGTGAAAGGGTGCTGCCGGTGGGGCGCCGCTGCGTTAGATTGGCGTTCTCCGCGGGGTCCGCAGAGACTCCAAATCTAAGCAAAACCGCTACTTGGCACCACCCCCGATGTGCCTGGTCCTGTTCGCGGCAGATACGCATTCCGCGTACCCGCTGGTGGTCGCCGCCAACCGCGACGAGCGCTTCGACCGCCCCGCCGCCCCCGCCGCGTGGTGGAGCGACGCCCCGCGCGTCCTGGCCGGGCGCGACCTGCAGGGGCGCGGCACCTGGATGGGCGTCACGCGCGACGGCCGCTGGGCCGCCGTCACCAACGTGCGCGAGCCCTCCGTCCCCCAGCGACCCGACGCCCCCTCGCGCGGCGACCTGGTTGCCGGCTTCCTCCGCGGCGGCGAGGATGCCCGCACGTACACGGCCCGCGTGGCTACACGGGCGGCGGAGTGGAATGGTTTCAACCTGCTGGCGGGCGACGCGCGGGGCGTGTGGTGGCTCTCCAACCGCGCGCCCGGCCCGGTGCGCGTGGAGCCCGGCGTGCACGGCCTGAGCAACGCCCTCCTCGACACCCCCTGGCCCAAGGTGGAGCGCGGCCGCGAAGACCTCGCCCGCATCCTCGCCGGCCCCGCGGACGAGATGGAGGAAGCCCTCTTCCGCACCCTGGCCCTGCGCGACCCCGCGCCCGACGCGCACCTCCCGGACACGGGCGTGGGCGTGGAGTGGGAGCGCGCGCTGTCGTCGCTCTTCATCGCCCTCCCGCACTACGGCACCCGCGCCTCCACCGTTCTCCTCGTGGGGCGCGACGGGAGGGTGCGCTTCACGGAGCGCACGGTGCGGGGGCCGGAGGCGCGCTACGAGTTCTCGACAGATTGACTCACACGGAGACACAGAGTCACAGAGATGCCGATACAGACCATCAATCCCGCCACGGGCGAGACGCTGCGCACCTTCCAGGCCCTGACCGACGCGGAGGTGGACGAGCGGCTGGAGCGCGCGGCGGCCACCTTCCAGGCGTACCGCCACACCTCGTTCGCGGAGCGGTCGCGGTGGATGGCGCGCGCCGCCGCGATCCTGGAGGAGGAAAAGGATGCGCTGGGGCGGCTGATGACCACGGAGATGGGAAAGCCCCTCGCCGCCGCCGTCGCGGAAGCGGAGAAGTGCGCGTGGGCGTGCCGCTTCTACGCGGACAACGCGGAGCGGCTCCTGGCGGACGAGCCGGTGGAGACGGGGGCGGCGCGGTCGTTCATCCGCTACCTCCCCATGGGGCCCGTGCTGGCGATCATGCCCTGGAACTTCCCGCTCTGGCAGGTCTTCCGCTTCGCCGCGCCCGCGCTGATGGCCGGCAACGTGGGAGTGCTGAAGCACGCCTCCAACGTGCCCCAATGTGCGCTCGCCATCGAGGACATCTTCCGCCGCGCCGGCTTCCCGGACGGCGCCTTCCAGACGCTGCTCGTCGGATCGGAGGCGGTGGCGCGCATCCTGGACGACCCGCGCATCCGCGCCGCGACGCTCACGGGGAGCACGCCGGCGGGGCAGAGCGTGGCCGAGCGGGCGGGGCGCAACCTCAAGAAGACGGTGCTGGAGCTGGGCGGGAGCGATCCCTTCATCGTCATGCCCAGCGCCGACCTGGACGCCGCGGCCGTGACGGCGGTGAAGGCGCGCACCATCAACAACGGCCAGAGCTGCATCGCAGCCAAGCGCTTCATCGTCCACGCCGGCGTGGCGGACGAGTTCGAGCGCCGCTTCGTGCGCGCCTTGGAGGCGCTGCGCGTGGGCGACCCCATGGACCCCGGCACCGACGTGGGCCCCCTCGCCACCGCCGCCATCCGCGACGAGGTGGACGAGCAGGTGCGCCGCTCCGTGGAGATGGGCGCGCGCGTGCTGGCCGGCGGCGCAAGGGGAGCGGGACCGGGCTTCTACTACGCGCCCACCATCCTCGCCGACATCCCCAGGGACTCTCCCGCGTACCTGGAGGAGGTGTTCGGCCCCGTGGCCCTCCTCCACCGCGCCGCCGACGCCGGGGAGGCGCTGCGCCTGGCCAACGACACCGTCTTCGGCCTGGGCAGCAGCGTCTGGACGCGCGACGAGCAGGAAGCCGACTTCTTCATCCGCGGCATCGAGGCGGGGATGACCTACGTCAACGCCATGGTCGCCTCCGACCCGCGCCTCCCCTTCGGCGGCGTCAAGCAGAGCGGCTACGGGCGCGAGCTGGCGGCCTTCGGCATCCGCGAGTTCGTCAACGTCAAGACGGTGTGGATGGAGGGCGGCGAGGGCCCGGCGCGCCATCCGGCGGCGGAGTAGGGGGAGGCCCTCACCCGGCGGCCTGAGAGCCGCCACCCTCTCCCAGAAACTGCCCTGGGAGAGGGGACTGACCCGCGTGCGCGGGGGCCCTCACCCCCCCGGCCCCCCTCTCCCAAACTGCTGGGAGAGGGGGGCGCATCTTCGGTATCGGCCGAGGACGCGGTTTTCTTCTCGCCCGCGGCGGCGGCGATGGCCGCTTGTCGCGCCCATGCGTGGAAATCGCCCCCCTCCCCCAGCGGTTTGGGGGAGGGGGGTCGGGGGGGAGAGGGCCCTCGCGCCGCGATCAACTCGCCGTGCGGGGGCTTCCAAGCGCGGGCGCGGGCCGCGCGCACGTCCGCCAGACCCACCACATCAGCAGGGGCTGGAGGGGGAGGCGCAGGAGGAGGAGGGCCTGGGCGGCGGGGGAGCGGGCGTCGAACCACATCTGGAAGTTGGCGGGCCACACGGCGAGGAGAAGGAGGATCAGGCCCCAGGCGGCGGCGCGGCGGGTGCGCGGGTGAAGAAGGCCCAGGCCGCCGGCCACTTCGCAGGCGCCGCTCAGCAGCACCAGCGCGCGGGGATGCGGGAGCCAGGGGGGCATGACGCCCAGGTACGCGCCGGGAGCCACGAAGTGAAGCACGCCGGCGGCCACGAAGAGCGCGCTCAGCACCGCGCGCGACGCGGTGGTCCGCCCTGATCTCGACTCCTCCAATTGCCTTCCTTCGGCTCGGGCCGGTGTGAGCGTGCCGGGGTCGCCGCGCACCGGCGGCCCGGCCGCGCCCCTGCCACGGACGCATGACAATCGCCCCCTCTCCTGTTCCGGGAGAGGGGGCTGGGGGCTCCGGGCCCCTTCGGCATCAGCTTCGCTCTACCGTCCGACCCTACAAGCAAGCGGAGGGCCCCGGCGCTCGCCGGGGCCCTCGCGTCGTTCTACACCGCGGCCCGCGGGCCGCTCAGTACCACGCCTCCAGGTCGATCCCGGTGTAGTAGTGCTTCAGGATCTCATCGAAGGTGCGGCCCTTCTCGGCCATGCCGACCGCGCCGGTCTGCGACAGCCCGACGCCGTGGCCGAAGCCGCCGCCGTAGACGACGAACCCGCCGTCCCTGGTCGGCTCCACGTTGAACAGGGTGCTCAGCAGGTTGGTGGCCGCGCCGGCGGCGTTGATGTACTTGAGCGAGGCGCGGATGCGGTCGCGCGTGTCCGTGAAGGTACCCGCCTCGGTCACGTACTCGATCATCAGCACGCGCCCCGACGGGCCGCGCTCCAGCACGTTGATGGCGAGCACCTTCCCCACCGGCCGGCCGGCGAAGGCCGAGATCACCGCGCTGATCTCCGCGTCCGTCCACTCGAAGGTCCAGCGGTGGAAGCGGCCCCAGTTGGAGTCGAAGTCGCCCTCGGCGGCGTTGCGCAGCGACTTGGCGCTGGCGTGGCGCCGGAACACGTCGGTGGAGGGGACGTGCTCGAAGGCGGCGCCGCGCTGGGCGTCCGGCTTGCCGCGGAGGTAGGCGGCGGGGGCCGAGCCGAAGGCCTCCTCGTTGTCCGCCGTGTAGCCGCCCGAGGTGCTGGAGTACAGCGCCGAGATCAGGCGGCCCTCGAAGGTGGCGGCGATCCCCGCCGTCTCGTCCACGGCGCGGGTGGAGAGCGGGTGCTCGGCGGAGTAGCCGCCGTACACCTGGTCGTCGGTGGTGGCGCGGAGGTCGTAGCCGTCCGACGAGCGCTTGTTGAGACCGGCGAGCGCGTAGGTGCGGGCGGCGACCGACTGCGCCTTCAGCGCCTCCAGCTCGGGGTAGGCGATGGGACCCAGCTCGCGCGGGACCACGCCCCACAGGTACTGCTCCATCGGCAGCTCGTTGATCCCCGCCAGCGTGCCGGCGCTGTTGGCCCGGGCCTCGCCCTTGCCGCGGTACTGCGCCCCGCCGATGCGCACGATGCCGCTGGACGAGGTGATGACCACGGGGTTGACGCTCTGCAGCGTGGTGGTGCCCCGGGTGACGCTGTACACGCTGGTGCCCACCGCCACGGTGCGCCAGAACGAGTCCGTCCCCGCGAGGCCCGCGGTGATCAGCGAGTTGCGGTAGGTGGTGCGGGCGCCGAAGGTGTTGGCCGGGGGCGGCGCGAACTGCCCCAGGTACAGGCGCGTGCAGTTGGCCGCCGGCACGAACTCGGTGAAGGTGATGTGCCCGGCCTTCTCCGCCGCGGCCTTGCGCGTGGAGACGGTCGCAATGTTGGAGCACATCACCTGCAGCCGCCAGTACGGGGGCGGCGCCGCGGCCAGCGTCACCGTGACCGAACCGCCCGTCCCGCTCATCAGCACCAGCCCGTTGGCCTTGTCGCGCAGCTCGTAGCTCGCGTCGCTCCCCAGCGTCAGCGACGAGGTGGCCTGAACCACGCCGATGCGCACGTCGCGCATCGCCACCGCCATGATCCCGAAGCCACCCTCCTCCTGCGCCGATCCGTCGCTGGCGTACACCACCACCTCACCGGAATCCGGCGCCTCTTCGGCCGCCGCCTCCAGCGTGGCTCGTGCGGGTGCAACCGCCAGGGGGTTCTGGTCGGCACAGCCGGCCAGGCCGATCCCCAGGGCCGCGAGCGCGCCCAGGGAAAGGGGGGAGAGCAGCTTCATGAGGCTCCGAGGGTGTGGTGGGAAGGAAGGGAGCGCCGCCGGGTGGCGGGTGGATGGATGATCGCCCGCACCCGGCCCCGGCGCAAGTCCGTGCAAAGTCCCGCTCCGGCCAGCCGGAGCGGGACTGCAAACATAAGACATTCCCGCCATTCATTCCAGCCTGGTGTAATCGGGACGGAAACAGGGAGCCGTCTTTCATCTCCGTGGCTCCGGGCGCGCCTATCTCCTTTCCGCGCCCGCCTCCACGGGCAGGGTGAAGAAGAAGGTGCTCCCCGCGCCGACTTCGCTGGCGGCCCAGATGCGGCCGCCGTGCTGCTGGACGATGCTGCGGCAGATGGCCAGGCCCAGGCCCGTGCCCCCCTTTTCGCGCGCGTCGGAGGAGTCCACCTGGCGGAAGCGCTCGAAGATGTGGTCGAGCTGCGCTTCCGGGATGCCGCGCCCGCGGTCCACCACGGCGAACAGCACCTCGCCGCCGCGGCGCTCGGCGTTCAGGCGCACCACGGCGCCCGCGGGGGAGAACTTGATGGCGTTGGAAAGGAGGTTCACCAGTACCTGCTCCACCCGGTCCGCATCCACCCACATGGGCAGGCCGGGGGGCACGCCGGTGTCCAGGCGCACGCCGCGTTCCTCCGCCGGGCCGCGCAGCGTCTCCACCGCGCGCAGCGCCACCGCGTCCGCGTCGGCCCAGGCGCGCTCCAGCGCCATGGAGCCGGACTCCAGCCGCTCCAGGTCCAGCGTGTCGCTGATGAGGCGCACCAGCCGCTCGGCGTTCTGCGTGGCGATCTGCACCATGCGCGCCCCCTGCGGCGAAAGCTCGCCCAGCTTTCCGGATGCCAGCAGCCCCAGGCTGCCGCGGATGGAGGTGAGCGGGGTGCGCAGCTCATGACTCACCACCGACACCAGCTCGTCCTTGATGCGCTCCACCTCGCCGCGGCGGCGGATGTCCAGGCGAAGCTGGATCTCGGTGACCACGTTGGCGGCCAGGTCGGCCAGGACGCGGACGTCGCGCTCCGTCCAGCGGCGCGGCCGGAAGTCGGCCACGCACAGCGTGCCCAGCGCGTGCCCCCCGGCCACGATCAGCGGCACGCCGAGGTAGGCCAGCACGCGGGCGTCGCGGGCAAAGGCGCTGGCGGAAACACGGGGGTCCTGGCGGGCATCCTCGATCGCCAGCGTCTCGCCGGAGGCCACGGCCCACTTGCAGTACGAGTCCTCCAGCGTAGCTTCGCGTGAGTCCGGCCACTCGGCGGGCGCGAAGCAGCTCTTGGCGAACTGGCGACGGTCATCCACCAGGTTCACGAGCGACAGGGGAGCCGCCAGGAACTCGGCGGCCAGCCGCGTGATCCGGTCGAACGACTCCTCCGCGCCGCTGTCCATCAGGCCCGTCATGTCGAGCTCGGCCAGGCGGGCCGGATCGAAGATCGGGTGAAGCGGGTCCGGATCTGTCGCTGGGAACATGGAGGATGTCGGTACGGCGGCGGTGCGCGGGCGGGCGTGCGGTATGCATCCGTGAGCGCCCGGCGGCATGTAAATCCTGGCGGGCAAAACCCGTTCACGCGGAGGGCAAAGGATGGGAGTATCGCACGGGGGCAGCCCCGCGGGCAAGCGGCGGGCGGCCGGCGTGGCCGCGGAAGGGGCGCGTTGAGCGATCCATCCGGCCGGCTCGCCAGCTCGATGGCGGTGCTCTGGGACAAGTTCCGCGGCGGGATGTTCCTGCGGGTGGACGCCCTGGACGCGGCCGCGCTGGCCCTGCTGGAGGGCTCGGTGGACGAGGGGGTGCGGCGCCGGGCCGAGCGCGAAGCGCACAAGCTGGCCGGTGCCGTGGGTACCTTTGGCTTCACCGAGGCCTCGCGCCTGGCGCGCGAGGCCGAGCTCATGCTGGAGGGCTCGCGCCCCCTCGCCCCCGCGGAGGTGCTGCGCCTCAGCGACATCGCCGTGGCCGTGCGGCGCGAGCTGGAGCGCCCGCTCGGCGCCCCCGCGCCCCGCGCCGGGGAGCCCCCGGACGAGCGCCCCGTGCTGCTGATCGTGAGCCGTGACGGGGACTTCGCCGGGCGCGTCGCCACGGAGGCACAGGGCCGCGGGTTGGCCGCGCGGGTGGTGGATGCGGAGCGGGTCGGCGAGGCCGCGGGGTCCGCGCCGCGCGTGGTGCTGGTGGACATGTCCGGCGAGGGGGAGGAGGAGGGGCTGCGGGTGCTGCGCGCCCTGGGCCGGCGCGGCGGCGAGGTGCTGGTGCTCTCGGACGAGGGCGGGCTGGCCGAGCGGCTGGAAGTGACGCGGCTGGGCGCCCGCGCCTTCCTGCAGCGCCCGGTGCCCCCGGTGCGGGTGGTGGACGCGGCGCTGGGGCTGCTGCGCCCCGCCGGCGTCGAGGCGGAGCGGCACGTGCTGGCGCTGGACGACGACCCCATCGTGCTGGCCGCCCTGCGCTCGCTGCTGGAGACGCGCGGCATACGCGTGACGCAGCTTTCCGATCCGCTCCTATTCTGGGAGACGCTGGAGAGAGAGCGTCCGGACCTGGTGGTGCTGGACTTCGAGATGCCGCACGCCAGCGGACCCGAGCTGTGCCGCGTGGTGCGCAGCGACGCGCGCTGGGGCGCCCTCCCCGTGCTGGTGCTCACCGGCCGCACCGACCCCGACTCCATCGAGCGCGTGTTCGCGGCGGGGGCGGACGACTTCGTCGCCAAGCCCTTCGTGGGCCCCGAGCTGGTGTCCCGCATCGAGAACCGGCTGGAGCGCGCCCGCTTCCAGAAGCTCTTCGCGGAAACGGACGCGCTCACCGGCGTGGCCAACCGCGCCCATTCCGAGGAAGCCATCATCCAGCTCCTGCGCATGGCGACGCGGCACCGCGCGGCCGTGGCGGTGGCGGTGGTGGCCGCGGACGGGGTGCACGACATCAACGACCGCTGGGGCCACGCCGCCGGCGACGACGCGCTGCGGCGGGTGGCGCGGGCACTGCGCGGAGTCCTCCGCTCCGAGGACGCGGTGGGGCGCTGGGGCGGCAAGGAGTTCGTGCTGGCGATGTACGGCGCCGGCAAGGACGACGCGGTGCAGCGCCTTTCCGAAGCCCTGGACCGGCTTTCGGAGTCGCCGCTGTCAGTGGGGGGTGAGAAGGCGCCGGTGACCTTCAGCGCCGGCGTGGCCGAGGCCCCGGGCGACGGCGCGGACCTCCCCGCCCTGTACCGCGCCGCGGCGCAGCAGGCGCGCGCGGCCGGCGCGGGTCGCGTGCTCCCCGTAGGGTGAACGCCGAGCCCCCTCGCTGTGTCTCTTTTCCTCTGTGTCTCTGTGTCTCTGTGTGACCCTTAGCTGTTCAGCACCCTCAGCGCCGCCCTCTCCAGCACGTCGACCGACACGGGGAGCGCGTCCTCGCACAGATCGAAGCGCGGCGAATGGTGCGGGTGCACGGCCCCGACGGACTCGTTGCGCGCACCCACGAAGAAGTAGCACCCCGGCACGCGCAGCAGGAACTCGCCGAAGTCCTCGGCGGCCATGGTGCGCACGTCGGGATCGGTGCGCACCCGCTCGGGGCCCAGCACCTCAAGGGCGGCCAGGCGCACGGCTTCCGCCAGGGCGGGGTCGTTGAGGGTGGGGGGCGTGTCCTGGTGGTAGCTGAAGTCGTACTCGGCGCCCAGCGCGGCGCACACGCCGGCCACCACGCGCTCGATGCGGCGCGGAAGCTCGGCGCAGGCGTGCACGTCGAAGGCGCGCACCGTCCCCACCAGGCGCGCGGTGTCGGCGATCACGTTCTGGGCGGTCCCCGCCTGGAAGACGCCCACCGAGACCACCGCCGCGTCCAGCGGCGACACGTTGCGCGCGACGATGCTCTGCAGCGCGACCACCACCTGGCTCCCCACCAGCACGGCGTCGATGGTCTCGTGGGGCATCGCCCCGTGGCCGCCGCGCCCGCGGATGGTGATCTCGAACTCCCCCGCCGACGCCATGAGCGGACCGGGCACCACCCCCACCACGCCGCTCTCCATCCCCAGCCAGATGTGGAGCGCCAGCGCGGCATCCACGCCGTCCAGCACGCCTTCCTCCACCATGCGCAGCGCCCCGCCGCCCCCCTCCTCCGCCGGCTGGAACACGTACTTCACGGTGCCGCGCCACTGCTCCCGCGTCCGCGCCAGCCGCTCGGCCACCGCCAGCCCGATCGCCACGTGCGCGTCGTGCCCGCACGCGTGCATCACCCCCGCGTGCGTGGAGGTGAAGTCGTGCCCGCACTCCTCGCGGATGGGGAGCGCGTCCATGTCCGCGCGCAGCAGCAGCGTGGGCCCCTCGCCCGCCCCTCCACGCAGCGTGCCGGCCACTCCCGTCTCCGCGATCCCCGTCTGCACGTCGTAGCCGGCCGCGCGCAGCCGCTCCGCCACGATCCCCGCGGTGCGGTGCTCCTGGAACGCGAGCTCCGGGTGCCGGTGGAGGTCGCGTCGCGTGCGGACGAGCAGTTCGGTCTCGGCGGTGGCCATGGTCCCTCCGTGTTGAGCGCGTGAGCCGGTATCATGGGCCCGCGGCCGGCGAACGGCAATCTCACACAAAGACACAGAGACACAGAGGGAGGTGTGAACAAACCTTGCATGGCGGCGGGTGCGCGTCCGATGGGGCTGCGCGTCCACACCGACGAGGAGAAACGTATGAAGAGATCCCAGCTGTGGGTTCTGTGTGCCCTGCCGCTTACCCTCGCCTGCGGCGGGGGTGGTGAAGGCGGTGCGGAGGGCGGGGCGGATACGACGGCCGCGGTGGTGCCCGCGGAGGGTGCGGCTACGGTGACGCCCGCGCCCATGCCCGCGGACAGCGCGATGGCGGGCCAGAGCAGCGCCCCCTCCGCCGTGCAGATGACGGCGCTCAACAACTCGGGCGTGAACGGGCAGACGCAGGTGATGGCGCACGGCGACGGCGAGACGATGGTCACCGTCACCTTGCAGGGCCAGGGGAGCGGCACCCATCCGGGGCACATCCACTCGGGGACGTGCGACAGCCTGGGCCCGGTCGTGGCTCCGCTCGAGAGCGTCACCCTGGCCAACGGCACCGGCACCTCCACCAGCACCGTGAAGGTGCCCCTGGCCACCGTGATGAACGGCCAGCACGTGGTGAACTTCCACGCCGGCTCGGGCGAGAACCCGATGGCCCCGGTGGTCTGCGGCGCCATCCCCGGGCAAAGCTGATCTCACACAGAGGCACGGAGGCACAGAGACAACTTCATCTCTGTGCCTCTGTGTCTCTGTGTGAGCCCGGTCTTTTAGCGGTCCCGGTCCAGCATGCCGCCTTCGTGCACCGCGTGCTCCCGCGCCGTCTCCTGCGCGGCCTCGTTGCGCGACGACTTCTGGTACTCGTCCCGGATGCGCTGCATCATCTGGTCGCGCCGGTCGAACAGGCGCTTGGGCGTGCGCGGCGCGTGCTGGTCCAGCGCGTACGCGGCCAGGATGGGGAGCGCCACGGTCGAATCCAGGTAGCACACGACCGCGTCCGGGAGGCGGTCGGGGTCGATCTTGCCCCACGACACGGCCTCGGCGGGGGTGGCGCCGGAGAGGCCGCCGGTGTCGGGGCGCGCGTCCGTGATCTGCAGGAAGTAGTCGTGGCCCCGCTCGTCGATCCCCATCACCTCCTGGATCTGCGGCTCCGTCTGCAGCGCGAAGTTCTTGGGGCTCCCGCCGCCCAGGATCCAGATGGCCGACTTGCCGCCGCCACGCTTGGCGTCCAGCACGATGGACGCCGTCTCGTTGACGTCGGCGTTCACGTCGAACGTTAGCTTGTTCCCCTGCAGCGCCTTGGCCGCCACGTTCATCCCGATGGACGAATCGCCCGGCGACGAGGTGTAGATGGGCACCGCGTGCTCGTACGCCGCCGCCAGCAGCGACTTGCGCCCGATCCCCAGCTCCTCCTCGCGCGCGGCGACGTACTTGCCGCACAGGTAGTGGAACTCGGCGCTGGACATGGGGCGCTGGAACTCGTCGGCCGTGATGATCTGCCGGAAGAACGCGTCCGTGTCCAGCAGCACGGAGTAGTCGAAGAAGATGTCGTAGATGCGTACGACTTCTTCCTCGCGCAGCACCGTGTCCGAGATCTGCGCGCTCCCCTGCCGCAGCTCCAGCCCGATGCCGAAGTGCGTGTCGTGGTAGAGGTTGGCGCCCGTGGAGATGATCCAGTCCACGAACCCGGCCTCGATCAGCGGGATCACCGAGCTCATCCCCAGCCCCGCCGGCGTCAGCGCCCCCGTCATGGTCAGCCCCACCGTGACGTCTTCCTCCAGCATCTTCTTCGTGAGAAGATGGCACCCCTCACGCAGACGGGCCGCGTTGTACGCCTGGAAGGTGCCGTCCACCAGGTCCGTCACGCTGAACCCCGCCGTGATCCGCTTGGGCTCGATGCGCTTTCCGCTCAGGAACTTGCTCTTCGACATTCTCTGTGTCTCTGTGTCTCTGTGTGAGATTCATTCGCCGTCGTGCTTGTGCGGCCTGGCCGGGGACGACTGCGCAGCCCGCGGATCGACTTTGGCGGCGACGCTCTTCGCCTCCGCGGCCATGCAGTTGCGCCGGTGGCAGTCGATGATGACGCGCGCGACTTCCTCCGGCGAGTCGGTGACGATCATCAGCTTCAGGTCCTCCGGCGAGATCTTGCCCTCGGCCAGGAGGGTGCCCTCGATCCAATCCAGCAGGCCCTGCCAGTAGGACGTGCCGAAGAGGATCACCGGGAAGTCGCGGACCTTGTCGGTCTGGATGAGCGTGAGGGCCTCGAACAGCTCGTCCAGCGTGCCGAAGCCGCCGGGGAAGATGACGAAGGCCTCGGCGTATTTGACGAACATCGTCTTCCGGACGAAGAAGTACCGGAAGTTGATGGCGACGTCCACGTACGGGTTGACGTGCTGCTCGAAAGGGAGCTCGATGTTGCACCCCACCGACATCACCCCGGCGTCGCGCGCGCCGGCGTTGGCCGCCTCCATGATCCCCGGGCCGCCGCCGGTGATGATGGTGAAGCTCGCCTCGCCCAGCAGCCGCGCCGTCTCGCGGGCGAGGGCGTACTGCTCGTGCTCCTCCTTCACCCGCGCGGAGCCGAAGATGGTGACGGCCGGGCCCAGGTTCGCCAGCGCGTCGAACCCTTCCACGAACTCGCCCATGATGCGGAACACCCGCCACGGGTCCGTGTGGATGAAGTCCCCCGGCCGCGTGGCCGCACGCTGCGCCGGCGACTCGAGGAGCGCCTCGTCCTGCGTGACCGCCCCCGTGCGCGCGGCGCGGTTCAGGGTGGGGTTCTCCTGCTCTCTGGCTTCGGCCATCCGTTCGGTCCGCGTTGAGATGTGGGGCCGCCCTCGCGCGGGGGCGGCGCAGGCGACAAAATAGAGCGGGGCGGCTGCGACGCAAAACCGTGTCCGCGATGCAGGCAGAACAGCAGTCTCACACAGAGACACAGAGGCACGGAGAAATGATGGGAAAGGTCGGGTGGATGGGGCTGTTGGCGTTGATGGCGGCCTGCCGGGGGGACCGGGGGGCGCCGCCCGCGGCGGAGACGGTGGTGGATACCACGCAGGCGCCCACCGCGGTGGTGACGCTGGCGGTGCCCGAGCCCATGGCGTGGAACCAGGAGGACACCCTCGTGGTGGCGCTCGCCAACCGAACCGCGGCGGCCATCCGGGGGGGCCGCATGCAGCTCTTCGTGCAGGCCCCGCTGAGCGCGGTCGTGGCGCCCGCCGGCACCGCGGGCGCTCCCGCGGTGGACTCGGTGGACGGGGGCACGAGGGTCACCTGGGAGCTGGGGAACGTGGCGCAGGGGGCGGCGATCGAGCTGCGGCAGCCCGTGCGCACGCCGCCCGCCCCGGCGGGCGCGGCGGGGACGCCCGCGTTCGGGGTGCGCGCCACGCTCCTGGCCCCCGGCGGCGCGCCGATGGGGTCGCCCGTGGCCGACTCGGTACGCATCCGCGCGGGCTCGGAGCGGGCGGCGGGCGGCTGCGCCACGGCGGGGACGGCGCCCGCGCAGCGCTACGGCATCGGACCGGTCCGGCTGGGAATGAAATCCGCCGCCCTGCGCGCCGCCTGTCCCGAAGCGCGCGACACCGCGTGGCAGGCGGAGGGGCTGGCCGAGAAGGGGCTGGTGGTGTCGCTGGGCGGCAGGGCCGTGGTGGCGCGGCTGGAGGGGGACAGCGTGACGCGGGTACTGGCCGCGTCGCCCGAGCTGCGCACGGCGGCGGGGGTGGGGATCGGCTCCACGCTGGGGGAGCTGCGCAGCCGCTACGGCCGGCTCTGTGCGGTGGAGGCGGAGGGGAAGGTCGCCGTGTGGTCGCCCAACGCGCCGGGCGTCAGCTTCGGCGTGGAGGCGCCGCCCGCCGCCGCGCCGGCCGATTCGCTCCCCGACGACCGCACGGTGTCGTCGCTCTGGATCCACGGACAGGACACTCCATGCCCGGCCCGGCCGGAAGGGAACCGATGAACATCTCGCTGGCGTTCCTGGCCGACGAAGCCAACGTGTCGCAGGAAGGGAAGCTGAACGTGCTGGGGATCTTCGACCGCATCACGGCGGAGGCCTTCCCCGTCGTTCACCCGCGCCTCGTCTTCGCCTTCCGCGTGCAGATGGAGTACGCCGATGCGGGGCGCTCCTTTCCCGTGCACGTGCGCCTGGTGGCGCAGGACGGCGAGGTGATGTTCGAGGCGGTCGGCGAGATCACGGCCCCCGGCATCCCGCTGGGCGAGTTCGCCACCGCCAACCAGGTGTTCGCGATGGTCGGCGTGCAGTTCCCGCGCGAGGGGATGTACCGCTTCACCGTGAGCATCGGCGGCGGCGAGGTGCACGAGACGCCGTTCCTGGTGCAGTCGGCCGCGAGCGATCCCATGATGAACTGATTGTCTCACGCAGAGACACAGAGGCACAGAGACTGAGCGAGATGAAGGAGATTCGCGTAAGCACCCGCGAGCGCAACACGATGGTCGAGATCACGGACCGCGTGGAAGAGGCGGTGCGGCGCACGGGCGTGCGCGAAGGGATCGTGGTGGTGCAGAGCCTGCACACCACGGCGGCGCTCACCGTCAACGAGAACGCCGACCCGGACGTGGTGCACGACGTCGTCCGCAAGATGGACGACGTCGTCCCCGCCACCGAGCCCTATTACCGCCACGCCGAGGGCAACAGCGACAGCCACGTGAAGACCTCCCTCTTCGGCCCATCCCTCACCCTGATCGTCCGCGACGGCCGCCCCCTCCTGGGCCGCTGGCAGGGCATCTACCTCTGCGAGTGGGACGGCCCCCGCGAGCGCACCGTCGCCGTGCAGGTGATCGGGAGCGTATGAGCCGAGCCCTGTCCAACATCGGCGCGGCGCTGCGGCTGGCGGCGCGCGGCTTCATGGCGCGCAACGAGGCGGAGCCGCCGCTGGAGGCGCCCCGCCGCAAGCCGTCGGCGGAGCGCACGGGGGTGTTCGCCGCGCCCGCCGCGGTGGAGCGCTACCTGGAGGCGACGGAGGGGGGCGGCATCCAGGCGCTGCGCGGCGACCGGGCGCCGCTTCCGCCGCTCTTCCCCACCACCTGGGAGACGGCGCAGTGCCTGGAGCTGTTCACGGGGCTGGACCGGCCGCTTCCGCTGGGCGGCGTGGTCCACGTGGAGAGCGAGATCCTCTCCCTCCGTCCCATCCGCCAGGGCGACGCCGTGCGCTGCAGAGTGGAGCTGGAGCGCGCCGAACGCGTCGCCAAGGGCATCCGCCTCACGGTCACGGCGCGGAACTGGACGGGAACGGGCCAGCTCTGCTCGCAGAGCACCGCCATCTTCCTGGCGCGCTCGCGCACCCCGCCGGAGCCGCGCGCCGCCGAGGAGCCGCGCCGCGCTCCAGCCCCCGAGCCGGCGCTGTGGGAGCCGCTGGCGAGCTGGGTGCTGCCGGGCGGCGCGGGCCGCCGATTCGCGCGCGCTTCCGGCGACTACAACCCCATCCACCTGTGGAGCTGGACGGCGCGCCCCTTCGGCTTCCGCCGCCCGATCCTGCACGGCCTCTGCACGGCGGCCATGACGGCGCACGCGCTCGTGGAGGGCCCCCTGCGCGGCGACCCCATCGCCCTGCGCCGCCTGCGCATCGCCTTCCGCTCCCCCCTCCCCCTCCCCGGCCACGCCCGCCTCTGGGTGGGCGAAGACGCCGGCCTGCGCCTCTTCCGCGTCACCGACGACGCGGCGGAGACGGTGTACGCGCACGGTACCTGGGCCGGCGCTCCCCGCGTGTGAGTTCACGCAGAGACACAGAGGCACAGAGATCAACTTCATCTCTGTGCCTCTGTGTCTCTGCGTGAGCCCCGGTGTTCAAAGGCCCGCTCGCGCGCCCAATAAGCCACCCCGCAAACCGGTTCCGCCCCATCACTTGACGGCGGCAATGGCCCGCGCGAACGTGGGTGCAGGTTGAGGCTTGGAAGCGTCTCGTGCCGAGGACGAGGTGAGAGCGATGGCGACTATGACGCGCCGCAGCCGATTGGACCCGCTCGCTCCGGAAGCGAGGGATGACGCGGCTGCGCTGGTTCGAGAAGTACAGGACTTGATCCACCGTGCCGTCGCTCCGCCCGGGCCGGCTAACGCGGAGGAGATGTGGAAAGCGCTGCCCAGGTTCGCGGCGCTGGTCCGGGAGATCGCGGATGAGGAGGATCTGAGCGACGAGGAAGTCCTCGTCCTCATGGACGCCTATGTCTCCCAAGTTCTTGCCACGAATATCAGCGAATGGCTTCCGGACATGCTTGGTGGGGAGCGTAAGCGCGCAAGTCACTACGGGTGCACGGAACGATGGCTGGGAATCTGACACCGCCCGATTCGGAGGAAGACGAAGCAGCATCCGTCGTCGGCCGGACCGACCCGGCAGACGCTAAAGAGCCGGGCGGTGGGCATGGAATATCCCGAGCGCCGGCGCGTGCTCGGGAAATGCTCGCGATGTTCAGCGAATTCAGGCCGGTCCGTTCGCCGTTAGCTGACAAGCTGACTCCGGAACATATCTCCAAGATGCTGGAGATCAACCGAGATCGTGTGGGGAACGAGCGGGCGGCGGAGCGCGAGGATCGGTATTTCCGTGCGGTGATGTTCGTGGTCCTGTGCGCCTTCATCCTGTCGCTGGTGCACATGCTGCTCGCCGCCGGGAACGACCAGCTCACCGAGAAGATCCTGATCGGTCTGGTGACACTCGTCGCGGGTGTGGCCGGTGGCTACGGGATCGGAAAGTCGCGGCGCGGATAGGGCTCACACGGAGACACAGAGGCACAGAGAACAACTTCATCTCTGTGCCTCTGTGTCTCTGTGTGAGCCCCCGGTGTTCAAAGGCCCGCTCGCGCGCCCAATAAGCCACCCCGCAAACCGGTTCCGCCCAATCACTTGACGGCGGCAATGGCCCGCGCCAACGTGGGTGCAGCAGATGGCCGCCCCCTCACCTGGAGCACGGCATGAGAAAGCAGATGATCCGCCAGGATGCACCCCAGGAGCGCCGCGCGATGGGCTTGCGGCGGGGCGTGGTCCGGAAGAACCACCCGGTCAGCCGCAACGACCACATCCATCTCTTCAGCACCGAAAACAACGCTCGCCGCATACGCGAAGCATTGCAGCAGATCGAGGAAGGGCGCGTGCATCGGATGACTATCGATGAGCTCTGCGCACGCGTCGGGATGAGTGTGCGCTAGACGGCGAGAGGAACCCTGCCGCACACGAACCGCACGGGATTTTGGCGTCACCGACCAGTTCTTGGACGACCTCGAATATTGGATCGCGGAAGACGTGAAAACCGCGTTGCGTCTCATCCGACTGGTGAGAGCAACCGCGCGGGATCCATTCCAGGGGGTCGGAAAACCGGAGCCGCTCAAGGGAACGGAAGGGTGCTGGTCTCGGCGCCTCACAAGCGAACATCGGGTCGTGTATCGCGTAACCCCGACCGCGTTGGTATGTCTCCAGGCGCGTTTTCACTATTGAAAGTCGCACACGGAGACACAGAGGCACAGAGAACAACTTCATCTCTGTGCCTCTGTGTCTCTGTGTGAGCCCCCGCGGTTCAGGGGTACAGGTGCCCCAGCATCCACCGCGGCGGCTCGCCCGGGACCAGGGTGTAGACGTCGCGCTGGTGGAGGCGGCTGGGCATCCCCTGCCAGAACTCGATGGCGCCGGGGACGACCCGGAAGCCGCTCCAGAAGGCCGGACGCGGGATGTCGCCGGTGGGGCCGAACCGGGCGTCGAACTCCTCCACGCGGTGCACGAGGAGGTCGTAGGAGGGGAGCGGGGTGCTCTGGATGGAGGCCCAGGCGCCCACGCGGCTCCCGCGCGGGCGGGACGCGTAATAGGCGTCCGCCTCCGCGTCGCTCACGGGCTCCACGCGGCCCTCGATGCGCACCTGGACCTCGAAGGGCTGGTAGTGGAAGCAGAGCGCGGCGTTCGGGTTGGCGCGCAGCTCGCGCGCCTTGCGGCTCCCCAGGTTGGTGTAGAAGACGAAGCCGCGCTCGTCGAACTCCTTGAGCAGCACCATGCGCAGCGAGGGGCGCCCGTCCTCGCCCACCGTGGCGATGGACATGGCGGTGGGCTCGCGGATCTCCTTCTCGGCGCGGGCACGGGCCAGCACCTCGCCGAAGCGGGCGAAGGGCTCCGCGAAGGGGGCCGTGCGCGTGCCGGATTCCGGCGCGCCAGCGGTCATCGGCCGGCGCGCGCGGCGGGCGCCGCCTGCACCCGCACGGGCACGGAGACGCTCGTGTTCTCCCACGACATCGACAGGGTGCCCGTGCCGCGCGTGGCGCGCTGCAGGGTGATGGTGAACTGCTCCACCGGCCGCGCCACCCGCGTGGTGCGCATGGGGATGCGGACCAGGTCGCGAGAGGCGTCGTACTGCGTCCCCCACTGCCCCGTCTGCCGGTTCACGATCAGCGTCCACCCGCGCGCCGCGGGAAGGGTGTAGAGCGTGTACGTGCCGCGCGGGACGACCGCGTCGCCGATGCGCAGGTCCACCTCGGTGACCAGCGTGGTGGCCGCGTTGGCGCCCGTCCGCCACACGCGGCCGTAGGGCACCAGCTCGCCCACGATCCGCCGCCCGCGCATCGAAGGCCGCCCGTAGTCCACGAACACGCGGCGCCCGTCCAGCTCCATGCGCGCGGTGTCGCGCGGCGAGAGCTGCCGGCCGGGCTGCTGGGCCTCCGCGGGCGCGGCGAAGGCGGCGAGGGCCAGGAGCGCGGCCAGGGCGCGGGTACGCATCTGCTTCATCTGCATCGACTTGCTCGACAGGTAAGGGAAGAAAAGCGGTGCGTAAGTGCGTAAAGCTGGGGCGGGAGCGCGCTGAAAGTGGCCCTCACCCCCCCGCCCCCCGCTCTCCCGATAACGGGAGAGGGGGGCGCATCCGCGGCTGCGGCTCGCGGCTCTGCTTCATCGCGCCCGCAGCATCACCGCGACAAGCGGTCCGCGCCGGGCGAGCGCCGCGCCACGACAGGACTCAATCATCGCGCCGACACCGAAGGTGCGGGGGTGGGGGCCTCCGCGGACGGCAGCGAAGCCTCCGCACCCACTAACGCACTTCAAGCAGCTTGCAGGCGGCCGTGAGGTCCACGTTGCCGCCGCTGAGGATCACCCCCACGCGCAGGCCGCGGAATTCGTCGGCGGCGGCGAGGAGGGCGGCCAGGGGGACGGCGCCGGAGGGCTCCACCACCAGCTTGGCGCGTGTCCACAGGAAGCGCATGGCGTCGGCGATGCCCTGCTCGGGTACGGTGCGCATCTCCGACACGTGGGCGCGCACGAGCGGAAAGGTGATGCGGCCCAGCGACGGCGTGCGCAGGCCGTCCGCGATGGTGGGCGGGTTGCGGATGGTGGCGAGCACGCCCGTGCGGAAGGAGCGCGTGGCGTCGTCGGCCAGCTCCGGCTCCACGCCGATCACGCGGCACTCCGGCGCGAACGCCTTCGCGGCCAGCGCCGAGCCGCTCAGCAGCCCCCCGCCGCCGCAGGGGACGAAGAGGGCGTCCAGCGGCCCGGTCTCCTCCATCAGCTCCAGCGCGGCGGTGCCCTGGCCGGCGACCACGTCCGCGTGGTCGTAGGGCGGGATCAGCGCCATCCCGCGCTCCCGCTGCAGGCCGGCGGCGATCTCCTGGCGGTCGCGCTCGCGCGGGTCGTACAGGATCACCTCGGCGCCGTAGCCGCGCGTGCCCTCCACCTTGGCGGCGGGGGCGTCGTCTGGCATCACCACGACGACGGGGATGCCCAGCAGCCGCCCCGTGAGCGCCACCGCCTGCGCGTGGTTGCCCGACGAGAAGGTGAGGACGCCGCGCGCCCGCTCCTCCTGGGACAGGCGCGACACGGCGTTGTACGCGCCGCGGAACTTGAAGGCGCCGCCGCGCTGGAAGTTCTCGCACTTCAGGAAGACGCGCGCGCCGGTCATGGCGTCCAGCGTGCGCGAGGTGCTCACCGGCGTGCGGTTCGCCACGCCGCGCAGCCGCTCGGCCGCGGCGTGCACGTCGCCGGCGGTGGGGAGGGCCTCGGTCTCAGTCGTCGACATGCAGCCAGTCCAGGGGGGTGCCGGGGGCGAAGCGCTCCATCAGCTCCCCCACCCGCCCGGGGGTGGAGAGGAGCCGCGCGATGTCCGCCAGGGCGCGCAGGTGCTCTTCGGCGCGCTCGGCGGGGCTTACCAGGAGGAAGATAAGGCGCGCGGGCTCTTTGGCGAGTGGAAAGCGGATCCCCGCGTCGCTCACCCCCAGCACCAGGATGGGCCTCGGGAGCCCTTTCAGCCGCACGTGGGGGAGGACCACGCCGGGGACGATCTCGGACGAGAACTGCTGCTCGTTCCGCACCACCACGTTGGCGGCCTCGCGCGCGCTGGCCTCGTCCACCACCCCCTCCAGCATCCGCCCCACCGCGCCCACGAACGACCCGCTCCCCAGCCGCACCACGCGGTCCGGCGCCACGGCCTCTGAGATGGCGGGCACCTCGTCCGCCTCGGGCTCCGGCGGGTAGACGATGGCGAGCCCCTCCGGCGACAGCCCGGCCAGCATCGCGGGGACGCGCTGGAGGCGCGGCGTCCACGCCAGCGTGCCGCGGCGCGCGCCCAGCAGCACCACCACGTCGTCGGGGCCGAGCGCCGCGCGCAGGTGCTCCGGGAGCTCGCCCCACCCCCCTACCGCCTCCCAGGCGGCGGCCACCCGGGGGCGCACGGCGGCGTGCGCCTGGCGAGCTCCCTCCGGGTCGCCCGCCACGGCGATGCCGGCCAGCGAAACGCCCGCGCCGGCGGCCAGCAGGTTCACGGCGCGCGCCGCCTCGGCGAAGCCCGGGTGGCGCTCGGCGGCGGGCGGCACCACCAGGACGATGCGCCCGGCCGTGCCCAGTGGGCGCCCCGGCCGCACGACCACCACCAGGGCGCGCGTGCGCTCCAGCAGCGCGTCCAGCACGCTGCCGAACATCACGCGCTCCCCCGTGTGCCGCCCGTCCCAGCCGATCACCATGGTGTTGCTGCGCGTTTCGGCCACGCCGCGCGCGATCCCCGCCGCCACGTTGGGATCCACGCGGGTCACGGGGAGCACGGCGACCCCCGCGGCGGCCCCGTGCCCCACGGCCGCGCGCAGCATCCCCTCCGCCTCGGCCACCTGCGCCTCGGCCTCGCCCGGGACCACGGCCAGGGCCAGGAGGGGCTCGCCGGATTCGCGCCCGCGCAGCACCAGCGCCACCTCCACCAGCCGCTCGGCGGTGGAGGGGTTGGCCAGGGGGATCAGGATGCGGCGCGGCGAGGACGCGGCGTCGTGGGGGCGGCGCGCCTCGGCCAGCGCCACGCGCCGCCCGAAGCGCTCCACGGCCCAGGGGCCGACCATGCAGGTGACCAGGATCATCAGCACCACCCCGTTCACCTCCGCCTGGTCCAGCAGCCCCACCTCGAAGCCGATCAGCACGATGGCCAGCGTCCCCGCCGCGTGCGGCACGGAGAGGCCGAACACCACCCATCCCTCGTCCGCCGTGTAGCCCAGCAACCGTTGCGTCACGCGCGCCGCCAGCCACTTGGCCAGCGTCACTCCGATCGCCAGCGCCGCCGCGAAGCCCAGCGCGTGGGTGGAGTTGAGCGCCCGCACGTTCACCAGCATCCCCACCGAGAGGAGGAAGAAGGGGATGAAGATGGTGTTGCCGACGAAATGGATGCGGTTCATCAGCGCGCCGTGCTCCGGGATCAGCCGGTTGAGCGCGAGCCCCGCCAGCAGCGCCCCCACGATGGGCTCCACCCCGCCGTAGTGCGCCGCGTACGACACCACGAAGAGCGACGCGAGCACGAAGATGAACTCCGCCGACCCGTCCCGCGCCGCGCGGAAGAACCAGCGGCCCAGCTTGGGCAGCGCCCACAGCACCACCCCCACGTAGACGGCGAAGGGCACGGCCAGCCCCGCCCAGAACGCCGCGTCCAGCGCCCCGCCACGCCCGTTGACCACCACTGCCAGCAGCAGGAGCGCCAGGATCTCCGTGAGGATGGTGCCGCCCAGCGCCGTGGTGACCGCCGCGTTGCGTACGATCCCCAGGCGGCTGGCGATGGGAAACGCGAGGAGGGTGTGCGACGAGAAGGCGGAAGCGACGAGGAGCGCCGAGGCGGGGCGGTACCCCATCGCCAGCGCCATCGCCGCCCCCAGCACGCCGGGGATGACGAACGAGAGGGTGCCGAAGACGAGGCTCTGGTTGCGGAAGCGGGCGAACTCGTGCAGGTCCAGCTCCAGCCCCACCATGAGCATCAGGTAGAGGAGGCCCACCGTGCCAAGCAGCACGATGGTGTCGTCGCGCCCCAGCAGCCCCAGCCCGTTGGGCCCCACCGCCGCCCCCACCAGGATCAGCCCCACCACTCCCGGCACGCGCACCCGCTCCGCCAGCATCGGCACGACGAGGAAGATCAGCGTCGCCGTGGCGACGATCAGCACTGGGTCGGTGAACGGGAGCGATGGGGCTTCTATCGTCAAGATCGGCCTTGCTCTGTGCCTGTGTGTGAGGCTCGTTTCGTCAGTACTTTGGGATCGACGGATCCACCTCGTCCGACCAGCGCAGGATGCCGCCCTCCAGGTTCGAGACCTTGCCGAATCCCTGGGCCAGCAGGAACTCGGCGGCGCGGGCGCTGCGGGCGCCGGAGCGGCACTGCATCACCAGCTCGTCCTCGGGGTTCAGCTCGTCCATCCGGCTGGGGAGGTCGTTGAGGGGGATCAGGCGGGCGCCGTGGGCGCCCAGGTTGCCGATCTCCCACTCCCACGGCTCGCGCACGTCCACCACCGTCACGCGGTCGCCGCGGTCCAGGCGCGCCTTCAGCTCGGCGGGGGTGATCTCGGGCACTCCTTGCTCCATCGCAAGCTCCGGTTGGGCCTCCGCGACGCCGCAGAAGCGCTCGTAGTCGATCAGCTCGTGGATCGTGGGGTTTTCGCCGCACGCCGGGCACGCCGGGTCGCGGCGGAGCCTCATCTCGCGGAACCTCATTCGCAGGGCATCGAAAAGCAAGAGCCGGCCGGCCAGCGTTTCCCCCTCGTCCAGCACCAGCTTGAGCGCCTCCGTGGCCTGGATGGAGCCCACGATTCCGGGCAGAACCCCCATCACGCCACCCTCGGCGCAGTTGGGCACGAGGTGCGGCGGGGGCGGCTCGGCGAAGAGGCAGCGGTAGCACGGGCCCCGCTGGGCCCAGAACACGGACGCCTGTCCCTCCCAGCGCAGGATGGAGCCGTACACGTTGGGCTTCCCCTCCAGCACGCAGGCGTCGTTCAGCAGGTAGCGCGTGGGGAAGTTGTCCGTGCCGTCCACCACCACGTCGAACCCGCGCACCACCTCCCGCGCGTCTGCCGAGGTGAGGCGCAGGGGAAAGCCCTCCACGTGCACGTGCGGGTTGATCTCGGCGATGCGGTCGCGGGCCGAGTCCAGCTTGAGGCGCCCCACGTCGCCCGTGCCGTGGATCACCTGGCGCTGCAGGTTGGTGGCGTCCACCCGGTCGAAGTCCACGATCCCCAGCGTCCCCACGCCGGCCGCCGCCAGGTACATCGCCACCGGCGAGCCCAGGCCGCCCGCGCCCACCACCAGGACGCGCGCCGCCCGCAGCCGTGCCTGCCCCGCGGGTCCCACGTGCGGAAGGATCAGGTGCCGCGCGTATCGCAGCGACTCGTCGGATGAGAGGTTGTTCTGCTCCGCCATCTTCGCCTTCCGGTTGCCGTTAGCCCGCGGGAAGGTTAACGGGGCCGTCAAGCGGAAAGGCCTAGTGCCTAGTGCCTAGTGCCTAGTGCCTAGTGCCTGGTGCTGAACTGCCGTTCCACTCAGGACTCAGGACTTCTGTTACTTGGCACTCGGCACTGGGCACTAGGCACTCCCATTGGGCACTCCCCACTTGGCACCTGGCACGGTTTACGATAGCATTCCGCCTCCCGCGGGCCACGGAGGGACCTACCCCTCCCGCGCGCCGCGGAACGCACCCCCTGGCGGCCCGGGATGAGCTTTCTAACACAGGCGCTCGACTACTTTCGGCACCTCGACGTCCACCTGGGCGCGATGATCACCCAGTACGGCGCGTGGGCGTACGGCATCCTGTTCGCAATCATCTTCTGCGAAACGGGGCTGGTGGTGACGCCCTTCCTCCCGGGCGACTCGCTCCTCTTCGCGGCCGGGGCGCTGGCGGCCAACCCGGAGATGGGGTTCAACATCCTCATCCTCTGGACGGTGCTGATGATCGCCGCGATCCTGGGCGACACGGTCAACTACTGGATCGGGCAGGCGGTCGGGACCAAGGTGTTCAAGGACGACGCCCGCATCCTGAAGACGGCGTACCTGGTGAAGACGCAGGAGTTCTTCGCCAAGTACGGCGGCAAGACCATCATCCTCGCCCGCTTCATGCCCATCGTGCGCACCTACGCCCCCTTCGTGGCCGGCGCGTCGCGCATGGATTACGGCAAGTTCCTGCTGTTCAACGTGGTCGGCGCGCTCCTCTGGGTCACGTCCATGCTCTTCGCGGGGTACTTCTTCGGCGCGGTGCCTTTCGTGAAGAAGAACTTCGAGGTGGTGGTGGTGGCGATCGTGATCCTTTCGGTGCTCCCGGGGGTCTTCGAGTACGTCAAGCACCGCCGCGCCCGGGTCCCCGCGCGATGATCCGCGCAGCGCTGCTCGCGCCGCTCCTCCTCCTCGCCTCCGGCGCCGCCCGCGCGCAGACCACGGAAGCGGGCGACACGCTGCGCACGGACTCCGTTCCGGCGGAAGCCGCGCCCGCGCGCCCCTCCCGCTGGGCCGCGCCCTTCGCGGTGCAGTCCACCGGCCGCCCGACGCCGCACCGCGTGCAGGGAGAGGTCGTGTGGGTGGCGGCATCGGAGCGCCCCGCCCGCCCCACGCCCGTGGAGGCGACGGAGCCCGCCGACACCGCCGCGGCGGACAGTGCCCCCCGTCCCCCGCGCCGTGCAGCGCAGCGCGACAGCATCGCCCGTGCACGTGCCGCCGCAC
>CADCTW010000079.1 GCA_902805735.1 uncultured Gemmatimonadota bacterium | reverse complement strand
GTCCTGCGCGTACGGACGGAAGTTGTAGCTCATCGGCAGCTCCAGTTGGTTGGACGCAGGATAATCTATCCTGCCCAACCGCCGCTCGCGCCCCTCTGGAGCTTTACGGGACAGGCTCCTCTCCCACGCAGTTTGTGGGAGAGGGTGGCGGCTATCAGGCCGCCGGGTGAGGGCCCGCCGGCCCCACGGCCGCCTGCACCAGCTCCAGCGTCCCCGCGTCCGCATCCAGGCGCGCACGTACGCCCATGGGGAGGGTCCAGTTGTCCTCCACGTGGCCGAAAGGGAAGCCCATCGCCACGGGGACGCCCAGGTCGCCCAGCCGCTCGCGCAGCACATCGGCGGAGGAGGGCATCGCGGCGTTGCCCTCGTCGGGGGCCTCGGTGAAGGCGCCGACCACGACGCCCGCCACCCCGTCCAGCACCCCCGCCAGTCGCAGCTGCGTCAGCAGGCGGTCCAGGCGGTAGGAGGACTCGCCCACCTCTTCCAGGAAGAGCAGCGCGCCCTCGGCGCGGATCGCGTAGGGCGTACCCAGCGTGGCCGCCACGAGCGACAGGTTGCCGCCCACCAGCGGGCCGTCGGCCGTGCCGGGGGTGATCGTCTCGGCGCGTCCCGGGCTCCCCGCGGGGAAGGGGAGGACGCCGGCGGGTGCGTCGTCGGCCACCGCGCGGAGCAGGGAGTCGCGCGAGAAGTCGTTGAGATCCACCGTGGCCGGGTGGGGGCCGTGGAAGGAGACGGCGCCCAGGCGCTGGATGGCCAGGTGAATGGCGGTGTTGTCGCTGAAGCCGATCACCGGCCGCGGCCGGGCGGCGAGCGCGCCCCAGTCCAGCGCGTCCAGGATGCGCATGGTGCCGTAGCCGCCGCGCAGGCACCACAGGGCGTCGTTGGAAGGATCGCGCAGCGCCGCGTTGAAGTCCGCGGCGCGCGCCTCGTCGCCGCCGGCCAGGAAGCCGGTGCGGGCGCGGGCGTGCTCGCCCACCACCGGCACCCAACCCCAGCTCCGCACGCGCTCCTCCGCGCGCTCCACCGCGCCCTCGGCCAGCGGGCCCGCGGGGGCCACCAGCGCAATGCGGGCGCCCTCGCGCAGGCGGGGCGGGCGGATCACGACACGCCTCCCGCCAGCGCCACCACCGCCAGCGCCGCGAAGACCAGCGCCGCCCCCGCCAGGTACGGCGCGGAGATCCCCAGGTGGGCGAAGGCCAGCCCGCCGCCCATGGGCCCCACCACGCGCCCCAGGGCGGAGAGCGACTGGTAGACGCCCAGCACCTGTCCCTGCTCGGCCGCGCCCGCCGCGCGCGACACCCACGACGAGAGCGAGGGCGACGCCGTTCCCTGCCCGAAGGCGAGGGCGGCGAGCGCGAGCCCCAGCATGGCCAGGGTGGGGGCGGCGGCCAGCGCGGCCATCCCCACGGCCAGCGCGGCCAGCCCCACGATGGCGGTGCGGCGCTCGCCCAGCCGCCGCGTCAGCCGCCCCACGCCCCACCCCTGCGCCAGCACCGAGACCAATCCCAGGTACGCGAAGAGGAAGGCCACGGTGCGCGGCCCCATCCCCCAGCGCCGGTCCGCCCACAGCGACAGCGTCGCCTCCGCCGCGGCGAAGGCCAGGGTCAGCAGGAACGCGGCGGCGTACGGGGCTCGCAGCCGGGTGCCGCGCAGGGCCCGCAGCCGCGTGGCCAGCCCCGGGCTGCGCGCAGTGGTGCCGCGGGCCTCGGCGGGGAGCGACTCGGGGAGCCACCACAGCGCGAGCAGGGCGTTGGCCAGCGTCAGCCCGGCCGCGGCCAGAAAGGGCACCGCCGTGCCAAAGCCGGCCAGCGCGCCGCCCAGCGCGGGTCCCAGGATGAAGCCCAGCCCGAACGCCGCGCCGATCATCCCCATGGCCCGCGCGCGCTCCTCGGGCGGGGAGACGTCGGCGACGTACGCCTGCGCCACGCCCACGTTGGCACCCATGAACCCGCCCAGCGCCCGCGCCGCCAGCAGCGTCGCCACGCTCCCGGCCAGCCCGCACAGCAGGTACGAAAGGGCCGACCCGAAGAGACCCACGAGCAGCACCGGCCGCCGCCCGAAGCGGTCCGAGAGGCGCCCCCACGAGGGGGCGAAGAGGAACTGCATGGCCGAGTACACGGCCAGCAGCGACGCCACGGCCACGGGCCCGGCGCCGAACCCCTGCGCGTACAGCGGGAGGAGGGGGATGACGATCCCGAACCCCACCAGGTCCAGGAGCACGGTGACGAATACGATCGCCAGGGGCGAGCGCCCCACGCGCCCCGGCGCGGCGTCGAGCCGGGCCGGAGGGGCGGGGGCGGAGAGCACGGATCGGTTCACGACCAGGGTTCCATCTCACTGCGCGAGCGGGTCCTCATCTCCGGCGGGAGCGCCGGAGCGGGCGCAAGATACCGCGCGCGCGGTGGCGAGACAACGCGGCGGGTGGCACGGTGCGTGCGGCCCGGCTACCTTCCGTCAATCGCAAAACCCAGTCGTACGGGGATCTGCCTTCCATGAACGACGTCATCGAAACGGCCGACGCGCTGCACGCGAGCGCGAACCGCCTGTACTGGCACAGCCGCGACCCCGTGGAAGCGCTCGCCGCGCGGCTCGGGATGAGCCGCCACGCCTTCCACCAGTCGATCCGGCCGCAGCCCGCGGGGCAGCCCTGCGCCGCCTGCGGGGGTGTGCTGGCGTGGGCCAACCGCACCGCGCGCCAGGGTGGCCGGGCCCGCTGCGCGGAGTGCGGCGCGGCCCAGCGCGTTCCACGTCCGGCCCCGCCCGCGCCGCTGGACGAGGCGATCGCGGCGCCGCTCCCGGCGAGCGCGCGCGCCTTCCCCTTCCGCGGGTGGAGCCTGGCGCGCTGGCGACGCGAGCTGGCGATGGTGCCGCGCGAGCGCACGGCGATGATCGGCGGGGCGGCGGCGCTGGGCGTGGCCGCCGGCGTGCTGGCCCTGGAGCTCCTCAACCCGTCGCACTGGTAGCCGTGTCCGACCATTCGCGCACCGACGCGCTGCTCAAGATGGCCGCGGCGCACCCCGAAGACCCGCGCCCCCGCTTCGGCCTGGCGCTGGAGTACGAAAAAGCCGCCGACTGGGAGGCCACCGCCCGCGAGCTGCGCGCCTACCTGTCGCTGGCGGACGACGAGGGCAACGCCTACGGCCGCCTGGGCCACGCCCTCCGCCAGCTCGGCCGCGACGACGAGGCCCGCGAAGCCTACCGCGCCGGCATCGCCGCCGCCGAGCGCCACGGGCATCCCACGATGTCCATGGAGTTCGAGGAAGTTCTCGAGGATTGGAACTGATTGGGTCACACAGAGGCACAGAGACACAGAGGAGAGAAGATGAAGTTTTCTCCGTGTCTCTGTGCCTCTGTGTGAGACTTCTTTCAGACTTCCGCCGCGCACCCCGCCCGCGTCCTCACCGTCTGCTCGATCTCGAACGCGATCGACTCCACGGAGCGGTGATCGGCGGGGATGGCCATGTCGGCCAGGCGGTAAAGGGGCTCGCGCTCGGCCAGCATCTGCGCGATCATGGGGTGGGGGTCGTCCAGCTCCTTGAAGGGGCGGGCGATGGTGTCTTCGCGCAGGCGGCGCACCGTTTCGTCCACGGAAACGCGCAGCCACACGCGCAGCGTCTCGGCGCCCAGCAGGCCCAGCAGCTCGGGGCGGGTGATCCAGCCGCCGCCCGGGGCCATCACCAGGCGCGTGGCGGATGCGGCCTCGGCGGTGAGCGCGGCCTCGCGGTCGCGGAAGCCCTCCTCGCCCACCGCGTCGATGATCTCCTTGACGGTTCGCCCCTCGCGCTGTTCTATCTCCACATCGAAATCCAGGAAGCTCCACTCGAGCCGCCGCGCCAGCGCCTCGCCCACGGTGCTCTTCCCCGAAGCCATGTAGCCCAGCAGCACCACCCGCTGCACGCCGGCGTGGACGGGGGGTGGAATGTCTTCCGCGCGTCTTCCCATGCTGCCTCCGTGGGGGGTCGGTTCGTGCGTCGGGCGCGCCGAACGCACGATGCAGACCCGTTGCGCATTCCCGCAACATTCCCGAAGATTCACCGAACCCGCGGCCCGGGCCGGTGTATGAAACGCGCCGCTACCAGGCACTAGGCACTAGGCACCAGGCACTCAGTACTTAGAACTTCGCACCTCCCCCAGCAGCACCATCGGTACCCAGATACCCATGATCGCCACCACCACGCAGCGCGACCGCATCCTCCCGCGGCTGATCGAAGACGAAATGCGCGAGTCGTTCATCGACTATTCGATGAGCGTCATCGTGCAGCGCGCCCTCCCCGACGTGCGCGACGGGCTGAAGCCGGTGCACCGCCGCATCCTCTTCGCCATGCACGAGGCAGGGCTCACGCCCGCGCGCCCCTACAAGAAGAGCGCGACCGTCGTGGGCGACGTGCTGGGCAAGTACCACCCGCACGGCGACACGGCGGTGTACGACTCGCTCGTGCGCATGGTGCAGGACTTCTCCCTCCGCTACCCGCTGGTGGACGGGCAGGGGAACTTCGGCTCCATCGACGGGGACGCCGCCGCCGCGTACCGCTACACCGAGGCGCGGCTGTCGCAGATCGCCACCGAGATGCTGGCGGACATCGACAAGGACACCGTCGACTACGCTCCCAACTTCGACGACCGCCTCAGGGAGCCGCGCGTCCTCCCCTCGCGCCTCCCCAACCTGCTGGTCAACGGCTCCAGCGGCATCGCGGTGGGGATGAGCACCAACATCCCCCCACACAACATCGGTGAGGTCGTACGCGCCGCCGTGCACCTGCTGGACCACCCGGAGTGCACCGTCGCGGAGCTGATGAAGCACGTCCCCGGCCCCGACTTCCCCACCGGGGGGATGGTGGTGGGGCTGAAGGGGATCCAGGAAGCGTACGAGAAGGGCCGCGGCCGCGTGGTGATGCGGGCCCGCTTCTACCGCGAGCAGAAGCGCAGCGGCAAGGAGCAGATCGTCATTACCGAGATCCCGTACGGCACCAACAAGTCGCGCATCATCGAGCAGATCGCCGAGCTCACGCGTGCCGGCAAGGTGACCGACATCTCGGACCTGCGCGACGAGAGCGACCGCGAAGGCATCCGCGTCGTCATCGAGCTCAAGCGCGGCGCGGACATGGCGAAGGTGATGGAGCGCCTCTACAAGTGGACGGCGCTGCAGACCACCTTCGGCGTGATCTCGCTGGCGCTGGACAACGGCGTGCCGCGCGAGTTCTCGCTCAAGGAGATGCTGGAGCGCTACCGCGACCACCGCATCCAGGTGGTGGTCCGCCGCTCCGCGTGGGAGCTGGGCAAGGCCCGCGACGAGGCCCACGTCCTCCGCGGCCTCCTGGTCGCCCTCAAGCGCATCGACGAGGTGGTGGCCATCATCCGCGGCTCCCGCAACCGCGAGACGGCGGCCCGGAAGCTGGAAAAGGATCTGAAGCTGGACGAGCGCCAGGCCGAGGCCATCCTCAACATGCGCCTCTCCCGCCTCACGCAGCTGGAAGGCAAGGAGCTGCGCGAGCGCATGGCCGAGCTGGAGACGCGCATCGCGGAGCTGGAGGAGATCCTGGCCTCCCCCGCGCTGCAGACCGCCGAGGTGCGCCGCGAGCTGCTGGAGCTGGCGGCGCAGTACGACGACCCGCGCCGCACCCAGCTTTTCGACAACGAGAGCGAGGTCAAGATCCAGGACCTGGTCGCGGCCGAAGAGGTGGTCGTCACGGTCTCGCGCGAGGGGTACGTCCGGCAGATTCCCATGGCCGTGTACCAGCGCGGGGCGCGGCGCGGCAAGGGGCTGTCGATGGACCGCTACGAGAACGACTACATCGAGCGGGCCTTCGTGGCGAGCACGGAAGACACGCTCCTCTTCCTGAGCACGGACGGGCGCGCCTTCGGGTTGGGGGTGCGCGACATCCCCGAGTCCAGCGGGCGCGGCAAGGCCATCCGGCAGCTCTTCGAGGGCGCCCGCAACGCGCGGCTTGCCGCCGTGCACCGCGTTCCCGAGTTCCGCCCGGACCGCTACGTCCTCTTCGCCACGGCCGAGGGCACGGTCAAGCGTACCGCGCTGGACCAGTACGCCCGCGCCCGCGGCGGCATCGAGGCGCTCACCCTCAAGTCCGGCGACCGCGTGGTGGACGCGCGGGTCACCGACGGTGAGCACGAGGTGGTGCTGGCCTCCGCCAAGGGCCGCGCCATCCGCTTCGCCGAGGGGGAGATCCCGCTGCAGGGCCGCGTGTCGCAGGGCGTGCGCGGCATCAAGCTCAAGCCCGGCGAGAGCGTCGCGGGCATGGCCGCCATCCGCCACGACGCCGAGGTCCTGGCCGTCACCGAGCGCGGCTTCGCCAAGCGGATCCCCCACGCCGAGCTTCCCTTGCAGAAGCGCGACGGCCTGGGCAACGCCCTCCACACCCCGGACAAGGAGACCGGCTCGCTCGCCGGCCTCCGCGAGGTGCACGCGGGCGAGGACCTGATGGCCATCACCGCCGTCGGCCGCACCCTCCGCCTCAAGACGGACGAGACCCCGCAGGGCACTCGCGCCACCCTCATGGAGCGCGCACTCCCCCTCTCCGCGCACGACCGTGTGGTGGAGGTCACCCTCCTCGCCGAGCCGGAACCGAAGGCCGAAGAGGAAGAAGAAGCCCTGGAGGAGGAGCCGGGGCTCGTGAACCGGGTCGCCGCGAAGGTGCTCGACCTGTTCACTTGAACTGATTGGCTCACACAGAGACACAGAGGCACAGAGAAGAACTTTTCTCTGTGCCTCTGTGTCTCTGTGTGAGCCTGTGGTTACATTTGGGGATGACTTCAGAACTACGCGAGCACGGCCACCGGCTCATCGATCGGTTGGCCGAGTATATCGAATCGATCGAATCCCGCCCCGTGTCCACCCCGCACGCGCCGGCCGAGCTGGCGCGCCGCTTCGCCGAGCCGCTGCCGCGGCAGGGAAGGCCCGCTGAGGAGGTGTGGGAGGATGTGTGGGAGAAGGTGGTGGGCGACGCCATCCACGTGAACCACCCGATGTTCATGGGCCACCAGGTGGCCCCGCCGCTGCCGCACTCGGTGCTGGCGGATGCGCTCGTTTCGCTGCTCAACCAGTCGCTCGCCGTGTGGGAGATGTCGCCCACGGGGACGGTGGTGGAGGCGCAGGTGATGAGGTGGCTGGTGGGGGCCGCCGGTTTCCCCGCGACGGCGGAGGGGACGCTGGTCTCCGGCGGCAGCGTCGCCAACCTAACGGGGCTCCTGGCCGCGCGCGAAGCCCGCTTCCCCGGCTGCTGGGTGGAGGGGGTGGCGCGCACGCCCGACGCGGAGCGCGCCGTGCTGCTGGTCTCCGGCCACTCGCATTACTCGGTGGAGCGCACGGCGGGGCTGATGGGGCTGGGGAGCGAGGCCGTGGTCGCCGTGCCGGACCGGGATGGGAAGATGGACCCGGCGGCGCTGGACGACGCGCTCGGCGCCCTCAAACGCGAGGGGCGGGTTCCCTTCGCGGTGAGCGCGACCGCCGCCTCCACGGCCACGGGCCTCTTCGACCCGCTGGACGACGTGGCGGACGTGTGCGCGCGCCATGGCGTGTGGATGCACGTGGACGGCGCCCACGGCGCGTCGTTCCTGCTCAGCGAGTCGCTGAAATACCGGGTGCGCGGCATCGAGCGCGCGGACTCCATCGCGTGGGATCCGCACAAGATGATGTGGATGCCGATGTCCACCGGCGCGGTGCTGGTGCGCGACGGGCGCCACCTCAACGCCGCCTTCCGCCAGAAGGCCCCGTACCTCTTCCACGCGCGCCCCGGCGAGGAGCGCTCGTGGGATGCGGGGCGCATGACACTGCAGTGCTCCCGCCGCTTCGACGCGCTGAAGCTGTGGGTGACGCTGCAGCACTACGGCGCCGACCACTTCGCCGCGCTCCTGGAGACCACCGTGCGCAACGCCGAGTCGCTCCACGCCCGGCTCACCGCCGCCCCCGACTTTGAGCCGATGCACGCGCCGGAGTCCAACATCCTCTGCTTCCGCCACTGCCCCGAGCTCGGCGACCACTTCCAGGCCGAGCTCCGCCGCCGCTACAACGAGAGCGGCGCCGGCTGGATCACCACCACCGTCCTCGACGGCGTCCGCGTCCTGCGCGTGACCCTGATGAACCCCAAAACGACGGACGAGCACCTCGACCGCCTGCTCGACGGTCTCCGTGCCTCCGTGTCTCTGTGTGAGCCCGGCTGTTAACGATCCCCGAGCGCCGCGATGTCCCTGGACCGGAGCGCGCCGCCCGCGCCGAGCAGGTCGATCACCCGGTCGGGCGAGGGCTGGTACTTGAGGGCCATGGCCCGCATCCCCAGCAGCAGGTTCACGGTGACCAGCGTGCCCGGCACCTCGCTGCGGTCCAGAACCGAGCGGAGCTGGGCCGCCGCGCCCTCCGCGAAGTTGCGCGCTACGATCACCAGCGTGTCCGGGAGCTCCTCCACCGCGGCGGTCACGGCCTTCATGGCGCTGCCGCCCAGCGTGAACGACACCTGCGGGTAGGCGAGCACCACGCCCTCGCGCTCGCCGTGGGCGAAGCGGATCGCCTGCTCGGGGCCCAGCGCGGCCAGCCGCGCGTCGCCCGTGAGGTCCTCCACCACCCGCACCACGCGGCTGCGGAACTCCTCGGCCGCCGTGTCGCCGCGCAGCGAGAGCGAGCGCAGCGACTCGGCGAAGACGCGGTCCGCGTCGAAGCCGCGAAAGGCGGGGAGGAGGCGGGCGGCGGTCTCCCGGTCCACCCAGCCGGTGCCGGCCAGCGCGTCCAGGAGCTCGCCCCCTTCAAGCTGCGGCGCGCGCGCGGCCACCCAGCGGAGCGCCTGCTCCATCCGGGCCGCGTCGTCGCCCGGCGCCAGCGCGATGCCCGCGGGGGCCGCGAAGATCTTGGAAAGCTTGCCGAACCAGATCATCTAGGAAAACATCGAGTGGTTTCGCGGGGGGAACGATTGGACGATGGCTCCACCCCGCGCGGCCGTCAAGACTTGACGCCCTCCCCATACACCGCACCCGCCGCGGCGTGCGGCTTGACAGGAAGGGGGGCGCCCGCATCTTGTTGGCAGTCCGCGCCATCCCGAACGTGCTCCCGGAGACCCGTGCAACGGTCCGTCGTCGCAGCCGCCGCCCTCCTCGCCCTTGCCGCGTGCAAGGTGGAGCGCACCCCGCCCGAGTTCTACAGCCACCCCGACCCCGCCGTGGTCGACCGGCAGGAGGCCGCCGACGAGATCCGCACCCGCGTGCGCCTCTTCGCCGAAGCGCTGGGACGCGCGGACACCGGCGAGGCCGTGGGCGCGCTGGCGCCCGACGAGCTTGCCGCGGTGGTGGGTGCGGAGGGAAATGGCGGCCTGGTGCGCTTCGGCGCCGCGGGGATGATGGAGGCCGTCACCGAGCTGGCCATCCCGACGCCCGCCATCGTGCGCACGCCGGACCTGCGGGTGGGGGCTTCCACGGGGATGGGGTGGTTCTCCACCCACCTCCAGCTCCTCTCCACCTCCGCCGCCACCGACCCGGTGCTCCTGCGGATGAGCGGGGTGTTCGCCCGGGAGCGGGGCGAGTGGCGCCTGGTGGAGGCTCACCTCTCGCGCCCGCAGGAGGCTACTCCGCGCCCGGACTCGGCCGCGCGACCGCCGCAGCCGCCGAGTCCGCGAGCTGGCGACTCGGCCGCAGCTCCGGCGGCAGGCGGATGACCTCGGGCTGGCGCCGCCACTCCGCGGGGCGCGACATGGGCGAGTAGTCCGCCCCCGGCTGGAAAGCGAGCGGCTCGCGGGCCGCCTGCCGGTACGCGGCCTCGGTGATGCGTCCCGAAGCCAGCATCCGCCGCAGCACCTCGTTGCGGCGCGCCCCCACGGGCCCCGGCGCCTGCTCGGGCGAGGGGAGGGCGGGGGGGAGGAGGAAGCCCGCCAGCGTCGCCGCCTCGCCCAGCGTGAGCTTCCTCACGTCCTTCCCGAAGTACTCGCGCGAGGCGTGGAAGACGCCGTACACCGGCCAATCGCCGGTGCGCCCCATCGAGATCCGGTTCAGGTACAGCTCCAGCAGGCCGCGCTTGGAGAGGGAGCGCTCCAGGAGCGGGGCCATCACCAGCTCGCGCGCATCGCCGCTCACGCCCAGGTTGCCCAGCCGGTGCACCTGGCGCACCAGGTCGCGCGAGAGCATGGGGTTGCGGTCGCGCTCCTCGGGCGGGGTGCGCTGGAAGGAGGCGGTGTCCACCACGGCCGTGAACGCGTCCGTGACGAAGCGTGGAAGCTCGTCGATGCGCACCCAGTCCGCCCGGCGGCGGGCCGTCTCGCGCTGGGCGAGGAGCCCGCGGTCGAGTCGCCCCCACATCACCCACGCGAACGCGCCGATCCCGCCGATGGTGGCCACGGTGATCACCAGCAGCAGCATGAGCGCGGCGTTGCGCGTGGCTCCGCCGCCCTTGCCGGTGTCGCTGGAGCGCCTGGTGGCGCGCGGCTTGGGCGGCGCGCCCTCCAGCATCTTCCCCTTCGCCTGCCTCCCTGCCATCCCGTCCCCCCGAGTGCCGGTTCCGCCGTGCAGATGTGCCTGCCGGGGGCAAAAACTATTCCCCCTACCGCGGTTGCGCGAGGTTGCCCCGCCTGGCGGTGCGGCGTTAGCGTTGGGGGCGAGAAGTGCGTGAGTGGGTTGGTGCGTGAGTGCGGGGTCCGGCGTGTACTGGAAGGTGGCCCTCACCTCCCGTCCTCCTCCCCCAAACAGTGGGGGAGGAGGCGCATCCTCGGTGTCTGCGCGCTCTGAGCCTTATTCGGCGCCCGCAGCCTACCCCCACTCGCGGGTGCCCAGATCCCCGGGCGCGGCTGGATGGATGGAATGCGCCCCCCTCTCCCATTATTGGGAGAGCGGGGGTCGGGGGGGGTGAGGGCCTTCCGTCAGCGCGCCGCAGCCCCACGCACCGTCGCATGCACTCACGCAGGCACTCCTTCACCCCCCGCGGGTACTGAGCGCAAGCAGCCGTCCCGTCCCACGCACCGCATCCGATGGAACAGACGTACTTTCGCCGCGGCTTCGGCCGGAAAAAGGAGATCGAGCCGCTCATCCGGTCCGAGTACCACAGCGCGCTGGTGGAACGCATCCGCGCGCGGGGCTACGAGGACCGCTTCGGCGAGGGCGCGGATGCGGTGACCGTGCGGCTGGCCGAGGAGTTCGGCTTCTGCTACGGCGTGGACCGGGCCGTGGACTACGCGTACGAAACGCGCATCCACTTCCCCGACCGGCGCGTGTTCCTGCTGGGGGAGATCATCCACAACCCCCACATCAACCAGCGCCTCACCGGGATGGGGATCGTCTTCCTGCAGCCCGGCCCGGACGGCGAGTTCGACTTCGGCGGCGTCACGCCGGACGACGTGGTGATCCTTCCCGCATTCGGCGCCACCACCGAAGATTTCCGGCGGCTGCAGGAGGTGGGGTGCGTGCTGGTGGACACCACCTGCGGCAGCGTGCTGAACGTGTGGAAGCGCGTGGAGCAGTACGCCCGCGACGGCTTCACCTCGCTGATCCACGGCAAGTACCGCCACGAGGAGACCCGCGCCACCGCCAGCCAGGCCCTGAAGCACGTGGGCGGGCATTACGTGGTGGTGTTCGACATGGACGAGGCGCGCCTGGTGATGGACTACGTGGAGCGCGCCCCCGGCGCCCTGTCGCGCGAGGCGTTCCTGGAGCACTTCCGCAAGAAGGCGTCGGCGGGGTTCGATCCGGATCTGCACCTGGACCGCATCGGCGTGGCCAACCAGACCACCATGCTCTCCGGCGACTCGCTGGCCATCGCCGCCGAGGTGGGGCGCTCCATGGAGCGCCGCTTCGGGAGCGACAAGCTGGCGGACCACTTCCGCTCCTTCGACACCATCTGCTCCGCCACGCAGGAGCGGCAGGACGCGGTGGTCAAGCTGGTGGAGGGGCCCCAGGGCCCGCCCGACGTGATGCTGGTGGTGGGCGGCTACAACTCGTCCAACACCAACCACCTGGCGGTCCTCTGCGCCCGCCACACCGTGACGTACCACATCGCGGACGCGGACTGCATCGACCCCGAGCGGGGCACCATCCGCTTCAAGCCCGCCGGCACCCCGCTGGACGCCCCCGAAGCCGAGGCGGAGGACTGGCTCCCCGCCGGTCCCCTGACGGTGGGGCTCACGGCCGGCGCCTCCACCCCCAACAACAAGATCGGCGAGGCCGTCGAGCGCCTCCTCCGCACCCGCGGCGTCGAGATCCGCGAAGACGAGCCCGCCGCGGCCTGACCTCGCGTAAAACACACGGAGGCACGGAGATGACTTCATCTCTGTGCCTCCGTGTCTCCGTGTGAGCCTATCTTTTCGGGACTCCGAAACCGACTTTATTGTTCGCCTCGTGACGCAGAACGAGCGCTACTCGAACGAAATGGAACCGGCGCGGGCGGCCGTCTCACTGAGTTGCGGGAAGAGCTCCTGGAAGGCCGCGAAGATCTCCGGGTCGAATGAGCCGCCGTCGTCCACCATGATCGCCATCGCCTCCTGCGGGGTCAGCGGCCGGCGGTAGCTGCGCGCGCTGGTGAGCGCGTCGAAGACGTCGGCCACGCGCAGGATCCGCGCGGAGAAGGGGATCGCCTCCGCCACCAGGCCGTCCGGGTAGCCGCCCCCGTCCCACCGCTCGTGGTGCGAGCGCACCATGGGCCGGATGTCCCACGGGAAGTCCACGCTCCCCAGCATCGCCTCGCCGGTCACGGGGTGGCGCTCCATCTGAGCGCGCTCGTCCTCGGTGAGGCGGCCGGGCTTGTTGAGCACCTCCTCCGGAACCTCGATCTTCCCCAGGTCGTGCAGAAAGGCCCCCATCCGGAACCACACCATCTCGTGCGGCGCGATCCCCACCCGCTCCGCCAGCAGGCAGGCGTAGTCCGCCACGCGCAGGCAGTGGCCCACCGTGTAGCGGTCCTTGGCCTCGATCGACTCACCCCACTGCTGCACCAGCATCAGGAAGTCGGCCTCCAGCCGGTCGATGCGGCCCTGGGTGTCGGCCGTCTCGGTCTGCGCCTGCAGCTTGGTGAAGAGCGCGTGCGAGCGGTTGAGCGCCGCCAGGGCGTCGCGGTTACGCCCCTGCTGGCGCAGCACCAGCGCCAGCTCGCGCTGCGCTTGCGCCTCCAGCAGCGGGTCTGCCGGGGCCGCGATTTCGATGGCGCGCTGCAGGTGGATGGTCGCGAGGTGCGGCTTGCCGCTCTCGCGGTATATGATTCCGTAGAACTTCAGCGCCTCCGCCTGCCGGAGCAGATCGCCGAGCTGGCTGAAGATCTCGAATCCCTCGTCGCAGCTTTCGCGCGCCCGCACCAGGTCGCCCCGGGCCAGCAGGAGCTCCGCGCGGTTGATGTGGATCACGCCGGCGTGCACCACGTTGCCGATTCTGGAGCAGATCTCGAGTGCCCGGTCGAAGTAGCCGCTCGCCGCTTCCAGTTCGTTCATGTCGACGTGCAGCATCCCCAGGTTGTTGAGAACCGCGATGAGGCCACGGTCGCTGCCGGCGCGCTCTACGTAGGCCAGGCCCGCCAGGTACCGGTCCCGCGCCTCGCTCAGGTCGCCGCGGATGTTCGCGACGATCCCGAGATTCTGCTCGCTCTCGCCCAGGAGCACCTCGTCGCCCGCACGTTCGCTGTATGCGTGCGCGGAGCGGAAGAGGCGTTCCGCCTCCGTCAGCTCACCGCGCTCGCGCGCCAGGTTGCCCATCCCGGTCAGGGCGCGTCCTGCCACTGAGTAGGCTCCGTTGAGCTTCGCCATCTCCAGGGCCAGGAGGAACTCTTCGTCCGCCATCGACCGCTGCCCGGAGTGCGCATGGCAGAATGCGAGACGAACCACCGCCTCCATGACCCCAGCAGTGTCCTGCTCGCGGAGCGCGGCTTCGTATGCCCTGTTCAGATTACGCGCGGCGTCTTCCCACAACCCCGCGCGCTCCTGGGCCGTAGCGGCATCGAACAGTTGCTGGTGCTTGAAAGTCACGACACGTGCGAGGCAGGTGTGTGGAAACGAGCGAAGAACGGGAACCCCCCTGGAACCGATGCTTTCAGATCCAGAGGGGCGCTGTTGAGCCGGGGCCTGCCCGTCCGGTCAGTTGCTTCCGCCGATGTACCCGCCTCCAGCCGCGGTGATCGTGGAGCCGGTATCCTGGCGGTTGCTCCCGCCGATGTACCCGCCACCCTGCACCGTGGTGGTGCTGGTGTCGCGCGGGGCGCTCGCGCTGGGGATGCCGCCCTTGTCGGCCGAAGGGGCCGAAGGGGCGAGCGGCGAAGTGGGCGAATCGGAAGTGCAGCCGCCGGCGCCGATCAGGATGCCGAGAGCCAGGGCGGTCAGGCCGCAGGTGCGTACTCGCATGGGGAAGATCCCGTAGAGGGGGTGTTTAGATCAAGACACGTTTTGGCGGGGGAACACTTCGAAGCTACAGCCTGCTGCGCCGAGTGTCAACATTTATATCAGGTATTTTCGCGCCGTAGCGTGGGATGCGCCACCACGAAGCACCGGCGAACGGCGTGGAGGCGCCGTTCGCCGGTGTCCGGGCATCCCTACGGCCCGCGGCTCAGTGGTGCCCGCCGGGGGCGCGGAGGACGCGCAGGATGTGGTTGAGCGTGCCCAGCGACGCGCCCAGCCCCGCGATGGTGAGGAAGATCCCCACCAGCGCGTACGCCAGCGCGGCGCCGCTCCGGTCGATCCCCGCCCAGGTGCCCGAGGCGTAGTAGGCGATGGCGGCCAGCCCCAGGAGGAGGGCTCCCGTCCCCAGGCCCACGGCCAGCGCCACGGTGCGGATCACCCCTTCCGGGATGGCGATGTCCGGAAAGCCCAGCGCGCTCGGCGAGCGGGGGCGCGGGTTGTCGTCGCTCCAGCTCTTGAAGCGGTTGCGCACCGACCCGTAGGTGCTCTCTCCGTCCGGCCCGTGGCGGCGGCTCATGACTCTCCCTGCTGGCTGAGGGCGAAGACGTACGCGGCGATCTGCCCCACCTGCTCGGGGGTGAAGTTGCCCCCGCCCCGCGGAGGCATCACCCCGGGGTACTGCTTGGGGTTGGCCACGCCGGCGTTGATGATGCTCACGATCTCCGGGTAGGCGCCCGAGATGTGGAGCCACTCCTTGTCGTTGAGCGCCGGCCCCGCCGTGCTCCCCGTGCCGCCGGCGCTGTGGCAGGCGGTGCACACCTGGCCGAACAGCTCCTGCCCCTGGTCCACCATGGCCTGCGTGACGCCGGCGGGCAGGTTGCGGGCCACGATCTTGGGCCCGCCGCCGCCCAGCCCCATCCCGGGGGTCACCGCGGGCGGGTCGGGGTGGCTCCACCCCGGCATCACGCGGGGCGGGCGGTGCGACACGGCTTCGTAGCCGCCGGGCGGCAGCTCCGGCTTGCAGGCGCTGGCCAGGGCCGCCGCGAGCGGCAGGGCCAGCCACAGGGCACGGGCCGGGCGCGTCCGGCTCGCATGGGTCTCGCGCATGGTTTCGTTTCCGGGTTGGTCCGGGGGCGCACAGCCGCCCCCCGGGGATGGACAAAAGAACGAGCGGCGGCCCGGCGCGCAAGGCTCCGCGCCCCTCACCCCTCCGCCCCTTCCCGCGCCCGCAGCGCGGCCCGCTTCAGCCGCTCCACCATGGCGTTGAGCCCCACCTCGCGCGTGGCCAGCCCGATCTTTCCCATCACCTGGGGCACGAAGTCGGGCGGAATGGCCAGGGTGGTCTCGGGGGGCTGCCCGTTGAGCGCGTCGAAGAGCAGCGCCAGCAGGGCGCGGATGGTGGGCGCCCCCTGCGGAACGTCGGCGTGGAAGTACATCTTGCCATCCACCACCTCGGGGAAGATGGCCACCGGCGTCTGGCACTCGCTCACGCGGTACTGCGCCGCGTCCAGCCCCCGGAAGCGCTCGGGGAGGGGCGGCAGCTTGTTGGAGTACTGCACCAGCGCCTGCCGCGTGAGGTCGGGCGTGAGGGTGGCGAAGCGCCGGAGGATCTTTTCGATGCCGGGGGGGACCCCGGCGGCCTGGGTTGCGTCGGTCATGGGCGTGCGGGGGTTGCAGGAAGCATGCTCTGCAAGGTAACTCCCGGGCACACGGCCGGGAACGGCGGCGGGCCGTCCCGCCGGCGCGCTGCGTCCCCCAGATCGCGGCGGTCGCTCAACGACCTTGCAGCGGCGTTGCTGCGGGGGACCGGCGGGTGCCGGAGGTGGCCCTCACCTCCCGTCCTCCTCCCCCAAACAGCTGGGGGAGGAGGCGCATTCTCAGTGTCTGCGCGCCCACAGCCCAATGCGCGCCTGCAACCTTCCTCGCGGCTTCGCAGATCGGCGGTCGCGGCTGGATCGCCGGAATGCGCCCCGCTCTCCCATTATTGGGAGAGCGGGGGCCGGGGGGGTGAGGGCCCCTTTCGGCGGGCCGCCGCTTTCTCAGCTCCGGAGTGTGGAGGCGACGGCTCGGCACGGAGCACACGGCCGGGAACGGAGGCGGGGCGGCCCGGATCGCTCCGGACCGCCCCGCCTCCATCCCTGCCCCCGGCGAGAATCAGGTTTCGCTGGTGGAGAGCGTGGTGCCGTACTTCTGGTTGATCGCCGCGGCGAAGCGGCCCGCCAGGATGCGGTGCGCTTCCGTGGAGGGGTGCACCCCGTCGAACGACATCAGCGAGCCGAAGAAGTTGGGCGCGGCGAAGGGCGCGGTCGCCCCCGTCGGCGGCACCGGGCAGGTGGTGACCAGGGCCGTCTGGAACTGCTGCGCGGTGGTGGCGGTGGCCAGCCCCTGGCACTTGCGCAGCCGCTGCGCGCGGCCCTGGGTGTCGCGCTGGCCCAGGAAGAAACCGAGGATCTCGTTGGGGTTGACGTAGAGCCACCCGTTGGCCGCGGCGGCGGCCGAGATCGCGTTGTTGAAGTCCGACACCCGCTGCGAGACCACACGCTGCTCCGCTTCGTCCAGCACGAAGAGGCCGCCCGCGGTGGTGCCGCTGCAGTCGATCTCCGGAACGGCCGAGGTGACGATCTGGAAGGAGACGAAGTTCCGCGCGAGCGGGTTCGGCTGCCCCAGCGCGTTCACCGGCGAGCAGTTGTTGTTCACCGGCTTGCCCTGGAACCTGCCCTCGGCGTCACGCGCCAGGAAGAAGTAGGCACCCGGCTGGATGATGGGCGCGGCGGCGATGGCGTTGACCACCCCCACCAGCATCACGCCCTGCGGCTGCGCGGCCTTGATGGAGTCCACCAGCTGGTTGAGCTGGCTCTGGAAGGTGGCCAGCGGGGTCAGCGACGAGTCCGGGCGCGCGGGAGTGGCCCCCAGGATGCCGCTCACCGTGGCCTCCAGCGCGTCGTTGTTGCCGATCCACACGGACACGAAGGTGGGCCGCGCCTCCCTCATGGCGCGCACCTGCGTGCGCGGCCCCACCAGCACCGTGTTGACCTGCCCAAGCGCTCCCGGGGGGAAGCGGAGGAGGTCGAGGAGGCGGGCGCCGGGAACGGCCACGTTCTGCACCAGGTCCACCTGCGCGCCCGCGGCCGAACGGGCGCAGGTGGCGGTGGGCGCGGATGGGGTGAGCGGCGCGGTGAAGGGCACCAGCGGGCCGCACCCGGGCTGCGCGATGAGCGGGATGCCGAAGTTGCTCACCCCTGCGCGCTCCGCCAGGAGCACGGCGTACGAGCGCTGCTGCAGCGTGTCCACGATGCCGCCGCTCTGGAAGCCGGCGGTGATCGAGTTGCCCAGCGCCACGTAGCGCTCGAAGATCGCGCCGTTGCCGGGGACGGGGATGGTGATGCGCTGCTGGTCGTCGTCCACGCAGGCGCCCAGCGAAAGGGCGGCGGCGGCCACGGCGAGAAGCCGGAGCCGGCTCTTTCCAGGTTTCATTCGGAGTTCTCCGGAGGAGATCGGTTGCAGGGTGCTGGGCTGTGACGAGCGCGCCGTTGCGCCGGTCACTTCATGTCCGCGGCGCGGTCGCGGCCGAACCGGTACGACACCGTCACCCCGAAGACCTGGGCCTGCGCGGAGTACACGCCCACCTCGCCCTCGTTGGGGCGCACGGAGCCGCGGCGGTCGGGCTGGTGCACGTACTGGTAGGCCAGGTCAAGCCCCAGCCGCCGTCCCACGGCGTACCCGAGCCCCGCGGAGAAGTAGTTGCGCTCGTACTCCGGCAGGAACGGCGTGGCGCGCGGCGACGCCTCGTTGTTGTACCGGAAGCCGGCGCGCAGCGCCAGCGCGTCCGTGGCCATGAAGTCGGCGGCCAGGCGGAAGGTGTTGGTGTTCTGGTACCCCAGGTTGAGCACGCGGTCGGTGGCCGCCGCGTTCTCGAAGTCGATGTTGAACGCGTCGAAGCTCTCCCACCCGGTGCGCTGGTAGTCGCCCATCACGTTCAGCCGGTCGGTGGCGGCGAAGCTGAAGCCGGCCACCATGTGCCAGGGGAACTCGACGGTGGTGGAGATCCCCTGGTCGCCGAGCGCGCCGCTCATGATCTGCCCGGCCACCAGCGCGTTTACGAACGGGAAGGGGGTGGTCACCTGCTTGAAGGTGGCGTCGCCCTCCATGTCCACCTCGGCGGAGTGGAGGTAGCGCACGCCCAGCGACAGGCGCTGCGTGAGCTGCGCCAGGGCGCCCACGTGGAAGGTGAGGCCGGTGCCCTCGCCCTTGAGGTTGGCGTCCACCACGTCGACGCCGCGCAGCCCGGAGGCGGCGACGTCGGCGCGCTGGTTCACCTCGATGCTGCCGCGCACGTAGTCCGCGCCCACGCCCACGGAGAAGCGGTTGGGGACCACCTGGAAGGCCACGGTGGGCTGGATGTAGATGCCGCGGAACGCGTTGTCATACCCCGTGAAGCGCCCCTCGAAGTTGTTCTCGGCGGTGCACTCGGGGCTGAAGGCCTGGTCCACGTCGCACACTTTCCACTTGAGCCCCAGCCCGTACGGCGCGAACACGCCCAGCCCCACCGCCACGCGGTCGGAGGCGCGCACGTTCACGAACGCCTGCGGCACCGGGATCGTCTCCGGCTCGCGCCGGATGGTGGGGTCGTCCAGCGTGCGGCCCACGTCGTAGTTGAAGCGGTTGCTGGAGTTGACCAGCGACACGCCCACGCTGAACGCGCTGCGCTGCATCGCCAGCCCGGCCGGGCTGAAGTACACGGCCGACCCGTCGTCGCACGGCGAGGCCACGCCGGTGCCCACGCGCCCCGTCATGCACGCGCTTTGCTGGTCTACGGCGGAGCCCTGCGCGTGCAGCGGGGTGCCGGCCGCGACACACGCGGCTACGGCGGCGCTGGCCATGGCCAGACTTCGTTTCATACGAGTCTCCTGTGGTGGTGCCCTGGGATGATCCCCGTACGCGCGGGTTTCTGAAGCGCGGTGGGTGTGTGCTGGACGGGTTGGGTGTGTCCGGGCTAGGTGGCCTCACGATACACCCCGCTTCCGCCCGGGTCAAGCACGAAACGGCGCGTCCCGCCTCATTATTTGGCCCGCGCGGAAATGAGCGCGGCTCAGCGCGTGAGCGCCACGATCAGGGTGCCCAGCCCGTTGAGCACCGCCACCGAGTTGGCGACCACGAAGATGCGGCTGCGCAAACGTATGGAGTACACCAGGAAGAGGACGCTGGCGAGCACCTGCATCCCGAAAAAGACGGGATCGATGGGCTTGGATTCGGAGCTGAGGGAGCTGACGAAGGTGTAGGTGAGCGACCCGGCCAGTGCCAGGCACGCCGCCCATCCCACCATCTTCACCCACCCGCGGTCCGAGGCACGACGGTTCTTGGGCATCCTTCCACTCTTGTTTTTCGCTGCGTCCGTTTGCGCCCGTCCCCATGCAGACGGCGGGCCGTTCCCGCCGCAGGTAGGGCTTTTGCGGAGAGGGAGGCGGACAAATGTGGACAGAATGCACAGCGGAGGGGGACCGATGAACGACGTGGAGCGGGCCTTCGTCGAGGCGGGGAAGTCGCTCCGCCTGGTGTGGCTCACCGAGCCTTCGGGGCGCTACCGGATCGTGGAGCCGTACCTGGTGTTCGTATCCTCCAGGGGGAAGCGCCTCCTGCACTGCTTCCAGATCGGCGGCTACAGCTCCGGCGGGATGCTGCGCGGGTGGAAGAACCCGGAGGCGGCGAGCTTCACGGGCGCCCAGGTGGTGGACCAGCAGTTCATCCCCCGGGTGGACTACAATCCATTTAACGAGGAGATGTTTCCCGATGTCGTGTTCGCCACGGCGACGCGGGATGGGAAGGTGCGGGAGCCTACCGCAAAGTAAGAGGATGGGATCACACAGAGCCACAGAGGCACAGAGAATACTTCATCGCAGCGGGTCGGAGCCGTGCCAGGTGCCGCGAGTTTCCAGGAGGCGGAAACGGGCGAAGAGCTCTTCGGAGTACCAGTTTTCTTCCCGGGTGAGGCGGACGGTCTCGGCGTGGGCCGGGCTGCGGTAGGCCCAGTCGCGCATGGCGCCGGCGCTGCGCCAGACGCTGAGGGTGGCCTGTTTGAGATAGGGAACCTCGCCGACGCCGAAGCTGAGGAGGAGGTCGGGGTGGCCGCGCAGGGTGGCGTCCACCGGGGCCACGCGGCTCCAGAAGCGGAGGGCGCGCGCGGGGCGGATGGTGGCGCGGGTGAGGACGACCACCGGGGCGGCGGGGTCAGGGGCCGCGGGCGGGTCCACGGGCGCGAAGGGCTCCACACCGCCCCAGCGGCCATGCGCGGAGAGGGGGGCGAGGAGGAGGGTGTACACCTCTTCGCCGCGCGTGCGGTACTGGCGCATGACGCGCGAATCGGCGGCGAAGCGCTCCCAGGCGGCGGCGTCTTCCCACACGGCGAAGAGGGCCCAGGTGCACAGGTCCGGGACGGCGCTGAAGCCGATGCCGCGCCCCGTGCCCAGCAGCCGCGCGAAGCGCAGACCGGGGACGCGGGCCAGCAGAGGGCGCTGGGCCGCCATGTGCCACGCGCCCAGCACCGCGTTTCGCGGCCGGTAGCGCACCATGGTGAGGGTGGCGATGGCGCTCACAGCCGCGCCAGCGCCCTCACGTCGTCGTCCATCCACTCCTGCTTCGTCCCCTCGCCGATCACCACCTGCAGCCGCCCCTCGCGGTCGATGCCGTACACCACCGAGGAGTGGGGGATCATGGGCTTCCTGGGCGCGTGGCCCTCGTGCGCGCCCGCCCCGGCGGGGAGGGTGTAGGCGCCGTAGGGTGCCATGGCGCGCGCCACCGAGGCCGAATCGCCGGTCAGCCCCACCACCTGCGGTCCGAAGCGGGCCGTGTAGGCGCGCAGCACCGGGGGCGTGTCGCGCACGGGATCGTTGGTCACCAGGAGGATGCGGACGTCCTCGCCGCGCCGGCCCAGGGCGCGCACGGAGCGCTGGAGGCGGGCCAGCGTCAGCGGGCAGATGTCCGGGCAGTGCGTGTAGCCGAAGAAGAGGAGCACGGGGTGGCCTCGGAAAGAGGCCAGCGTGACCGGCTTCCCCGTGTGGTCCGTCAGCGCGAACTCCGGGGCGGGCCCGGTGTCCTCGTACGTGGTGCCGTGGAAGGCGGCGGCGCCCGGCCAGCCCACCCCGCCGCCCGCCGCCGC
>CADCTW010000078.1:1222-1549 GCA_902805735.1 uncultured Gemmatimonadota bacterium | reverse complement strand
TTTTTGGAATCGCCCGCACGACGTCCAGGAAGATCCTCGCCGAGGCGGGGGTGGACGTCAACACGCGCGTCCACGCGCTGAGCGAGGACGACGTCAACCGGATCCGCCGCGTCATCGACGCGACGTACCGGGTGGAAGGCGCGCTGCGCTCGGAGATCTCGCGCAACATCAAGCGCCTGATGGACATCGGCTCGTACCGCGGCCTGCGCCACCGCCGCGGCCTGCCCGTCCGCGGCCAGCGCACGCACACCAACGCGCGCACCAAGAAGGGGCCCCGCCGCGCCATCGCGGGGAAGAAGAAGCCCGGCAAGAAGTAAGACGGGCGCC
>CADCTW010000078.1:0-1212 GCA_902805735.1 uncultured Gemmatimonadota bacterium | reverse complement strand
ATCCAAGAGCATGGCAAAGCCGAAGACGGCGGGGCGCCCCAAGGCCAAGCGCCACGTCGAGAGCGAAGGAGTCGCGCACGTCAAGGCGACGTTCAACAACACGCTGGTCACCATCTCCGACATGGCGGGCAACTCCGTCGTGTGGGGGAGCGCCGGCAAGGCGGGGTTCAAGGGCTCCAAGAAGAGCACCCCGTTCGCCGCCACCGTGGCCGCCGAGCAGGCCGCCCGTGAAGCGCTCTCGCTGGGCATGAAGCGCGTGCACGTCCGTGTGCAGGGCCCCGGCTCGGGGCGCGAGTCCGCCATCCAGGCGCTCGCCTCCAGCGGGCTGGGAATCCGTTCCATCCGCGACGTCACGCCGATTCCGCACAACGGCTGCCGGCCTCCCAAGAAGCGCCGCGTCTGATCGTCGCCGCACCCGCCCGCATGGCCCCGCCCCGTCGCTCGCACGGGGGGCGCGGCCGCCGGGAGGGACTTCGCGTACCGGCACCCTGACGGGCGGCCGGTACGCGCGCAGTTGAAGGGCCATGGGCGTAAACCTCCGCGACCGTAGGGGGGACGAAGCCCGCGCAAGCACACCATCCAAACACGGTTAGATCATGGCTCGTTACACCGGGCCTTCGTGCCGGCTCTGCCGCCGCGAAGGACAGAAGCTGTTCCTCAAGGGCACCAAGTGCTTCACCGAGAAGTGCCCGGTGGAGCGCCGCCCGTACGCCCCCGGCCAGCACGGCCAGTCGGGCGGCGGGCGCCGCAAGAAGGCCTCCGAGTACGCGCACCAGCTTCGCGAGAAGCAGAAGGTGAAGCGCATCTACGGCGTGGCCGAGAAGCCGTTCCGCAACCTGTTCGAGAAGGCCGCCCACGCCAAGGGCGTCACGGGCGAGAACCTCCTCGTGGGGCTGGAGAGCCGGCTGGACAACATCCTCTACCGGATGGGCTTCGCGTCCACCCGCAAGGAGGCCCGCCAGCTCATCACCCACGGGCACGTGCAGGTGAACGGCCACAAGCTGGACATCGCCTCCGCCCAGGTGCACCCGGGCGACGAGGTGCGCATCGCGCCCAAGAGCAAGGACATCCTGCCGGTGCAGGCTTCGCTCGCCTCCAAGACCAAGCCGAACACGGTGAACTGGCTGGCGGTGGACGAGGGCTCGCGCACCGGGCGCATGGTGTCGCGCCCCACCCGCGCGGAGATCCCGCTCGCGGTGCAGGAGCAGCTCA
>CADCTW010000077.1 GCA_902805735.1 uncultured Gemmatimonadota bacterium | reverse complement strand
GGGAGCCGGACCTTCGCTCAGTTCAAATCGTTCCCGCTCCTGTCGCTGGGCAAAGCACAGGGCCGCATCAGGTTACAGCGCTAGCCTAGCTTCTTAACCGGACAGCACTGATGCCCGTAGGCTTTTGTTCTTTACCTCGGCCAGCGTCCAGCACCTCTCTGCTGACCTGCGGCACCGATGGATTTGTACACGGCGCATGGACGGGTGGAGCATTCTGTTTCGTGGGCGGGCCTGCCGGAACTCTGACGGGCGGGGTGGGCTTATGTGAAGGAGCCATCTTGGGAACAGTCGTCCGGCGGAATCTGCATTCAGTTCCGCAATCGCATCTTGAGTTCGTGGCTATATGACTGAAGAGAGGATCCGATGATTCGTAGACTGCGTCACACGCTCGCGTTGTGTAGTCTAGTAGCGCTGTCCGGGTGCTCCGAACGGTATACCATCGAGGAGGTCTGGTCGCCAGACCGCCGGCACAAGGCCGTAGTGTACTCCGCCGCGTATGGCGCCACGACCTCTCTCAACACGGCGGTTTCGATCACAGACATTCCAGCGGGTGATCTGCCCCGGCACGCGAACGTGTTCGCCGCCATACATGGGACGCAGGAATCGCCTGAAGGTCCCTACTTTGGCCCGAAGATCACTGTCCGGTGGATTACCGGGGATCATCTGGAGATCGCATATGACCCGCGTGCGCAAGTGAAGGTGAAAAACGGCACCGTTGATGGAGTACGCATCTCATACAGGGTCGCCCCACAGGTGGGCCTATCACCACGTCGTTGACCTGCTCCCCGTTGTTGGTCCAGTTATTCTCTGACAGCCGTTCGGGGCGGCAAGCGGAGCGAGGCAGCCCTTGTGCTGGTCGGCTCACGCTCGAGGGTACAGCCCTCCAGTGAGTTGTGCGGCCGCACAGTGGTGTAGGCCTCCCTCCAGTTCCCGATCACGCGTTTCGCATCCGCCAGGCTTCGGAAACCAATGCAGGTTCAGGCACTCGTCGCCGAAGCTGCCGTTGAAGCTTTCGGCGAAGGCGTTCTGCACCGGCTTCCCCGGCTGGATGTACTCCAGCTTCAGGCCGCGCGCATACGCCCAGGCGTCGAAAGCCCGAGATGGGCTGGCTATACTTCCGCAGGCTACCCCTGTCCGACGCCGAGTTCAGCGCCATCGCGGACAATGTCGCGCCGTGCATGCGGTAACTCTGGGTTGGCTGTCACCGACTGCCTGCCCCTGGCGCTGTCCATGGTCCGGGCCCCGTTCCTCCACTCTCCTTGTCGTCCCACAAACGGCGCTCAAAGCTTTGGCACTACACGATCAGCGATGGGCAACGGCTGCTACCAAGCGCTGAGATTCCCGGTTTTTAGCAGGGCTCGTTCAGGTCCGTTGGAGCAGCGCTTCCAGGCGGTCGAGGTTCTGCTCGTTGGCGGGTTCGATGATGTGGCGCAGCTTCGCGGCGGCCTCGGGGCTCTCGAACTCCTGCACCCAGGTGACGTGCGTCTGGTCACCGCGGGGAATCAGTGTTACCGTGAGCGTGAACCAGGGTTGCACGACGTGCTCGATCACGACGCGGGTGTCGGGCTGGATCTCGCGGAAGACGCTCTCGTTGGGGTAGTTCGCGCCGTCCGGCCCGTGCATCACGAAGACCCACCGCCCGCCGGGCCGGAAGTCGAACTGCTCGAACGTGTTGGTGAACCCGCTCGGTCCCCACCACCGGGCGAGCTGGTCGGGCTGCTCGAAGGACGCGAAGACCTCACGTGGGCTGGCCGACAGTACCCGCTCGGTGCGGGCGGCGGCGTTGGGGTCGTGCGCTCGGGACATCGGCAACTCCTTTTTTGAGCAGCTGGAACTCGCGCCGGCTCGCGGCCGAACCCCTACTCTACCGCTGGCAGCACCCGGAGGAAACCCGCATGTCCATCGTCGCGGAGCTGTGGCACTTCCTGAGGGTGAGGAAGAAGTTCTGGCTCGCTCCCATCATCGCCATCTTCCTCCTCCTGGGCGGGCTCCTGGTGCTGGTGCAGGGCTCCGCGCTCGCCCCCTTCATCTACGCGCTCTTTTAGACGCAGCGTGAGGATCGCGGGGATCTCAGCCTTCTACCACGACAGCGCGGCCGCCCTGATCGAGGACGGCCGCGTGGTCGCGGCGGCGCAGGAGGAGCGCTTCACCCGGCGCCGCCACGACGCGCGCTTTCCCCGCAACGCGCTGCGCTACTGCCTGGCGGAGGCGGGGATCGGGCTGGGCGACGTGGACTATGTCGCGTTCTACGACAAGCCCTTCCTCAAGTTCGAGCGGCTGCTGGAGACGTACCTGGCCTTCGCGCCACGCGGCTTCGCCTCCTTCCGCCGCGCCATGCCGCTGTGGATCCGCGAAAAGCTCTTCCAGAAGGACCTGCTGCGAAAGGAGCTGAGCGCGCTCGCTTCGGGGGTGCCCTGGGAGGAGCGGCTCCTCTTCAGCGAGCACCACCTGAGCCACGCGGCCAGCGCCTTCTACCCGTCGCCCTTCCAGGAAGCCGCCGTGCTGACGATGGACGGCGTGGGCGAGTGGGCGACGACGTCGGTGGGGCACGGGGCGGGGAACCGGCTGGAGATCGCGCGCGAGATCCACTTCCCGCACTCGCTGGGGCTGCTCTACTCCGCCTTCACCTACTACACGGGTTTCCGCGTCAACTCGGGCGAGTACAAGGTGATGGGCCTCGCGCCGTACGGGGACCCGCGCTTCGCGACGCTGATCCTGGAGCGGCTGATGGACCTCAAGGACGACGGCTCCTTCCGGCTGGACCAGCGCTACTTCGACTACTGCACCGGGCTCACCATGACCAACGCCCGGTTCGACGATGTCTTCGGCGGCCCGCCGCGCCGGCTGGAGGAGCCGCTGACGCAGCGCCACATGGACCTGGCCGCGTCGGTGCAGGCCGTGACCGAGGAGGTGGTCCTGCGCCTCACGCGCGCCATCGCGGACGATACGGGCGCACGGAACCTGTGCCTGGCCGGCGGCGTGGCCCTCAACTGCGTCGCCAATGGGCGCGTGCTGCGCGACGGGCGCTTCGAGCGCATCTGGATCCAGCCCGCGGCGGGCGACGCGGGTGGCGCGTTGGGGGCGGCGCTGGCGGCGTACCACGGCTTCGCGGGCCGTCCGCGCGAGCCGGTGGATGCGCAGGACGGGATGCGCGGGAGCTTCCTGGGGCCGTCGTACGCGCAGCGCGAGGTGGAGCGGCGGCTGGGCGCGGCGGGGGCGCGCTTCACCGTGCTGGATGATGCTTCGCTGGTGGCGCGCACGGCCGCGGCGCTGGAGGAGGGCAGGGCGGTGGGATGGTTCCAGGGGCGGATGGAGTTCGGGCCGCGCGCCCTCGGCGCCCGCTCCATCCTCGCGGACCCGCGCTCTCCGGAGATGCAGAAGCGGCTCAACCTCAAGGTCAAGTTCCGCGAATCGTTCCGCCCCTTTGCGCCTTCCGTGCTGCGCGAGGAGGTGGCGGACTGGTTCGAGCTGGACGAGGACAGCCCCTACATGCTCCTGGTGGCCGAAGTCGCGGAGGGCCGCCGCCGCGCCCCCGCCCCCGGCGACCAGGTCCTGTTCGGCATCGACCGCCTGAACACCGCGCGCTCCGAGATCCCCGCCGTCACGCACGTGGACCACTCCGCGCGCATCCAGACGGTGCACCGCGAGACCAATCCGCGCTACCACGCCCTACTCATGGCGTGGAAGGCGCGCACCGGATGCGCGGTGCTGGTGAACACCTCCTTCAACGTGCGTGGCGAGCCCATCGTCTGCTCTCCCGAGGACGCCTTCCGCTGCTTCATGGGCACCGACATCGACGTGCTGGTCGCTGAGAACTGCTTCCTCGTGCGGGAAGAGCAGGACCCCGCGCTGCGCCTGAGCTACCGTGAGGGGCTGAGTGACTAAGAAAGCGCGCTCACGCAGAGGCACACAGACACGGAGCGAACCGCCCGCGCCGCTGTCGCCCGCTCGCCGGCGGCTGTTCACGGGGGTGATGCTGGCGCTCCCTCTGCTCTTTCTGGTCGTGCTGGAAGGGGGGCTGCGGCTGGCGGGGTACGGCGATTCGTACCCGCTCTTCGTGAGCGCGCCGCCGAAGCCAGACTACCTGCTCCCCAACCCGGAGGTGGCGCGCCGGTACTTCCCGGCCGGGAGCATCGTGCCGCAGCCGCAGCACGACTTCTTCCGCGCGGAGAAGGCGCCGGGGAGCTTCCGGGTCGTGTTCCAGGGGGAGTCGTCGGCGGCGGGGTTTCCGTACCGGCACGGTGGGGCGCCCTCGCGGATGCTGGCGGAGCGGCTGCAGGCCACCTTCCCGGATCGCGAGATCGAGGTGATCAACACCGCGCTCACGGGGATCAACTCGTACACGCTCCTGGACCAGTCGCGGGAGATCATCGCCCAGAAGCCGGACGCGGTGATGATCTACACGGGGCACAACGAGTTCTACGGCGTGTTCGGCGTGGGCTCGTCGCAGTCGGGCGGGCGCTCGCGGGCGCTGGTGAAGGCGTACCTGGCGCTCCGCCCGCTGCGCACCGTGCAGCTCGTGGGCGGGATGCTGAGCCGCGCCCCCTCCGGCGGCTCCGCGCGCAGCGTGATGGAGATGATGGCCGGCGAGCAGCGCATCCCGTACGGATCGGAGCGCTACCGTGCCGGGCTGCACCAGTTCCGCGCCAACCTGGCCGAGCTCCTGGGGCGCTACCGGGCGAGCGGCATCCCCGTGCTGCTCGGCACGGTGGCTAGCAACGAGCGGGACCAGCCCCCGTTCGTCAGCGCGCCTTCACCGGGCACCGACGTGGCGGCATGGACGCGCACCCTCCGCGCCGGCGCGGACGCCATGCGCCGCGGCGATGCCCCCGCCGCCGAGCGCGCCCTGCGCGACGCCATCCGCATGGACAGCACGGCGGCCGGCCCGTTCTTCGACCTGGCGCGCCTGGCGGAGGCCCGGGGCGACACCGCGCAGGCCCGCGCCGCCTACGCCGCCGCCCGCGACCGTGACCAGCTCCGCTTCCGCGCCCCGGAGGACATCAACCGCATCATCCGCGAGGAGGCCGCGCGCCACGGCGCCACCGTCGTGGAGTGCAGGGAGGCGCTGGAGCGCGCGTCCGGCGGGATCGTGGGCGACGCGGTGATGCTGGAGCACCTGCATCCCAACGTGCAGGGCTACTTCGCGATCGCGGACGCCTTCTACCAGGCGCTGCGCCGCAAGGGGATGATCGGCGCGTGGAACCGTGTCGTCCCCGCCGAACAGGCGCGCGCCACCGTCCCCATCACGCCGGTGGACTCGCTCGTCGGCGTCCTGCGCGCGGACCGGCTGCGCTCGGGGTGGCCCTTTCAGCCCCGCGGCACGCGCGTGACGCCCATGGCGGACACGCTGACGCCGCGCGTGCTGGAGGAAGAGCTGGCGCTGGCCCTGGTGCGCGAGACGATGCAGTGGCCCGATGCCACGGACCGGCTGCGCCGCGCCTACGAGCAGGCGGGCGACCGCGAGGGGGCGCTGCGGGCCGCGCGCGCCATGGCCATGGAGTTCCGCGCGGACGCGGAGCCGGCGCTGGACGCGGGGCGGCTCGCCTTCGTGCTGGGCCGCCACGACGAGTCTTTGCGTTACGTGCGCGCGGCCGTGGAGCGCGGCGAAACGGCCGTGGCGGCCCAGCTCCTGGGCCTCCTGCGCCTGCGCCGCGGCGACCACGCGGGTGCCGTGCAGAGCCTCCGCCGCGCCGCCCAGCTCGCCCCGCAGGACCAGCGCTTGGTCTTCACCCTCACCGCCATCGAAGCGCTCCCACAGCTCGAGCGGGAGCGCGCCCGCGCGCCGCGCGACCCCTCGATCCTCTTCAACCTGGCCACCATGTACGCGGTCACCCAGCAGTTCGACCGCTCCCGCGAGGCCCTCGCCGTCCTGGGCCAGGTGGACCCCACGCACGCGGGGGCGAGGGAACTCCGCGGGCAGCTGCCGTAAAGGGGGGCCCTCACCCGGCGGCCTGATAGCCGCCACCCTCTCCCACGAACAGCCGTGGGAGAGGGGACGACTTCGGCGCGGCGAGCAGGGTTGGAGCGCGCTGCCGGGGCCCTCACCCCCCAACCCCCTCTCCCGATAACGGGAGAGGGGGCGATTTCCACGCCTCCGCCCGACGAAGCGGCTCCTGCCGAGCCGCGGCCCTCGCGATCCCGGGGTGAGGCTGGATGGTTGGAGTGCGCCCCCCTCTCCCATTATTGGGAGAGCGGGGGTCGGGGGGGTGAGGGCCCCCTCTCAGCGCCCCGCCAGCTTCCTCCAGTTCCCGTCCCCCGCCGTTCCGCTACTTCCGCGCTCTCACCCCCCGACCCCCTCTCCCGATGACGGGAGAGGGGGCGATTTCCACGCATCCGCCCGACGAAGCGGCCCTGCCGAGCCGCGGCCCTCGCGATCCCGGGGTGAGGCTGGATGGTTGGAGTGCGCCCCCCTCTCCCGTTATCGGGAGGGCGGGGGTCGGGGGGGTGAGGGCCCCCTCTCAGCGCCCCGCCAGCTTCCTCCAGTTCCCGTCCCCCGCCGTTCCGCTACTTCCGCGCCCTCACCCCCCAACCCCCTCTCCCGATGACGGGAGAGGGGGCGATTTCCACGCATCCGCGCGACGAAGCAGCTCCTGCCGAGCCGCGGCCCTCTCGAACCCGGGGTGAGGCTGGATGGCTGGAGTGCGCCCCCCTCTCCCATTATTGGGAGAGCGGGGGTCGGGGGGGGTAGGGCCCCCTTTCAGCGCC
>CADCTW010000076.1 GCA_902805735.1 uncultured Gemmatimonadota bacterium | reverse complement strand
GCCAGCACCCCGCCAAGGAGGAGCGGACGCCGGCGCCCCGCGCGCAAGCGAGCGGGGCGCGGGGTTGCAGGCGGCGGCCCGGGGGGAGCGCCGGCCGCCGCGTCGAGGGCGCGGACCGCCTCCTCCGCGCTCTGGGGACGCCCGGCTGGATCCTTGTCCAGGAGCCGGCGCACGAGGTCGCCCAGCGCCGCGGGAGCGGACGCGTGGAGCGTCACCGGATCGGGCTGCGCACCCACGATGCCGAGCACCACCGCCGCGTACGAGGGCCCAGCGAAGGGGCGCCGCCCGGTGAGCATCTCGTAGAGGGTGACCCCGAGCGCCCAAAGGTCGGCCCGGTGGTCGGCCTCGCTCCCGCTCACCTGCTCGGGAGCGAGGTACGCGACGGTCCCCAGGACGATGCCCGAGCGTGTGGCGTCGCCGTCCGCGAGCCTGGCGACGCCGAAGTCGGTGAGACGCACGCGTCCGTCGCCGTCGAAGAGCACGTTGGCCGGCTTCACGTCCCGGTGCACCACCCCGAACGCGTGCGCCGCGGCAAGCGCCTCCGCGAGCTGCCGGGCGAGCGGGATCGCCTCGCGCGCGGGGAGCGGGCCGCGGGTGGCGAGCCGCTCCGCGAGAGAGCCTCCCTCGCAGTACTCCATGGTGTAGAAGGGAAGTCCCTCGGGGGTGACTCCGCCATCGAAGAGCCGCGCGATGTGCGGATGCGCCAGCGAGGCGAGGAGCTGCCGCTCCACGACGAACCTGCGGGTCGCGCCCGGGGTGCCCGGCAGCGGCTCGCTCCGTACCACCTTGAGCGCCACGCGCTGCCGGAACTGCGGGTCGTCGCGCTCGGCCAGGTACACGACCCCCATCCCTCCGCGCCCGATCTCACGAACGATGCGATAGGGGCCGATCCGCCGCGGGTGTGGGCCGGCCTCTCCGCCGCCTGGGCGGACCAGCGGCGCGGCAAGCGCCTCTGCTCCCCCCGCGAGGAAGCCGCCCGCGCGGTCGTTCGCCTCCAGGATGCGCAGCACCGCCGCTCGAAGCACGGGATCGTCCGCGCAGGCGCGGTCCACGAAGTCCTGGCGCTCCGCGGGCGCGAGGTCGAGCGCGGCGTCGAACACCTCGTCCACGCGGCGAAACAGCTCGGCTGAGGTGCGCTCCACGGGTCCTACCCCGATGCGTCGAGGAAGAGCTCCTGGTACAGCCAGGCCCTCGCCTTCGCCCAGTCACGCTTGACCGTGCGCAGCCCCACGCCCACCGCCTGCGCGGTCTCCTCCTCCGTCAGGCCGCCGAAGAATCGGCACTCGATCACGCGGGCCTGGCGGGCGTCCAGCGCGGCGAGCCGCTCCAGCGCCTCGTCGAGCGCAACCAGCATCCCGGCGCGCTCTTCGATTGCCAGGGCGGCCGCGTCTTCCAGCGGCACCGGGCGCGGTGCCCCGCCGCGCTTGTCCGCGCCGCGGCGGCGCGCGTGGTCCACCAGGATGCGGCGCATCGCGGTCGCAGCCAGGGCGAAGAAGTGCCCCCGATCGTGCCACTCCACGCCCCCACTGCCGGCCAGCCGCAGGTAGGCCTCGTGAACGAGCGCGGTGGTGCCGAGCGTGTGCCCCTCCGCCTCCCGGTCCAGCTGGCGGTGCGCGAGGAGGCGGAGCTCGTCGTACACCTGGGGAAAGGCGCGATCCAGGGGTCCCCGTCCGGCCCCGGCACTCCGCGGGCGGTGATCGCCTCTCTCTGGCGGATTGTCCATAGCGCGGGGATGGCTCGATCCGGTGGGGTTCCGCGCTATACGGGATGGAAGCGGAGAACAGGCGGGAAGCAGGCATCTGCCACCCACAATATGCCCACGTGCGGCAGCCTCGACAATCACCTCGTTCGCCCGCTCTCCCCGCGGCAGCCATGGCCGCACCAACCTTCTGCCAGAGAGACCCCGATGCGCACCGCCACCCTCCCGCTCCCCCTGCTCGCCCTCTTCCTCGCGGCCTGTGGCTCCCCAGCGCCGAGCGCCCCGCTTCCAGACGGGCGCACACCCGCGCTGAACTCCGCCGCCCGGCCCGTGTCCGGGGAGTGCGAGACCACCTTCACCCCGCCCCCATTCCCTCCTCCGCCCAGCTTCACGCAGGTGGACACGGGCACGTGCCAGCTCGCGCACCTCGGCCGTGTGGACCTTCGCAGCGAGCAGACGATCAACTTCGCCGCGGGCACCCAGTCGGGTGAGCGGACGCTGACGGCAGCCAACGGAGATATCCTGCGGGCGGTGCACACCGGCACCAGCCGGCTGGCTGGCCCTGGACAGGTACGCTTCGCCGCGACCCTGAGGTTCGTCGGCGGGACGGGCCGCTTCGCCGGCGCCACGGGTACGGCCCGGGCGGAGGGCACCGCGCACCTGGGCAGCCGCACCGCCACGATGCGCATCGTGGACGGGTGGATCGCCTACGCCGCACAGGATCGCAGCGGATCGTAGGGCCGTTCCCACACGGGTGGGCGTCGTTCCGCCGGACGTGAGCGGCCGATCACCCGCACCGTGTTAGCGCTGCGCATCTGTCGCGAACACCCGAATACTCCGCCGTCGGCCTCAGAAGATGAAGGGGTGCCTCTCGCGCTGTGAGAGGCACCCCTGTCTCCATCGCCGCTGCACCGCCGCGGTGTCGGCCGGCCGCCCGCGCGTGGTAGATCGTGCAGGGAGCCATTCTACCTTGCACTAAACCGTTTCGTCTGCATCGAAGACGCACCGGGCAACCACCGGTCTTGCATCGGCTGCGGTGGATGGGTGCTCCGCGATCTAATTCGCGGTTCAATGACCCAGTAGGGTGCAGCCCAGGTGAATGGTCACGGACGCGGGGGGATGAGATTCACATGCTGATTGTAGGGTATCGAAACCGTCGATTCGCCACTTGAGCCCGCGCACGTTGAGATCGCTATCACCCGCTCGTACGATTCACCTGGATCAAGTAGCACGTGAAATGGACCCCACCGGGGGAGGATGGTTTGGATAGCGGTGCGGTCATGCTTAATCGGCGCCGTGAATAAAGATGGTACGGACCAGACTAGCACGCTGGGCGACTTTGGACATCCAGACCATCGCGGTCAGCGGCAATTACCCCGTGGCGACGACTGGATCTGGAATCCATGCGTCGCCGTTCCCGCGCGTCCTTCTGCTTGCGCGGTCTCCTGAGATGCGCGCGCAGGGTTTCCGGCAGATCGCTTACGACGACCACGATTCAGATCGCTCGTAGCGCGGGTCTGCTGTCGCGCGGCCGAGAGCCGACGATGCTTCCTCCGGTCGCGCCTCGTGCGCTCCTTTGTCCAATGCTTGGAGAATCACCATGAAACCGATGGTAATGCTGGTCGCGGTATGGATCGCCGGATGCACCGTCTCCCGCAACGGGTCGATCGTGACGCCGCCCGATCCGACGACGCCCCCGACGCCAACAGACACCTGTGCCGTCTCACGTCCTGATTTCGGCGAGCCGGCGTCCGGTGCAGAGCGCGAACTCTTCGCATACGACACCACCGCCCCCCTGAATCTGACGAAGGCCGTCGAGTCCAGGAACAATGGCGTCGCGGTAAGTGCCGTCTCCTTCAGCAGTCCAGATGGAGGGACGGTGCCCGGGTTGCTCTTCGATCCAACTTCACGCGCCGGTCTGCGCCCGGGCGTGATCATCCTGCCGGGCGCCGGCGGCACGGCGCGTCACATGACGGCCGAGGCCATGAGGCTCGCCACGCACGGCGCAGTCGCGATCGCCATTACCCCGCCGTCCGCACGTCGAAGCGGCCCCTGGCGCCAATTCACCATCCAGGACCGGACCGAGCAGATCCAGCTCATGAAAGACCTGCAGCGCACCGTCGACGTTTTGCGTACCCAGCCCAACGTCGATCCGCAGCGCATCGCGTTTCTGGGGATCAGTTACGGCGGCACGATGGGTGTACAATTCGTTGGCCTCGAGCGCCGGCTCAGAGCCGCGATATTGCAGGTGGCGGATGGGGGCCTCGTCACGCACGAGACCGGCCCGGGAGACAGCAACCTCGCCGGTCTGAGCTGCGGTGCGCGCAATCGTTGGCTGCGGGCCATGGTCCCCATCGAGCCGATTCGCTTCATCCCGCATGCGTCGCCCACGCCGCTGCTGTTGCAAAACGGGCGACACGACAACTTTGTACCCGCGGCTGATGCCGAGCTCTTGCACCTTGCTGCGCCCCAGCCGAAGACCATCCGCTGGTACGATGCGGGTCATGCGCTCCCACCCCAGTCTGTGGCAGACCGGCACGAATGGCTGCATGCACACATCGGCCTTGACCTGCTAAAGCCACCAAGCTGATTGCAGGGAGCAGGTCAGAGCGTGGGTATACAAGTGGGGGAGTGGAGCATCGAGGCCGTGGGCCGGAGTCGCGGGCCCACGGCCGCTCATTCCCCAGCACGCACACCCAGCTCACGTTTGTATTGACTTTCGATACAAGCGCGCGTATTCGTATCGGAACCCGATACTGCTCTCTCCGGAGGCCAAAATGCCACCGCACGCATCCAACGACATCCTTCGAGGTACGCTCGACCTTCTGATCCTGAAGGCGCTTTCGCTGGAGCCCATGCACGGGTGGTCGATCGCGCAGCGGCTGGGGCAGCTCTCTGGCGACGCGCTGCGCGTGGGAGCGGGATCACTCTACCCCGCGCTCCAGCGCCTGGAGGAGCGTGGGCTGCTGGCGAGTGAATGGGGTGTCACCGAGGAGAACCGCCGGGCCAAGTACTACAAGCTGACCGCCGCGGGCCGCGCCGCACTCGGGGACGAGTCGCGGAGCTGGCAGGAGTACGTGCGGATGATGGACACCATCCTGCGCACCACCTGATCGGGAGAGGGCCGCATGGAGTGGATCACGCGATGGCGGAAGCGGCTGCGTGTGCTCCTCCGCCGGGAGGAGGTGGAGCGCGAGCTGGAGGAGGAGTTCGCCTTCCATCTCGACATGGAGACGCGGGCGAACCTCCGCGCCGGAATGGCGCCGGCAGCCGCGAGGCGGCAGGCGGTGCTGACCTTCGGCGGACGCGAGCGGTTCCGGGAAGAGGTGCGCGACGCGCGCTGGTTGGCGCCGGTGATCGGGCTGACGCCCGACGTAAAGCTCGCCTTGCGCATGCTGGCGAAGCACCCGGCGCTCTCCGTGACCAGCGCGCTCGGGATGGCGGTCGGTGTTGCCATAGCGACGGGCTTCTTCAGCTTCATGGCGTTCTACTACTCGGCCCCGCCGCTCGACGAGGGTGACCGGATCGTCGCGCTCGACTACCTCGATGGGAGGAGCGACGACTGCTTCTGCACGACCGTCTTCGACCTGGACACCTGGAGGGGGAGCCAGCAGTCCGTCCGGCAGCTGTCCGCCTTCCGCGACTCCGAACGCTACCTGCACCATCCAGGCGGCACCACGGGTGGAGTACGGACGGCGGAGATGACCGCGTCGGGGTTCGACGTGGCGCGGGTGACGCCGCTCCTCGGCCGTCCGCTCCTTACGTCGGACGAGGGCGAAGGAGCTCCGGCCGTGCTGGTGATCGGGCACGACGAGTGGCGGCGGGACTTCGGCGCGGACCGTGGCATCGTGGGACGCGAGGTGCGCCTCGACGGCACCCCGCACACAGTCGTGGGTGTGATGCCCGAGGGCTTCCGCTTCCCGTACAACCACGGCTACTGGACCGCGCTCCGGAGCGCGCCCGCGCTCCGCGGCCCGGGCGAGGGGCCCCGCGTGACGATCTTCGGCCGGCTCGCCCCGGGGGTCGCCAGCGCGGCGGCCGAAGCCGAGTTGCGGACCGTGAGCACGCGGCTCGCGCGCGAGTTCCCCGCGGCATACAGCACCTTCCGCCCGATCGTCAGGCCGTACGCCCGCGTCGTGCTGGACGTGCACCAGTACCCGGCCTGGATCGTTTGGACGATGCAGCTCTTCGCGGCCCTGGTCCTGGCCGCGGTCGCGGTCACCGTGGCGGCACTGGTCTACGCCCGGACGGCATCCCGCCAGGCCGAGATCGCCGTCCGCACGGCACTGGGGGCGAGCCGCCGGCGCATCGTCACGCAACTCTTCGCGGAGGCGCTCGCGCTCTCCTCGCTCGCGGCGGTGGCCGGGCTGCTGATCGCGAACGTCGGGTTCCGGCAAATCGTCGCCATCGATCCGGGGAGCCTTCCGTACTGGATCGAGCCCGGCCTCCCGGCGTCGACGGTCGCGTACGCCATGGGTCTCGCCGTGCTCGCAGCCGTCATCGTGGGCATCGTCCCCGCGCTGGCGGCCACCGGGCAGCGGCTGCAGTCCACGCTCCGCCAGATGGGCGGCGCCACCGGGATGCAGCTGGGGAGCACCTGGACGGCGCTCATCGTGGTGCAGGTCGCGGTCGCGGTGACCGTGCTCCCGCCCGTGATCGCCATCGCCTGGAACGGCTATCGGGAGTCGCGCGCCGAGCCCACCTTCCCGGTCGGGGAGATGCTCGCGCTCCGGCTGGAACGGGAGGTAGCTCCGGCTCGGGAGGCGCTGGCCGGTCGGTCCGTGGAGCAGGCGGGCGAGTCCTTCGCCGAGAACCAGGCCGAGCTGATCCGCCGGATCGCCGCGGAGCCGGGCGTACTCGGCGTGACGTATGCCTCGGCGCCCCCGCGCTCCGGCCAGCGCGTGCGCGTGGAGGTCGAGGGCGGGGTGACGACGGCGGACGCGGGCCGGGCCGTCGCGCTCTCCACCGGTGTCGCGCCCAACTACTTCGACGTGTTTGGTGCCCGGGTGCTGGCGGGGCGGCCGTTCGGGTCGGGCGACGCGCCCGGTGGCGCGGCCGCTGTCGTGAGCCGCTCCTTCGTCCGCCGCTTCCTCGGGGATGGAGCCGCCCTCGGCCGCCGGGTGCGCAGCACGGCGCTCGCCGCCGGCGACTCCGTCCAGCCAGGCCCCTGGCTCGAGATCGTCGGGGTGGTGGACGATCTCTACGACCAGAGCGGCGAGCCGGAGTTCCAGAGGCCGGCCATCTACCTCCCGACGGCGCTGGGGGCCGCGCCGGTGAGCGTCGCCATTCGCACGCGGGGGATCGACCCCGACGTCCTCGTCCCGGGGCTGTGGGAGATCGCCGGAGAGGTAGCACCGGGACGCCCGATGACCGTCGCCGGCCCGGACGCGCTTGGCGGCGGCGACGCCGGTCGCACGGTTCGATTCTCCGCCATGCTGGTAAGCCTGGTGACGCTGAGCGTGCTCCTTCTCTCCGCGGCAGGGATCTCGGCGATGATGTCGTTCGCCGTCACACGCCGGTACCGGGAGATCGGGATCCGGTCCGCGCTGGGCGCATCGCGAAGCCAGGTGTTGCAGACGATCTTCTCGCGCGCCGCGCTTCAACTCGCGCTCGGGCTGGCCGTGGGGGTCGCACTCGCCGCCGTGCTCGAGCGACTCTCCGGCGGTGAACTCATGCGCGGCCAGCACCACGTGCTCGTGCCCATGGTCGCGGCACTCGTGATCGCCGCCGCGCTGCTCGCCACGGCCGGCCCTGCGCGCCAGGCGCTCCGGGTCCGCCCGATGGACGCGCTTCGACAGGAGTGATCAGGTGAGTCTCACGCGGGCCGGAGGCGACGAGAGAATTCGACACGGTGATGCTTGTCACGGGCGAGGATCAGCGATGCAGCTACCTGGCCCGCCGACAGGGGTTCCCCGATTCTCTCCCGCGGCGGGCCGGGATCGAAGTACGCCGACGGATACGTGCGTCGTGAGTGCACGATCGAGTGGTTCCATGGCCTGCCCGCGTTCCGTGCGCCCCGCCCGGCCGAGCGCGGGTTCGAGCTGACACAGCCGACGGGGATCACTCGTCCGTCTCGGCTGGGAGCATCACGCGTACGGCCGTGCCGGCGGCAACGCGCTGTGACACGTCGACACTCTGATCCGACCCGTAGAGGTGCTCGAGCCGTGCCCGCAGGTTGGCCAACCCGACCCCGTGCCCGGAGGTGTCGCGCTTCTCCGTGATCCCCACACCATCATCCTCGACCGTGATCACCACGTGATCCCCGAGTTGCTCTGCCCGGATCTGCACGTGCCCGCCCTGCACGGACGGGGCGATCCCATGCCGGATCGCGTTCTCCACCAGAGGTTGGAGGATCATGTGCGGGACGAGAAGCCGGCTTGAGCACCTGACGTCGATCGTGAGCCTCAGCCGCCGGCCGAACCGGATCTTTTCGATTTCGAGATAGGGCTGCAGCTCCGCGACCTCCTGCTCGAGCTCTACGAGTTGGGTATCCGGCGCCCGTATCGATATCCGAAGGTGCTCCGCGAGGCGGCTGAGCATCCGATCGGCAGCCGCGGGGTCGCGGTGCAGCAGAGTGGAGATGGAGTGCAGGGAGTTGAACAGGAAGTGTGGTTCCAGCTGCGCTTTCAGCCTGCCGAGCTGTGCCCGGACCAGCTCTTCGCGCAACTGAACCTCTCGCAGCTCGCGCTCGCGGTGCTTGAGGATGTAGACCCACCCGTAACTCGCCAGGAGCAGGCCCAGGTAGGTCAGCAACCTGGGGGCGAAGCTGCGGGTGATGCTTTGCACGAGTGGTCCGGGCCGAATCCCGCCCGAGCGAAGTATCGCGCGCTCGACGAGGTAGCGGGCCAGCAGGAGAGCGACCGCGGCAGCCAGATTCAACAGGACCACGGACGTCCAGCCAAACCGCTCCAGGCTGATCTTGCGGGACAGGAAAATGGCCGCCGCGCTGAGGAGGCCCCACATGTACATGTCGGTCATCCCCATCACGAACGCAGCCGCGGGAGGCCGGGGCTCGCCGGTGATCCGGAAACCGAGCAGCGTCAGGAGGCTCGTCATGAGCCCGAGGAGCGTCCATCCGGCAAATGCCAGCGCAGGCCAATACAGGGACCATCGCGCGGTGGGATGCTCGTTCGCGGGCTGCCTCATCATCACCTCGAGGGTGTGGACGGCAGGTCCCGGCCGGGGACGATGCGTACCGCTCTCTCGAGCTTCTCCCGGCAGCCGCGGCTGGAACCCAACTTCGTTCCGTCCCGCAAAGTCACGATGTACTCCCCCTGGAAGACCGATTCGACTTCGGTGATCAGAGACGTGCGCACGATCGTAGAGCGGTGGATCCGCACGAACTCGCTGGGGTCAAGCTGCTCCTCGATCCGGCCCATCTGCTCGCGGAGCAGATAGGACTTGCCGGCGGTGTGGAGGCGCAGGTAGTTCCCTTCGGACGTGATGAGGGTAATGTCCTCCACGTGTACGATCGTATGCCGCGTGCCGGTTCGGATCGTAAACTGATCCACGAAGGAGGAACCCCGGTTCAACGTCTGGAGAACCTGCTCGAGCCGGTCCGAAATGCGAGCCTGGTCCCGTTGGCGAAGCCGATCGCGTACGCGGTCCATGGTTTCGAGGAAGCGTTCACGGTCGAATGGCTTCATGAGATAGTCCAGCGCGTGAACGTCGAAGGCTCGTACGGCGTGCTGATCGTAGGCCGTGACGAATACCGTCAACGGCATGTTCCTCACGCCCACCTCCTCTACGACCCCGAAGCCGTCGAGGCCCGGCATCTGGATGTCGAGGAAGACCAGGTCGGGCGACAGCTTCCGGACCGCGGCCGCTGCCTCGGACCCGTTCTCCGCCTCCCCGACGACACGGAAGCCCGTCTCCGGCTCCAGCAGAGAGCGGATCCGCTCGCGCGCGAGGGCCTCGTCGTCAACGATTAGAACCCGGATCTCCATTCGGTCGGTCCTGTGGTGCTGGCGTGCCCAACGGGATGGTGACATCCTGCGACCATCGTTCGGACCAAGTCAATAGGAGGAACAGCGGTGTGAGATCAGCCGGTTAATTCGCCGGGGGGCCACTCAGGGTGGCGCGGCCGAAGTCGAAGCGGGAAAGCGGGATCACCTCAATGTTGGGATACTGGGCGCGCAGTGCGTCGATGAACTCGCTCGCGCGGCCGGCGATGACGATGCTCGCCTGCGCCGGGTCGAGCTCGCTCGCCACGGAGGCGGAGACCTGCTGCGGCGTCACGGCGGCGATGCTGGCCAGGTGCCTGTTGTAGGTGGTCATCGGCAGGCCCTGCACGGCGAGGTTTCTGAGGAAGGAGCCGAGGCCCGACGTCGTCTCCACCTGTCGCCCGAAGATGCCCATGACCAGCGTCTTCCGCCTGGTGAGCTGGTCCGCCGGGATCGGCTCGGCGGCGAGCCGCCGGATCTCGCCGACCATGATGCCGGTCACTTCCGGAACCGCATTGTTGCGGGTCTGGGCCTGGGCCACCAACAGGCCTCCGTCACGCAAGGTCTCCATGAAGCTACTGGGGTCATAGCTCAGTGACCGGCGCACGCGCACCTCCTGGAACAGGCGCCCGCCGGGTCCGCCAAGCACGCTGTTGGCCAGGAGCACCGGGTAATAATCGCTGTCGGCGCGGGTCGGAGCGCGAAGAGCGACGGACACCGACGCCTGATCCGCCCCCGGCATGTCGACGACGACGACGCGCGGGCGGCCGGCCGCGCCGGCACGATTGGGGGACACGCGCGGCAACGGGGCCGCGGGGGCGCGCCAGTCGGCGAACACCCGCTCGGCCAGGGCAAAGCCCTGCGCCGGGGTCAGGGAGCCGACGATGACCAGCTGCGCGTTGTCTGGCCGCCACCAGCCGGCGTGGTGGCGGGTAAGATCGTCGCGCGTGAGCGCTGCAAGGGAAGCGGGGGTGGCCGCGCCGGCGCCGTAGGGGGCATCGCCGAACAGGACGCGGCGCATGGCGAGATCGCCCACCTGTCCGGGCTGGCGCAGTGTCACGCGCAGGTTGTCCAGCGCCCGACGCCGCTCGCGCTCGAGCTCCTCCTGCGGCAGGGCCGGGCTGCGCACCATCTCGCTCAGCAGGTGCGTCGCCGCTTCGATGTTGGAGGCCGGTGCCGTGACGATGGCAGTGGTGGCATCGCGGCCGGCGCTGATACCGACATTGGCGCCGAGCCGCTCGAACTCGGCGGCCAGGGCGTCGTGTCCCAGGCGCGTCGTGCCCTTTCGGGCCACGGTCGCGGTCATCGACGCGACCCCGGGCCGGCCGGCGGGATCGGCCGCCGCACCCCCTCCCAGCACCAGGTGGACACCGGCCACCGGCAGGTCACCCGACCGCGCGACCACGACGCGCATCCCATTCGCCAGCCGGCGCTCCGCAAAGGCGGGGGCGGCAATCGGCCGTTGCGGGCCGGGAGCGGGTGGAGCCACTCGCTCGCCCTCCCGCGCTGCCGTGTTCGGCGCGCCGACTGCCGCCGGCAGCGTCTGCCCCAGCGCCTCGGCCGTCCGCCGCTGCCAGGGGTCGGTCTCGGCGAGGCCCCGTCGCTGTCCTTCGTCACGATAGGTGATCGCGACCCGCCGGTCGTCGCGCAGATATTGCCGCGCCACGCGCTGAACATCGGAGGCGGTCACCCGCTGCACCGCCGCCAGCACCTTGTCGCTCCAGGCCGCATCGTTGGCGGCGACGACACCCTCCGCTAGCGCTTCGGCACGACCCATGGGACTTTCGCGGCGGAAAAGCTCGGCCGAGACATATTCGGTGATCGCCTCGCGCAGCTCCGCGTCCGACACCGGCTCGTCGCGCAGCCGCGCTACCTCGGCATTGAGCGCCGCTTCGACGGCCTCCGGTTCCTTGCCGCCGGTGGCGATCGCGCTGAGAGCGGAGTAGCCGGCCTCCTTCAAGCCAAGAGTGCCCGACGTGATCGACGTGGCCAGCGCCTGTTCGCGCACCACCCGCCGAATGAGCCGCGACGACTCACCGGTCGCCAGGATGCGCGCCAGCACTTCGAGAGCGGCGTGATCGGCATGGTTGCTCTTCGGCCGCTGCCAGCTCAGTACCACGGCCGGGAGCGGCACGTTGGGCGCGTAGACGGCGACCCTGCGGGCGGCCGATGCCTGCGGCACCGGCATTCTATGGCGCACGATCGGCCGCGCAGGGCGCGGAATCGGAGCCAGGTGCTTGTCTACCCAGCGCTCGAGCTGCGCCGGATCGAAATTTCCGGAAACGATCAGGGTCGCATTGTCCGGCCGGTAGAAGTTCTCCTGGAAGGCGCGCGCCTCGTCGAGCGTCGCGGCATCGAGGTCCGCGAATGTGCCGCCGACTTTGCGCTGATACGGGTGGCCGATGAAGGTGTGCTCGTACGTGTAGTGGATCAGGCGTCCATAGGGCGGGGAGAGCACGGTCTCGCGGATCTCCTCCTTGACCACGGCCCGCTGCGCATCGAACAACGACTGGTCGAGCACCGGACGCCCCAGCCGCTCCGCATGCGCCCACAGCATCGCCTCGAGCCAGTTGGCTGGCACCGTCTCGAAATAGCGGGTCCTGTCGTACTGGGTGCCGGCGTTGCGGGTGCCGCCGGCCTCTTCCTCTACAATGCGGCTCAGCTGACCGCGAGCGAGGTTGCGGGTGGACTGGCTGAACATGTGCTCGAACAGGTGGGCGAAGCCGGAGCGGCCGGCCGGATCGTCCTTGGCACCCACGTCGTAGATCATGTGGACATGAACGTTGGACGTGCCGGTGTCGCGGTTCGCGTAGACGGTGAGGCCGTTCGCCAGCACCCGGCGGGTGTAGCCAATCGCCGGTACCGTGATCTGGCCCTGCGCCACGCCGGCAGCCGCTGCCGAGCCTGCCCGTTGCGCCTGCGCCGGATCTGTCGCAAGCGTGCAGGCCGCGGCGAGTACCCATGGGAAAAGGCGGCGGGCGAGACTGGAACTGAGCATGTGAACACCCCCTCGACGTGTGTTTGTGCGTGGTCTAGACACTAATCTGAGCTAGAGCGCGCCCACCTCGGCCCGCGCGGGGATCTCTACCGGGGCGGTCGCGGGGCGGTGCTCCGCCTGCCGCTCCTGCTGCCGGCCGAGCCAGACGCCGAGCGCGGCCCAGGCGAAGGCGAGCGGCACCGAAACCGAGATCAGCGCCGCGAGCCCCATCCCCAGGCGCCCCAGCACCCCCTCCACCTGCGCGCCCACCACGTCGCCGCCGCGGTACACAAAGGTGTCGATGAAGGCCTTCGACTTGTACTTGTCGGTGCGGCTCACCACGGTGAAGAGCGTCTCGCGCGCGGGGCGCATGATGGCACGGTCCGCCGCGTTGAACGCCGACTGGAAGACCACCAGCGCCGCCAGCGAGGCCACCAGCGCCAGCCCCAGGAATCCCAGCGCCGCGGTGATCGGCAGCAGCGCCAGCGTCGCCGATACCCCTACCTGCTTCATCAGCTTTCCCGCCACCAGCGCCTGCAGTACCAGGGTGGTGAGCTGCACGTAGAGGTCGATCCGCGCAAAGGCCGTGGTGCGCATGTCCAGGCCCTCGCCCAACGCGGCCACCATCTGCAGGCGGGTGAAGTAGAGGAAGGTGGCGATCACCGCCATGATCAGCACGTACGCGGAGATGCCGAGCAGGTACGGGGAGCGGAACACCGCCCGCAGCCCCTCCCACGCGCTCCCGCCGATCACCGCGCGCTCGTCCACCGCGGGGGGCGCCTCGGGGGCGTCCGATGCCGCGGGCCAGGTGCGCTCCGGCTGCAGGTGCGCCACCACCCTCACCGAGAGGGCCGCCAGCCCCAGCAAACCCGCCGCCACCAGCAGGAGCCCGGCGGTCCCCAGCGGCTCCGTGAGCCGCGAGGCGAGCCAGGGGCCGGCGATGGCGCCCAGCGTGCCTCCCACCGCGATCACACCGAAGAGCCGCTTGCTCTGCTCCAGCGAGAAGCGGTCCGCCATCAGGCCCCACAACACCATCATGGCGAACAGGTTGAAGACGCTGTACCAGACGAAGAAGACCATCCCGCTGGTCTCCCCGAAGGCCGCCGGCGCCATGACCAGCAGGGTGTAGAAGACCAGCAGGCTGGCGGCGAAGAAGAGGTAGGTGGCGGTGATGAAGACCAGGCGGCGGGTGCGGCTCACCAGCAGCCCGAACAACGGGTTCACCGCGAGGGTGGCCACCGCCGTGCCCAGGAACAGCCAGCGGACGGCCTCGATCCCCCGCTGCATCCCCAGCGCCTCCCGCGCGGGCCGCAGCACCATCAGGGCGGTGAGGATGAAGAAGAAGGAGAGCCCCGATGCGAGCACCGCCGCGGCCTCCTCACGGCGGATCTGCGTGAAGCGCTGGAGGATGGCGGTCATCTCAGCGTTTCGGCGTGAGGCGAGCGAGCAGCTGCTGGAAGCCGGTGCCCATGACCTGCGTCACCCCCGCCTCGTCGACCACGAACTCCGTCACCATCGACGTATTGCCCACCCTGAACCGGCTCTCCGAGATCGGCGTGAGGACCTCGTCCTCGCGCATCGACCGGATCAGTGTCTCTCCCTGCAGGCGGACCACGACTCTGAGATCGGATCGGGCCATCTGGCCGGGGAGGTATTCGTATGTGCCCACGTACCGCTCCAGCACCGGCCTGGGAACACGCACTGCAGCGGCCGCCGGCGCCGGCGCTGCGCGCGCCCCTTTGCGGGGGAGCCGAAACTCGGTGCCGACGCCGTCGCTGACGACTTGCGTCACTCCGCCCGCCCGGTCGGTGACGAACTCCGCCGTGAACACCAGGCCGAACCTGAACAGGGTCTCGGAGATCGGCTGCAAGATCTCCCGCTTTCCCGGTACCTCTCGGAACAGTGTATCTCCCTTGAGGAGCACCTTGGTGGTGCTCCCGTTCTGATCATACTCGCCCACGTACCGCTGGAGGGTCGGCACGGGTACGCGCACGGGTGCCTGCTGCTGCGCCTGTGCGGGCCCGACGGCGATCGCGAGAGCGAGCACACCCGCCACGATCCCTGCTGCGCATCGATGATCGATCATTCGAAATGCCTTCTCCTTGGGGATGCGTGATGCCGGGATCTTCTGGCTGCCCCGCCGATCAGGGTTTCGACGTGAGGCGAGCCAGCAGCTGCTGGAAGCCCAGGCCCATGACCATCGTGACCCCCGCTTCATCGACCACGAACTCCGTCACCAGCGACGTATCACCCACTCTGAACAGGGTCTCGGAGATCGGCGTGAGGACATGGTCCTCCTGCAACGACCGGATCAGTGTGTCCCCCTTCAGGTGGACCACCGCCCTGAGATCGGTTCGGGCCATCTGGCCCGGGAGGAATTCGTACGTGCCCACGTACCTCTCGAGCACCGACCTGGGAACACGGACCGTGGCGACCGGGAGCGCAGGTGGCGGCGCCGGGCGAGACCCTTTGCGTGGGAGCCGGAACTGGAGTGTCCCGGAGCTGAGGACTTGCGTCATCCCCCCCTCCTGATCCACCACGAACTCCGCCGTGAACATCGGGCCGACTCTGAACAGGGTTTCGGAGATCGGCTGGAAGACCATCCGCTGTCCCTGCACCTCCCGGAACAGAGTGTCTCCCTTGAGGAGCACCTTGATGGCGGTCCCGTTCTGGTCATACTCGCCCACGTACCGCTGGAGTACCGACACGGGTACGCGCACGGGTGCCTGCTGCTGCGCCTGTACCGGCGCGACGGCCAGCGCGAGAGCGAGCACACCCGCCGCGATCCCTGCCGCGTATCGATGGTTGATCATTCGAAATGCCTCCTCTTAGCGGGTGCGCGATGCCGGGATCTTCTGGCTGCCCCGCTCGAGGATGAGACCGGTGGCCTTGCCGGAGCTGCCGACCTGGAAGTCGATGAAGCTGGGGCCCAACTGGAACCGCGTCTCGGAGCGCCCGTAGATGACGGTGTCCGGACCGCGGCTCACCCTCCCCACCAGCATCGTCCCGTAGCGGCGGAAGTTCAGGGTTTCCCCGGTTGCCGTTCTGTACTCACCCACGTAGCGGTCCAGGACCGCCGCGGGCAGCACCATCGAACCCGGAGACCCGTGTGCCGACCGCGAGGCAGGTCCGCCCGCCCCGACCGTCACCGGCGGCAGCGCGTCGATCAGCTCTGCCATGCGCCTCCGCGTCGCCTCGTCCGGCAGGCGGCCGACGCCGCCGCCCATGTTGTCGAGCATGTGGTGCGCCTTGGTCGTCCCCACCCGGGCCACGGTGACGGCCGGGTGGCTGATGACGTACTTCAAAAAGAAGTGCGCCCAGGTCGTGGCGTCGAAGTCGGCGGCCCACTCCGGAAGGGGCCTGTTGCCGACGCGCCCGAAGAGGTTGCTGCCACTGCCGCAGCTGACCCCTCCATTGTTGCCGAAGGGGAAGAACGCCATCACGCCGATCTTCCGCTCCAGGGCGAGCGGCAGGATCGTGTCTTCGACGCGGGCGCGATTGGCGATGTCGTAGTCGATGCCGATGAAGTCGATCGGCTCGTTGCGCATGACCGCCTCCAGCTGCGGGTACACGGCATCGGCGATCACCTGCACGCCGATGTACCGGACGCGCCCGGCCTTCTTCTCCTCCTTGAGGGCGGCGAGGTGCGCCGGGTCCCCCTGGGGGGGCACCATGACCAGGTCGATCTTGGGCACCCTGAGCCGCGCTGACAGCGTCCCGACGTGTGCCTGCACGGCGTCGTTGCCGAGCTGCGGCGGGCCGCCGGGTCCGCCGGGGCGGGTACCCCGCGTGGACCAGAAGAGCTTATCCTGGATCCCGAGCTCGTTGGCGACCGTGGAGTGGAACTGCTCCGCGGCGGCGTTGCCGTGCTGCGCGTCGAAGACTCTGCCGCCGTTGTCCGCAAACGTCCTGAGGACCTCCTTGAGCGCGGCGGGATCCGCGCACAACGCGTGGTTCGAGAACGAGAGCCCGATAACCGGGAGCATCTCACCGGAGGACGGGATGGCCCGCTGGATGAGCTTTCCGCCCGGATGCTGGAGCGCGCGGAGCAGCCCCGGCGTGAGCGCCAGCGAGGTGCCGGCGCCGAAGGTGATTCCGAAGAAGTCGCGACGGCTGACCATGTGGGGCTCCGGTTTGGGTTCACGAGAACAACGCATCGGCGGCGGCGGCCGCTGAGCCTCACCCCGTGCCGAGCCTCCGTGCTCGGCTCACGGCGACGCACGACGCGGGAATACGTCCGGGCCACGGCTCGGCGGCGTGGACCAGAGATAGCTGCAACGGGTGTCCACGCCAACGCCGCGGGGATGGACCTCCTTGTTTTCGGGATCGGCCTCCTCCATCCGCACCCTACTTCACATCCACCGCGGATCGACACGGCCACCACACCCCGGCTCGCCGCGCGTCGACTGTTTGCCTCGTGAGCCGCCGTTTCTCGCCCCGTGCCCGTGGCGCCGGAGCACTCGTGTGGAATTTTATGTCGTACCCGATGTGTTGCGGGTGCCGCGTCGGAGAAACAGCTTGGATCAGGTCCTCGCCACTCCCACATTCAGCGCACCCGACGAGCGCCACCGCCTCGCGTCCGAGCGCGTACCGCGGCTAGCGCTTCCGTGGTGCGGTCATTCGCACGGGCCGTCGGGCTGTAGGTGCGCTTCCCCTCGATCTTCGGGTGTGGAGGAGCGTGGTGTGGAGGTGAGGTACGAGACGGTGCGCTGCTGGACCACGAAGTTCGCTCCGCAGCTCGCCTCCCTGCTGCGCATGCACGACCCGCGGCCGAGGTGTTGTCCCAGAGGCTCGGAGAGCTCGATGCCGCGATGTGCGGTGCGCCCCTTGGCCTGCGCGGGTCCCGCTTGTCGTGCGGTTGCCACCGGCTCGCACTCGGCACTACGTTGATGGTGCTCCTGGCGCTGGGCAGGCACTGCAACCCCCCGAGCGCCGACCGTACGCCCTTTGCTCACCTCCGCCATGAACGCGAAACATTTTGCGGGCTGGTGGGCTGGCTGCTTCGGCGGCAGTCTCGCCTACCAGTGGTTCACGCCAGACCGCATCACCGGGGGCGAAGCGTGAAGAGCGGCGCTCATCGCGTTGCCAGTCGCCGCGTTCGTGACGTGGGCTTTCACCCGTCGGGCGCGCGCCGCCAACCCCGCACCTCCGCAATCGCACTAGTGGACGGCCACAGGAGATCAGCGGGTAATCGCCGCATCCAGAGCGGCGCAGCCCACGCAACCCCTGGCGCCAGCGGTTGAGCACCTGATCAGCGCGCCGCTATACTTGTTCGGGCACGCCATTCCCCACGCTACGCTCTCCCCGTCCTCCTCCCCCGCGAGAATCTGAATCGCATGGTGACCTGCAGGTCCGCCACGACCTTCCTGCCTATACGCCTCGGCGCGGCATTGGTGATCGCCGTGGCGGGGCTCGCTGCTCCGGCGGCCGCGCAGTCAGCCCGCGCGGTGGAGGCGCTCCCGCCGAACCTGCGCCAGGTCTTCGTCCTTTGGGACACGGATGGGAACGGCATTGTCTCCGGCGCGGAGTACGACCGCATGGGTGGCGGTCCCAAGCGCTATGACCTGAACGGCGACGCGACACTGACGGCCGAAGAGTATGAGCGCTACCACCACCCTGCCGCGACGCCGCGGCAGCAGCAACCAGGCCGCGAGGGATCGACCGCGCCGCCCGCCGCCGCGCAGATTTCGTCCGGACGTTACGTCTGCACGGGCTACGGAATGACCGCTGCCGGCGGACAGGGCTTCGTCTACAAGGGCGAGTTTACACTCCTCGCGGGCGGTCGCTACGGCGCGAACCGAACGACCGGGCGTGTAGCCGCCGACGGACGCACGATCCGCTTCTCCAGCGGGGCGTACGATGGCATCGCGGGGCAGATCTCCCGGCAGGATGGAGCGACGCAGATCGTGTTGACCTGGCCTGGAACGCGCGGCTCCCGCTCCTCGACCCAGTATTGCAATCCTGCCAGGTGAGCCGCGCCTGAACGGTTGTGATCTGCTGGAACGCCCGTGGCATGACTCACCCCCAGAGCGGCAACCCAGGTGGAATCCGGCATACCTGGCGACATGGGTGTGGTCGTCCACTGGTTGATTGTCAGGTTGGGTCCGGGGATACTCTTCGCCAGGTCGGCTGCGCTCGATCGCGGGGGAACGACGCGCCCTCGCGACGTCTTCTCAACGGCTGAACTCACATGAACGTGCCTCGGCAACGCTCCTCCGCACCCGTGATCTACGCGCTCACCATCCTCACCGGGGTGGTGGTGCTCGGTCTTCTCGGCCAGGTGGCCTATCGCTACCTGCAGCGTGGGACGGTCAGCAGCGCCTATCTGCTCTTGGCCGTCGTCATGCTGTTGAACTTCATCGTGCTCAGGCGCGCCGCGGCACGCGTTCGCTGAGCAGAACAGGAACCCCCCGATGCAGCACCCATCCCAGGCATTGGAAGCCGCACGCGCCTGCACCGCATGCGGCGCGACCACCCACACACGCTTCTGCGGAGAGTGTGGCGAGCCGGTGCGCGAGTCCCCCACGAGCACCCGGGCCGTGCTGGGGCAGGGAGTCGCGGAAGCAGTAGGCTGGGAAAGGCGCCTTTTGCCCACCCTCCGGGATCTGTTGCGGCGGCCAGTCGCCGTAGCTCGTGCCCACGTCGCCGGCGACCCGAGGTACGTGCCACCGCTGCGCATGTTCTTCCTTCTCGGGGGCCTGTACATGATCGCCCTCTCCTTTGCGCAGCCGTACGCGTTCACACTGGAGGCCCTCGTTACCCACGGGATCCTGGGTGGACAGGAGCTCGTGGAGGCGCGGGAGGTGATCCGGTCGAGCGGGCTCTCGGAAGCGCTCGTCAACGAGCGGTTCCAGCAGCGGGTCAACACGGCGATGCCGCTCATCGTGGCCTGCGCGATCCTCCCCATGGCGTGGCTCCTCGGGCGCTTCGGCCGTGGACGTCCGTTTCACGAGCACATCCTGTTCATGCTCACCTTCTCAGGCACTGTCTGGCTGGTGAGCTTCCTGCTGCTCCCGCTGGCCCGTATCGAAGTGGGCCTGCACAGCGCTGCCCTCCTGGTGGTGGCGTATGTCTACATCGGCGTGGGCTTCTTCGCGATGTACCCGGGGAAAACGCGCATGCGTACTGCAGCACGATTCGCCGGGTTCGTATTCGCGGATCTCGTGCTGAGCTCCCTGATCAACCTGCTCCTCCTTTTAGGGGCCTTCAGGTCGGCGCTCCACTTCTGATCCCGTCGGACAGTCGCCGGGCACCTGCCAATTCGAGATCGCAAATGAACCGACACTACGTTACGGCCGCGCTCTACATCATTTCTGGAGGCGTCTTCCTGTTCATCGGGCTCCGTAGCGAGCCACGCCAGACCGCCTGGGTCATCCTGGGACCCGTGTTCCTGGTCCTCGGCCTGCTTCGGCTCATGGGCGCGCGTCGGCGCTCCAAATCAGGGTCGTTGCCTGGCCGCTGAGCCACTGGCTCACCCGTGCGGCATTGCGAACGTTCCACGAGGAGGGCAGCCCGGTCCACCTGACCTGCTCCCCGTCGTTCGTCCAGTGATCCCCTGCCAGCCGTTCCAGCCGGGATGGCAAGCGGAGCGACGCAGCCCTTGTGTGGTCAGCGAGCTGGGCGCGGATCTGGTCTCGCACGCTCGTCACGCGGCACCTCCGGCCAACCTGCTGACGGATCGCATGACGGCCGATCCGCACCGCCGTTTGATCCAGGTGCCACACGCGCTCGGGCCGCGCCTCACGCTTCCGCAGCCGGGACGCGAAGTGCGAACTTCGTCGCCCAGCAGCGCACCCTCCCGTACGTCACCACGCCGCCACGCTCGCTGAGCATCTCCTCCACGTCCCGCAGGCTCAAGGGGCAGCGCAGGTAACGCCACACGATTACCACGTGCATGCATCGAGCTTCGTCGGCACGCCGGGCTGTTGTAATAAAACAGCCCGCCCGGACATCTTCTTTAGTGCGGGGCATGCTCTTCTTCCGCTCACCCGCCGGTACGAACGCCATGAACTCTGATCGATCACGAACCCGGCTCGTCCGCGCTCTGGCGGCCGTCGCGATGCTCCTGCTGGCCGCCCCCGCGGCGCGCGGGCAGCGCCCGGCGGTGCCTGGTTCCGTCCTGGGGATCGTAGTGGACTCCGAGACGATGCAGCCGCTGGCTTCCGTGCGGGTGATTCTGCAGCCGTCGCCCGCGGGGCTCTTCCTGGAGCGGGGGGACAACCCGGTTCCTTTCGGCAAGGAAGCCCGGGTGGTCATCACCGACAGCGCCGGGCTGTACCGGCTGGGTACCCTGCAGGCGGGGAACTACCGCCTCCACGCGCGAGCCATGGGGTACCGGCCGGTGACCGTGGACCTGCGCATAAGCGAGTCGCACGAGTCGCAGCTCTCCATCGGGATGCTGGTGCAGCCGATCCGCCTGGAGCCGGTGGTGGCCCATACGGCCGCCGTCCACGCGGACCGCTCCTTCGCCGGCACCCAGGCCGCGGACCGGGAAGACCCCCGGCGCGTGCTGGCCGAGCGGGCGCGGCAGGACCGCTTCCTGACCAGCGACACCCGCTCGATCACGCGCGCCGACGTGCAGGAAGCGCTCACCCTGGGAGAAGCGGACCTGTTCCGCGCGCTCCAGCGCATCCCCGGGGTGGGAACCCGCGACGACTACACGGCCGAGCTGTGGGTCCGCGGCGCGTCGTGGGACCAGACGGCGGTGTTCTTCGACGGAGTTCCCCTCTTCAATCCCCTGCACGGTGCGGGGCTGTTCTCGGCCGTGAACACGGACGCGGTCGGGGGCGGCCTCCTCCATGCCGGGGTCCAGCCGACGGAGCTGCGCAGCGGAGGCGCGGGGGTGGTGGCGCTGCGCTCGCGCGCCGGGGGGGCGCCGGGCCAGCGAGGAGCGGTGGAGCTGTCGCTGGTGAGCGGGAGGACCGTGGCCGACGGGCGCACGCGGGACGGGCGTGTCGGGTGGATGGTGGCGGGGCGGCGCACGTACGCGGACCTCCTCCCCACGGGCGTCTCCACCGCGCTCGGAGCCGGGCCGGATC
>CADCTW010000075.1 GCA_902805735.1 uncultured Gemmatimonadota bacterium | reverse complement strand
CCGCGTCGCACCCCGCGCACGCGCGGATGGCGTCGTCCGCCCCCACCACCGCGCCCGCCGAAGCGCCCACGCCGGCCATGGCCGCGGCCAGCAGCGGCCCCAGCGCGTCCGTGGGGTCGGGCACGTCCGCCACCCCGGCGAGCGCACGGATCAGCGGGTCCCTCATGCTTTTTGTGCGTGCAGCGGACGATCCAACGGGCGATCCTTCGCGAAGTGGGGGGGAAGCCTCCAGCCGGCGCCCCCCCCGCCGCAATCAGCGGACCAGCACCCTCCCTGTGCCTCTGTGGGCCAGGCGGTCACCGCAGCCTGGCGAGTAAACTCGCGGCAACGACAGCACGAAGTCCGCCTGCGCGGACTGACGTTCCAGGATCAGCCGGAATCGTGTAGTCCCCGCAGGGGGACTTCGTGCAGTTGTTGCCGCGACTTCAGTCGCCAGGCAGCGGACCGCTCGAGCTCACACCGCCGCGGCCTCTTCCGGGAGCAGCCGGTCGATGGTGGCAAGGAACTCGTCCACGTCCAGGGGCTTGGTGAGGTACGCGTCGGCGCCGCGGGCGATCAGGCGGTCGATGGTGCGCGGGGTGGCGTCGGCGCTGATCATCACCACCGGGATCCCGGCCGTGCGCTCGTCGCTGCGCAGCCGGCGGAGCACCTCGTCGCCCTGCACGTCCGGGAGGTGGAGGTCCAGCAGCACCAGGTCGGGGGCGTGCTCGCGGGCCAGCTCGGCGCCCATGCGCCCCTGCAGCGCGGGGATCGTCTTCCACCCCGGCCGCTCGGAAAGGATCGTCTCCACCAGGCTCAGGTTGGCCAGGTTGTCCTCCACGTAGAGCAGCGTCACCGGGGTGCGGATCCTGGCGCCGGCGCCCGCGGGGGCCGGGGTGCGCTTCTCCAGGCGCTCCACCGGGTCGCGGGCCAGGCGCAGGTCCAGCGCGAAGGTGCTCCCCTCGCCGCTGCTCTCTTCCAGCGCAAGCGTGCCGCCCATCGCCTCCACCAGGCGCTGCGACAGGGCGAGGCCGAGCCCCGTGCCCTCCACCTCCGTGTGCTCGGCGCCCAGGCGGGCAAAGGGCACGAAAAGCTGGTCGCGCTGCGCCGGGTCCACCCCGTGCCCGGTGTCCGAGACGCGCACCCGCACCCGCTCGTCGGGCAGGATCTCGCAGCGCAGGCGCACGGTGCCCTGCACGCGGTTGTACTTGACCGCGTTGGAAAGGAGGTTCAGGAGCACCTGGGAGAGGCGCTGGCGGTCCGCCGTCACCCAGGTGTCGCCGGCCGGGAGCTCCTCCTCCTCCAGCGTGATGCCGTGCTGCGCCCCCAGCGGCCGGGCCAGCGCCACCGCCTCCTGCACCACCAGCGACAGCCGCACCGGCTCCAGCGAGAGCTGCTGCCGCCCACTCTCGATGCGGGCGATGTCCAGCACCTCGTTGATCAGCCGCAGCAGGTGCCGCCCGGCCGTGAGGATGTGCTGGATCCCGCGGCGCTGGTCCGGCGCCAGCGCGCCGCGCGCCAGCAGCTGCGAGAAGCCCAGGATGGAGTTCATGGGGGTGCGCAGCTCGTGGCTCATGCGGGACAGGAACTCGCTCTTGGCGCGGTTGGCCCGCTCCGCCTCCTGCGTGGCCCGCCGCAGCGCCTCTTCCGCCATCCGCCGCTCGGTCATGTCGCGGATGTTGCACACCACCCCCTCCTCCGCCGACTCCGGGGAGATCGTCTGCCCGAAGGCTTCCAGGTAGCGCCACCCGCCGTCGTTGTGGCGGAAGCGGTACTCCGCGTGGCCGATGTAGCCCGGGGTGGCGAAGGCGGCGCCCAGCTCCCCCGCCACCACCGGCACGTCGTCCGGGTGGATGTACTCGAAGGCGTTGCGCCCCACCAGCTCCTCCGGCGCGTAGCCCAGGATGCGCTCCACCGAGGGGCTCTGGTAGGTCATGGTGCCGGTGGCGTCCACGATCACGATGTTGTCCTGCGCGTTCTCGATCACGCGGCGGAAGTGCTGCTCGCTGCGGCGCAGGGCGTCCTCCGCCTCCTTGCGCTCGGTGATGTCGCGCGTGTTCAGCACCAGCCCCTGCTCGGCCGTGGCGGGCGAGAAGGTGCGGCCGAAGGTCTCCAGGTGGCGCCACGAGCCGTCCTGGTGGCGGTAGCGGTACTCGGCGTGGGCGATGGTCCCCGGCGACCCCGCGGCCTGCGCGATGGCGGCCATGGCCACCGGCGCGTCGTCCGGGTGCACCAGCTCCAGCATGTTGGCCTCCACCCCGCTCGCCGGCGCGTACCCCAGGATGCGCTCCATCGACGGGCTCTGGTAGGCGATGCGCCCGGTGGACGGGTCCAGCACCACGATGATGTCGTGCGTGTTCTCGATCAGCGCCCGGTAGCGCTCCTCGCTCTCGCGCAGGGCATCCTCCGCCTCCTTGCGGTCCGTGGCGTCGCGGGTGTTGATGACGATGCCGTCGTCGGGATCGTGGGTCAGCGTCTTCCCCACCGCCTCCACGTAGCGCCACTCGCCGCCGCGGTCCCGGTAGCGGAACTCCGCCGAGCGCGTCTCCCCCGGCGACGCGGCCACCTCGCCCAGCGCCCTGCGCACGTGCGCCTGGTCGTCGGGGTGCACCCGGTCCCAGGCCGAGATCCCCACCCCTTCCCCGGCCGAGTAGCCGAACAGGCGCCCGATGGCCTCGCTCTCGTAGCGGATGGTGCCGTCGGGGGTGATGATGGACACCAGGTCCGAGGCGTTCTCGATAAGGCGGCGGAAGTGCTCCTCCCGCTCGCGCAGCGCCCGCTCCGCCTCCACCCGGTCCGTGATGTCGCGCGCCACGGCGATCACCGCGTCGCGCCCGAAGTAGGTGGAGCGCGTCTGCACCACCTCCTTGGGAAAGGTGCTGCCGTCCTTGCGCAGCCCCCACCACTCGAAGCGCTGCGGCTCCCCGGCCACGGCGCGGCGGAAGTGCTCCGCCGCCGCCTCCAGCTCCACGCGGGCGGGGTCGGCCAGCATCGCCGGCGTCTGCCCCAGCAGCTCCTCGCGGGTGTAGCCGTAGGCGCGCAGCACCGCCTGGTTCACGTTCAGCAGGCGCCCGTCCAGGTCTAGGATGTACACCAGCTCGGTGAGCGAGTCGAAGAGCCCGCGGAACGACTCCTCGCTGGCCCGCAGCGCCTCTTCCGCGGCCCGGCGGTCGGTGACGTCGCGGGTGTTGATGACGATTCCCGCCGCCGCCGAGCCGGCGAGCAGGGTGCGGCCCACGGACTCCACCACGCGCCAGGTGCCGTCCCTGTGGCGGTAGCGAAAGGTGTCGGTGCCCACCTCGCCCGGCTTGCCGGCCAGCTCGTGGAAGGTGGGGATCTTGTCCGCCACGTCGTCGGGGTGCATCAGCTCGAAGGTGCTGCGCCCCACCATCTCTTCCTGCGTGTAGCCCAGGATGCGCGTGACCGACGGGCTCACGTAGCGAATGGTGCCGTCCGCGTCCAGGATGCTGGCCAGGTCCGACGAGTTCTCGATGAGCATGCGGAAGTGCTCTTCGCGCTCGCGCACGAGGCGCTCGGCCTCCCTGCTGTCCGTGACGTCGCGCACCACCGTCACCCGGTCGCCGTCGCGCAGCGGCACCACGCGCGCCTCGAACTCGCGCACCTCGCCGCCGGGGCGCGGCAGCGAGAACTCCACCGTGGCCAGGCGGCTGTCCTCCACCTGCGCCAGCGCCTCCTCCAGCCGCGCCGCCACCCCGGGGGGCAGCACGTCCTGCACCCGCCGGTCCACGCACCGGGCGCACCCTTCCGTCACCTTCCACTCGGCGCCCACCCGGTGGTCCACGATGCGCCCGTCCGGACGCAGGCGGAAGTACAGGTCGGGGAGGGCCAGGAAGATCCCCTCCAGCTCCTGGGTGCGCTGCAGCAGCGCCTCGCGAGCCCCCTCGTGCTCGGCCACCTCCTCTTTCAGCGCCTCGTTGGTGGCCGCCAGCTCCAGCGTGCGCTCGGCCACCCGCGCCTCCAGCTCTTCGTTGACGCGCTGCAGCGCCCGCAGCTCCCCGGCGCCGGCGCGCAGGTGCACCAGGCGCGACGCGGCCACGGCGGCCAGCGCGTCCACCACCTCCACGTCCAGCGCCGTGTAGGCGCCGGGGTCGCGGCTCTCCACCGCCAGCACCCCCAGCAGCTCCCCCTCCGCCACGACCGGCGCGCGGATGGCCGACCCGGCCCGCCGCTCCCCGCCCTCGATCGAGCCGCGCCCGTGCGGGCGCCCCGACGCCAGCGTGCGCCGCCCGCGCACCACCCACCGCTCCGGCGCCTGGGCGCAGGGCACCGGCTCCGCGTCGCACTCGCGGAAGTGCAGGGTGTCGGTGGCGGCGTCGTAGGTGGCCAGGCGGAAGGTGTCGAACGGCAGCGCCGGCCCGGCCGCCCTCCCCAGCGCGCACGCCAGCCGCTCCGGCGAATCGGCGCCCAGCGCGGCCGCCGTGGCCTGCGCCAGGGCGCGGATGCGGCGCTGGACGCCGCTTTCGGTGGTCTCGGAGAGGGTGAGGCGCATGGGGCTCCGTTCGGGTGGGTGGTTCGGTGCCCTGAAGATGCCCGTGCGGCCCGGGTGCGGCATGGGGCAGTTGACCCGTACGGCGACGGCGTCCCCCGGAGACACGGAGAAAAATAACCACCGTCGTGGAGCGCTTTCGGTGCACCATTAGCGACGCAACTTCCGCGTGCTGGCGGATATGGCACGGAGGGTCCGCGGAGGCCTTCAAAGCTCTTTGGAAACCCTCGTCCCGCCGCTATATAGGACGTAGGGGACGCGAACGGCCGGCGGATGAGCGGGGGGGAACCGTGCCGGAAGGCATGCCTCGTTTAGCCGGCCCCACTGGCGTAGACCCCGCACTCCCCACCATCAGCCAGGAGGGCGATGGATTAGCCGAACCCATCACGGCCCGGCGTCCCGGGTTTCATCTACCCGGTGCACGCCGGCGCCGGCCCTCACCCGGCGGCCTGAGAGCCGCCACCCTCTCCCAGTAACCGCCCTGGGAGAGGGGACTACTTCGCGTGCGTTTTACGGCCGCGATCTCTCTGTGCCTCTGCGTGAGCCCCGCTGTTTCTGCACGAGCATTCGAGGTGGCGCGGCACCCTGCCCCACCGCGCCCGAAGTCGTCCCCTCTCCCACGCTGTTTGTGGGAGAGGGTGGCAGCTGTAAGCTGCCGGGTGAGGGCCCAACTCCTTGTCCGATGCGGGGGTCGGTATTTACGTTTATTACGGGGCCGACTCCCTCCCGCGCCCCGCCGCTGGTACTCCATCCCGCAGCTTCCGATGCACCCGCTTTCCCTCTCCCACACCCCCGTTCCCGGCGAGCTGGAGGCACTGCGCGCCGAGCTGGCCGCCGCGCGGCAGGCGCTGGAGGCGGAGCGCGCCGCGCGCATCCGCGCCGAGGAGGCGCTGCGGGAGCGCGACAGCATGCTGGACGAGGTGGAGGGACTGGCCCAGCTCGGCACCTGGGAGTGGAACACCGAGACCGACGTCATCCGCTGGTCGCCTGAGCAGATGCGCATCCACGGGCTGCCCAGCGACGGGGGGACGCAGAGCTTCGCCGACTTCTTGGGGCGCGTGCACCCGGACGACCGCGCGCGCGTCGTGGAAGAGTGCGAGCGGCTGATGGCCACGGGCGAGTCGTTCCTCGTCCCCTACCGCGTGGTGCGCCCCGACGGCGGCGTGCGCGAGATGAACGCGCTGGGGAAGCTCCTCCCCGACGCGTCGGGGAAATGGGTGAGGATGGTGGGGACGGCGCAGGACGTCACCGAGCGCAACCGCGCCGACCGCGCCCTGCGCGCCTCCGAAGCCCGCTTCCGCGACCTGTTTGAGCAGTTCCCCCACTCCGTGCAGGTGCTCTCCCCCGAGGGCGAGACGCTGCAGGTGAACCCGGCGTTCGACCGGCTGTGGGGGCTGCGCATGGACGAGCTGGCCGGCTACAACCCCCTGCGGGACCCGCGGATGGAGCCCATCCGCGACCTCCTGCGCCGCGGCTTCGCGGGGGAGCGCGTCACCCTGCCGGAGGTGGAGTTCGACACGCGGGGGATGCACGCCGAAGTGGGCGGGCAGCCCTGGCCGCGCTGGATCCGCTCCTTCGTCTTCGCGGTGCGCGACGACGGGGGCGCCGTGCGCGAGGTGGTGCTGGTGCACGAGGACGTCACCGAGCAGCGCCGGGCGGAGCAGGCGCTCACGACCAGCGAGGAAAGCTACCGCACCATCTTCGACTCGTCGTCCGACGCCATCTTCGTGACCGACCCCGCCACGGGGCAGGTGGTGGACGCCAACCGCGCCGCCTGCACCATGGCCGACGCCACCATCGAGGAATTGCGCGCGGACGCCGGCGCCGTCATCTGGAACGGTCCCCCGCCCTACACGGCCGAGCGGGCGCACGAGCAGATGCTCCTGGCCGCGGAGGGCGTCGCCCAGCGCTTCGAGTGGCTCTCCATCCACCCCCGCACCGGCGCCGAGATCTGGGGCGAGGTCAGCCTGCAGCGCGTCACGCTGGGGGGCGAGCTGCGCGTCCTGGCGCTGGTGCGCGACATCGGCGAGCGCAAGCGGGCGGAGCAGGCGCTGCGCGGGTCCGAGCAGAGCTACCGCGCGCTCTTCGAGCTCTCCAACGACGCCATCTACGTACACGACGTGGAGACGGGGGCCATCCTGGACGCCAACCGCAAGGCGTACGAGGCGGCGGGGCTGTCGTCGGTGGAGGAGCTGCGCGAGCGGGGGATGCAGTTCATCGCCGGGGGCGAGGCGCCCTTCACCCCCGACATGGCGATGGAGTACGTGCGCCGCGCCGCCGCCGGCGAGCCGCAGCGCTTCGAATGGCGCACCGGCGCGCCCGCCGGCGGGCAGGTGTGGTCCGAGGTCTCCCTCAACCGCGTCACCATCAACGGCGTGGAGCGGCTGCTGGCCACCGCCCGCGACATCACCGAGCGCAAGCAGGCGGAGCAGGCGCTGCGGGCCAGCGAGGAAAGCTACCGCACCGTCTTCGACTCCACCGCCGCCGCCATCTGGGTGTACGACCCCGACACGGGCGACCTGCTGGACGTGAACGCCGCCGCCTGCGAGCTGTACGGCCGCGACGCGCGCGAGCAGAAGGAGATCGGGCTGGAGGGGCTGATGTGGGGCGAGGCGCCCTACACGCTGGACGAGGTGCAGCGCATCTTCGCGCGGGCCCGCGGGGGCGAGCCGCAGCGCTTCGTGTGGCTGGGCCGCCACCGCGGCGGCGGCGAGGTGTGGGCCGAGGTGCAGGCCCGCCGCGTCGCCGGCCTGGGCGGCGACCGGCTGCTGGTTACGGCGCGCGGGATGAACGAGTGGCGCGCCGCCGCCGACGCCCTGCGCCGCGCCAACGAAGAGCTGGAGGCGCGCGTGGCCGAGCGCACGGCGGAGCTGGCCGCGGCCAACGTGGCGCTGGAGGAGGAGGTGGCCGAGCACGAGGCCGCCCGCGACGAGCTGGTGGAGCGCACCCGCGAGCTGGAGGGGGTCTTCCAGGCCCTCCCCGACCTGTACTTCCGCATGGGCCCGGACGGCACCATCACCGACCACCGCGCGGGGCGGGCGGCGGCGCTCCATTCCCCCGTCCCCGACTTCCGGGGGCGGCGCATGGAGGACGTGCTCCCCGAAGGCACCGCCGCGCACTTCGCGGCGGCGTTCGACGAGGCGGGGCGCACGGGGGGGATGGTGTGCGTGGAGTACGCGCTGGAGGTGGAGGGCGAGAGCCGCAACTTCGAGGCGCGGGTGGTGCCGCTGGAAGACGGCTCGCGCATCACCGTGGTCCGCGACATCACGGAGCGCAAGACGGCCGAGGCCGAGCTGCTGCGCCAGAAGGCGTACTTCGAGGAGGTGATCGGCAGCCTGGAGAGCGGCGTGGCCGTGTTCGACCGCGAGCTGCGCTACGAGTACTGCAGCCCCAGCACCATCCGCGACCCGGAGGTGCGCGCCTGGGCCATCGGCCGCACCATAGAGGAGTACGGGCGCCGCATCGGGCTGCCGGAGGAGGTGATCCGCAGGCGTACCGAGAGCCTGGCGCGCACCGCGGCCGAGCGCGCCACCGGCGAGTTCGAGGAGGAGATCCGCGGGCCCGACGGGGGCAAGCGCCACATGCTGCGCCGCGGCCTCCCCGTGCTGGACGAGCGGGGCGAGCTGGTGCGGATCATCGGCTACAGCGTCGACATCACCGAGCGCAAGCGGGCGGAAGAGGCGCTGCAGGAGCGCGAGGAGCGCTTCCGCACGCTGATCGAGAACGCGCACGACATCATCACCATCCTGGACCGCGAAGGCCGGGTGGTGTACCAGAGCCCGTCGGTGCAGCGCATCATGGGCTACCCCCCGGCCGACCTGATCGGCACCAGCGCCTTCGACCTGGTGCACCCGGACGACGTGCCGCAGGTGCTGGAGGCCATGGCCGCCATCGTGGCCGCGCCGGGGAGGATGGCGCGCGCCGAGTACCGCTACCGCCACCGGGACGGTACCTGGCGCCGGCTGGAAACCTTTGGGCGGGCGCTGCCGGAGGGGTCGGTGGAGGGCGCCGCCGTCTTCAACAGCCGCGACGTCACCGAGCGCTGGGAAGCGGACCAGGCGCTGCAGCGCAGCGAGGAGCACTTCCGCGCGCTCATCGAGAACGCGCACGACCTCACCGTCATCATCGACGCCAGCGGGCGCTTCGTGTACCAGAGCCCGTCCATGGAGCGCATCTACGGGCGCCCGCGCAACGAGACGCTGGGGCACACGGCGTGGGAGCTGATGCACCCCGACGACGTGCCCGCCGTGGCCGCCGAGTTCGAGCGGGTGCTGGCCGAGCCGGGGCGCATCGGCCACGTGGAGTACCGCTACCGCCACGCGGACGGGCACTGGGTGTACACCGAGGCGTTCGGGCGCACCCTGGTTCCCGGCTCGGCCGTGCAGGGGGTGGTGGTCAACGCCCGCGACGTCACCGAGCGCCGCCTGGCCGAGGAAGCGATCCGCGACCAGGAGGAGCGCCTCCGCTTCGCGCTGGAGGCGGGGCGCATGGGCGCGTGGGAGTGGGACGTGGCCAACGGGCGCGTGAAGTGGTCGCCCATCCTGCAGGAGATCAACGGGCTGGAGCCCGGCACCTTCGAGGAAACGCCCGAGGCCGCCCTGGCCCGCGTGCACCCGGACGACAAGGAGCGGGCGAGCTCCCTGGTGCGCGACGCGCTGGAGCGCGGCGGCGAGTACGAGCTCCAGTACCGCGTCGTGTGGCCGGACGGCGGCGTGCACTGGCTGGAAAGCAAGGGCCGCGCGATGGAGGACCCGGTCACCGGCGCCACCCGCATGGTGGGCGTGTGCACCGACATCACCGAGCGGATGCGCGCGGAAGAGGCGCTGCGCCGCGCCACGCAGGAGGCGGAGCGGGCCAACCGCGCCAAGAGCGAGTTCCTGTCGCGCATGAGCCACGAGCTGCGCACCCCCATGAACTCCATCCTGGGCTTCGCGCAGGTGCTGGGGCGGGCGGGGCTCACCGAAGCCCACAACAAGTACCTCCAGCACATCCTCAAGGGCGGGCGGCACCTGCTCAACCTGATCAACGAGGTGCTGGAGATCAGCCGCATCGAGGCCGGCCGGCAGAGCCTGTCGCTGGAGCCGGTGCACGTGCGCACCGTGCTGCAGGAGGCGCTGGGGCTGGTGCGCCCCCTGGCCGAGCAGCGCCGGGTGGAGCTGGACGACGCGCCCTGGGTGGCCGACGACGAGGCGTACGTGTACGCGGACCGGCAGCGCCTTACGCAGGTGGTGCTCAACCTCCTCTCCAACGCCGTCAAGTACAACCGCCCCGGCGGGCGCGTCCGCCTGTGGTGCGCCACGGAGCCGGGGGAGGAGGCCGGAGGGCCGTGGGTGCGGGTGCGTATCGAAGACACGGGCCCCGGCATCCCCGCGAACCGCGCGGACCAGCTCTTCACCCCCTTCGCGCGCCTGGGCGCGGAGCAGACGGAGGTGGAGGGCACCGGGCTGGGGCTGGCGCTCTCGCTGCGCCTGGCCGAGGCCATGGGCGGCGACCTGGTGCTGGAGAGCAGCGGCAACGCGGGGAGCGTCTTCCGCCTGGAGCTGCGCCCCGCCGAGAACCCGGTGAACCGCGCCGAGGATTCCGCCCTCGCCCCCCCGGCTCCGGGCGAGCTGCCGCGCCGCGCCGCGCGGGTGCTCTACATCGAGGACAACCTGGCCAACCTGGCGCTGGTGGAGACCTTCCTGATGCCGCGACCGGAGTGGCAGACCATCCCCGCGCTGCAGGGGCTGGTGGGGCTGGAGATGGCCCGCGAGCACCAGCCGGACCTGGTGCTCCTCGATCTCCACCTCCCGGACATGCACGGCTCCGAGGTGCTGCGCCGCCTGCGCGCCGACGCGCGCACCAGCCGCATCCCGGTGGTGGTGATCAGCGCGGACGCCACCCACACCGCCGTGCAGGAGCTGATGTCCGCCGGCGCCGACGCCTACCTCACCAAGCCCCTGGACCTGGACGAGTTCCTCCGCACCCTGGAGCAGTTCCTCCCGGAGGCGGCGGCATGAGCCCTCTCCGTGTCTCTGTGCCTCTGTGTGAGCAACCTGGTTTCAGGGTGATGGGGCCGGCCGCTTTCCAGGAGCGATTGAAATCGCCGCTGGAACCACGCGAAGTCCCTAACCGGGACTGTCCGGTTACCACCGCTGCCGAGGGAACAGTCCGCGGAGGCGGACTTCGCGGAGGTCCAGCGGCGAATTCCATTCGCTCCCGGCGGACGGTGAAGGCATGACGCCGGACGAAGTACGCGCCTGCACCCTGCTGCTGGTGGACGACGAGGAGCCCAACCTGGAGCTCCTGCAGGTGCTGCTGGAGGTGGAGGGGTATACGAACGTGATCAGCACCTCCGACGCGCGCCAGGCGATCCCGCTGTGGGAGCGCCACGCGCCGGACCTGGTGCTGCTGGACCTGCACATGCCCCACCGCGACGGCTTCGCGGTGCTCCGCGACATCCGCGAGCTCACCCCGCCCGACGACTTCCGCCCCGTGCTGGTGCTCACCGCGGACATCACGCCGGAGGCCAAGGAGCGGGCGCTCTCGTCCGGCGCCAAGGACTTCATCAACAAGCCCATCGACGCCACCGAGGCGCTGCTCCGCGTGCAGAACCTGCTGGAGACGCGCGTCCTCTACCGGCGCGAGCGCGCGGCCCGGCAGGCCGCCGAGCTGCTGGCCGAAGCCACCCGCGTGCTCAACGCCTCGCTGGACGCGGCCACCGCCGTGGCCCAGCTCGCCCGCCTGGTGGTGCCGCGCATCGCCGACGGCTGCGTGGTGGACCTGTTCGATTCGGACACCGGCCAGCCCACGCGCGCCGCCGCCGCCCACGCGGACGCGTCGCTGGAGCCCCGACTGCGCGCCGGCGGCCCCGTTCCCGCCGGCGCCGCGGACGCCCCCTGGGCCCCCGCGCCCGACGAGGCGCTCGCCTGGTTCGGCGGGGTGCCGGTGGAGGCGGCGCTGGCCGTGCCGCTGCGCGCGGCGGGGCGCGAGGTGGGGCGGATGGTGCTGGGCCGCCCCTCTCCCTTCACCCCCGGCGACCTCGACCTCGCCGCGGAGCTGGGCCGCCGCGCGGCGATGGCCGTGGAGAACGCGCGCCTCTTCCGCGCGGCGCGGCTGGCCACGGAAGCGCGCGAGCACACGCTTGCCGTGGTCGCCCACGACCTCCGCAACCCGCTCACCGCCATCCGCATGGACGCGGAGCTGCTGCGCTCCATCCTGGCGCCCGCCGTGGGCGAGTTCGAGCGCGCCACGCTGGTGCGCATCGACCAGGTGGCCGGCCGCATGGACGCCCTGATCCAGGACCTGCTGGACGTGTCGCGGATGGAGCGAGGCTCCACCGCCCTTGATCTCGCCCCCCACCGCGCCGACGACCTGGTCGCCGAGGCCGCGGACACCCTCGCCCCCCTGGCCGCCGCCCACGGCCTGCGGCTGGTGGTGAACGGGTGCGGCGCGGAAACCTTCGTCCACGCCGACGCCGCGCGGGTGGTGCAGGTGGTCTCCAACCTGGTGGGGAACGCCGTCAAGTTCACCCCCGAGGGGGGCACCGTGACGCTGGCCTGCCGGCCGGGGGCGGACGAGGTGCGCTTCTCCGTGGCGGACACGGGCCCGGGGATCGAGCCGGAGCAGCTTCCGCACATCTTCGGGGCGTTCTGGCAGGCGCGGCACGCGGACCGGCGCGGGCTGGGGCTGGGCCTTTCCATCGCGCGCGGGCTGGTGGAAGCGCACGGCGGCCGCATCTGGGTGGAGAGCGAGCCGGGGCGCGGCACGGTCTTCCTCTTCACCCTTCCCGCGCACCCCGTTCCCAGCGGCCTCGCCGCCGTCGCGGCCGACTGACCACAACGATCATCCGAGTGGGCCCAAAATGAGCCGCATCCTCGTCGTCGAAGACACGCTGGAGATCGCCGAAGGGCTTCAGCGCACCCTGGAGTACGACGGCTACGACGTGTCGCTGGCCACCAAGGCGGCGCACGCGCTGGCCGTGGCCACCAGCGACAAGCCCGAGCTGATCGTGCTGGACCTGGGCCTCCCCGACCGCGACGGCTACCACGTCCTCCAGCAGCTCCGCGAGCGCGGCAACCAGACGCCCGTCCTCATCCTCTCCGCCCGCCGCGACGAGGCCGACAAGCTGCAGGGCTTCCGCCTGGGTGCGGACGACTACGTCACCAAGCCCTTCAGCATCCTGGAGCTGATGGCGCGCATCTCCGCCCTGCTCCGCCGCGCCCGCCCCGCCGCCCCCTCCGCCGGCACCGAAGCGCCCGAGGCCGCGCGCCCCGCCCCCCTCTCCGACGAGGCCCTGCGCGAGCGCTACAACCTCACCGCTCGCCAGATCGACGTCGTGCGCCTCCTGGGCGAAGGCTTCACCAACGCCGAGATCGCCGCCAAGCTGGAGATGAGCTACTACACCGCCCGCAACCACACCGAGCAGGTGCTCGCCAAGCTGGGCGTGTCGTCCCGCGCCGCCGTCGGGGCGCTGCTGTACGGGCAAGGCTAGCCTCACACAGAGGCACAGAGGCACAGAGGAGAAGCCCGATGCACCCGCGCATTCGTGAGATCCTGGACTACCTGAACGCCTGCCACGCGGAGCTCGCGCGAGCCGTGCGCGACGTGCCGGAGGGGCTCCGGGAGAGGCGTCCGGCGCCGGACCGGTGGTCCGCCGCGGAGGTCGTGGAGCACCTTGCTCTGGTGGAGGAGCGGATCGCGGGCGCGCTGGCGGGGCCGCTCGCGAGCGCGGCGCGGCTGGCGGAGGAGCGCGACACGTCTCCCGTGCTCCCGAGGCTCCCTGTGGATGGGATCCGCGACCGCAGCAAGCCGCTCGCGGCGGGGGAAGCCTCACTCCCGAAGGGCGGCCAGCCGCTGCAGGTGTCGTGGGCCGCGCTGGAAGAAAAGCGCGAGACGCTGCGCCACGCCGTCCTCGCCGCCGACGGGCGCGCGCTGGGCGAAGTGAAGCACGTGCACCCCCGCATCGGCGAGCTGGACCTGTACCAGTGGCTCATCTTCATCGGCGCCCACGAATCCCGCCACGCCGGCCAGATCCGCGAGATCGCGCAGACGTTGCGAAGCGCGTAATCCGTCCCAGCGAGTGAACTTGAAGGAAGACATCGCCTTCCCAGGCTCGCCGCTCCTCAATTATGTGAAGCTCACATGCGCCTCCTTCCTGATTCTGGCGATTCCTTGAAGCCGTGCCCCTTCTGCGCGGAGCGGATCCAGAACGCCGCCATCCTGTGCAGGTATTGTGGGCGCACACTGCCGGTGCACCAGCCGGGCGTCGCGTTCCGCGGCGCCGAGCTCGCGCTGGGCTTCGGTGCGTTCTGCCTCGTCGGAGCCCTGCTGTTCGCAGGCTTGGGCGGTGCTCCGGGCATGGCCGAGAGATTCCCGCTCATCGGGGACATGGCGCGCTCCTTCGTCCAACCCACACTGAACCCGGCCGCGCCGGAACCAGAGCCGGTCCAGCCACCGCCGCCGCCGCCGCCCCTGGTCGTCTCGGTGCTCGACAATCCCGCGCTTCGGCTGCCCCCCGGCGAGCACTTCGATACCGCGTTCGTGGTCTACGACGAGCACGCGCGTCCCTGCACTTTCCACGGCCGCGTGCAGGGGCTGGAGGGCGGGCAGCGCGACATCGAGGTGTATCTGCTGGACGAGGACGGGCACGTGAACTGGCATAACGGGATCGAGCCGACGCCGCTGTACGCGAGCGGGCGGTCAGCGGCCAGCACCATCGAGCTACCGCTCGGCCAGGGAAAATTTCACCTCCTCATCTCGAACCGCTACTCGATCTTCACCGCCAAAACCGTCGAGATCGAGAACGCTCACGTCGTGTGCGGCTAGTAAACACCGAAGCCCCCCGCTGCACAGCCTGAGGCTGCATGCTGGGGCGGTGTACGTGCGCCCAAGCGCCTAGCTGATCTGGACCCGAGCCCCCCACCCGGACCCCTGAATATCTCGATGCATAGTGAGCCGAGCAGGCCAGGTTTGAACCAGTCGACCCAGGAGCTTTGGCGGTCGTTGGTCAGCATGGTTAAGTCTGCGTACAACCTAGCTCCCGCAGCGGTTGTTGTTCTTGCGCTTATCATCACTGCGGTAGTTTGGATTGCGCTGAATTCAACTAAGCTAATGGTTGGGGTGATCCTCTTACTAGTACTTGCCGTTGCCGTGCTTGTTTACGTTACCACAGAGAAGTACGGGGAGGCAGCTCTGGCCCTCGTTGGCGGGCTTCTGACCGCATACTCCGTAGAGTGGAGCGCCGCTCGATTTGTCGCATTTATGGGGGTATGGTCAGCATTCTCATTCATGGCGCTGATCATAGCCAGTATGAAACTCGCGATGAAATCAGAAAGCATATTCCGCCAAGCGGCCCTAGCGTATGCGAGCGATGTAACACAAGCAGCAGTGATTGAAGCGCAGCTCCGTTCAGTGGCGGACAATAGGTCGATTCAAGGCCTTGGGCCGATCGAACGTGCGGAAACGATTCGGCTCTTCGTCTTCCGGAAGTTGCCACTAGAAGTGATGCCTGCGGGGTTGAAGGCAGTAGCGATGCTGAGTGTGATCATGCAGCTCCCTCATCTGACGGTGGCACAGTTCGTAGCTGATGTTTACCGTTTGTTCGACGCCACGAACTCAATCACTGGTGAGATCATCATTGATCTGGTGTACCGCACGATCCGGGAGAGTGCGGCACCTCCGGTCGACTTTATCACTGCATTTCAGAATAGCCGACGTCTCGTGCTCAGCAAATCTCTAGATGCAGACACGTTCTTCGCTGAGCTACAGAATGCGCTGGAATCAGGCGTTCCCGCGGAATCGATGGCTGATTATCTGACCTCGCGAGCGACGATTCCCGAACTGTAGCATAGGCGTGGGATCACAAACGGACCCACACGCCGATCGCGGGTGGGCCCCTAATATCTTTATCGTGCTAACGCGACCTAATACAGAGGCACAGAGACGAATTCATCTCTGTGCCTCTGTGCCTCTGTGTGAGCCCCTTCTTCTTAGATCCCGCCCCCCACCCGCAGGTGCAGGCCGTATCCGCCGCCGGTGCCCAGGCCCCGCGCCAGGTCCACGCGCACGAGGTTGTCCAGGAAGGCCAGGCCGACGCCCACGCCCTTGAGGGGGTGAGAGCGCAGGATGTCGACGCTGTCGCCGGCCCAGCCGGCGTCGCCGAAGAGGGAGAGGCGGAAGAGGGGGGTGCCGCGCGTGAGCTCGGCGCGGGTGAGCCACACGCTCTTGCCGCGCAGGGAGGCGGCGTCGTGGCCGCGCACGGTGGTCACGCCGCCGATCTGCCAGAGGCGCTGCACGGGGACGTCGCCCAGGCCGGAGCCGCCGGCAACCGACAGGCCGTAGCCCACGCCGCCGCCGATGAGCCCTTCCGCGCCCAGGCGCACGAGGGGGCGCGCGAAGGAGCGGCCGCCCGTCTCGGCGTGCAGCTCCAGCTCGGCGTGGGTGCGCAGGCGCGTGGGGTCGTCGCCGCGGGCGGCGCGGATGCGGAAGGTGGCGCCCGCCTGGTCCAGCCGCTCGGCCATGAGGTTGGAGCGCGGCTCGAAGTCGTCGTCGAACGCCCCGCGCAGGTTCAGGTCGCTGCGCGCGCCCACCGGGCCCTGGTGCTCGGCGAAGAGGCGCAGGTCCCAGCGCTGGCGGCGCGTGGCGGCGGGGGACAGGCGCAGCTCGGCGCCGGTGCCGCGGAAGTAGTCGTTCTCGTCGCGCCCCAGGAGCAGGGCGCTTAGCGAGCTGCCCAGGGTGAACGGCTGCGAACCCATCTGCACCGCCTCCAGTCCCCGGTACAGCGCCACCTCGCGGCGCAGCAGCGGGGTGGAGTGGATGCCGGCGAGGCGCGCGCCCACCTCGTCCGTGGTGCCGGCGCGCAGCTCGCCCCGCAGCTCCGCGGGGCCCAGCGGGAGCACGGCGCGAGCGCCCAGCGAGAGCCCCTCCACCCGGTTGAAGCGCACCAGCTCGGGCGTGAGCACCTGCACGGAAGGCCGTCCCACGCTCCAGGGCGTGCCCTCCAGGCCGCCGATCAGGTCGGTCAGCGCCTTGAGGTCCTCTTCCCGCACCGCGCCCTCGCCCGCGTCGTAGATGCTCGCGGGGAGGGAGGGGCCGCCCACCAGGTCCACCCCTTCGGCCCGCTTCACCAGGAAGGTGCGCCCGCACGCGGGTCCGCCATCGGTGCTGTCCCCCTTCGCCACGCGCTCGGCCTCGCGGCGCCAGGCCGCGTCCCACGCGGTGTCGCTGCGCTCGGTCGTCCTGACGGTGACGCTCATGCGGACCCGCCGGCGGCACTCCGGCCGCGCGGGGGACGCGGTCTGCGCGGGGAGGGCGGCGAGGGTGTCACCCTGCACGCGGTACCCCTCGTAGCGGCGCTCGTAGGTCAGCGGCAGGCGGGTGCCGCCCACGCGCGCCACGCCCCGCGCGGCCACCGTGCGCGGCAGCCACCAGCGGCGGTCCCACAGGCCGTAATCGATCGCCACGTAGTCCAGCTCGCCCCCGACCTCCGGCGCGATGACGGAGATGCCGGTGGCGGTGCTGGAGTACGGACGGCTCTGGCGGAAGCCCGCGCGCACCACGGCGTGCGTCTCCGAGTCCAGCCAGAAGGAGCCGTTGATCAGGTGCGGATCGGCGCGGCGCGCGGTGATCCGCAGCTCCAGGATGCGCACCACCCGACCGCCGGGGATGCGGATGGAAAGGCTGTCGCCGGCCGCGAAGCGGTAGTACGCCTCGCTCCCCGGCGACAGCGGGTTGCGGATGGTGGCCGAGTCCAGGCGGATGAGCATCTCCGAGTCCGCCGGGTCGAAGGCCAGCGCCGTCACGGAGCTGGCGATGTCCGGCGACGGAAGCTGCGCCCGGGCGCTGACCACCGGTGCCGCCTCGCGCGCGCCGAGCAGCTCGATGTTCACCGTGTCGCGGCTCCACTCGATGCGCGCCGCCGTCTCGCGCCGGAAGAGGAGCCGCTCCGTCCCCAGCACGGCCAGCCGCGCGGAGATCCGCTCGCGCGCCGTCACCTCGTACGCGGTGATGCGGTCGTCCACCACCGCGCGCCGCGCGCGGGCCAGCCGCACCAGCTCGCGCGCCCGGGGATCGCGATACGCGTCGTCCTGCGCGTGCAGCGGGATGGCGGCGAGGAGGAGCGCGAGAACGTAGAGGAAGCGCATAATTAGAAAGGAAAAGGAATCTCACACAGAGACACAGAGGCACAGAGAAGAAGTGATCTCTGTGCCTCTGTGTCTCTGTGTGAGACCCGCGGTTACCGCAGGTCGCGGATGGCGCCGGAGAGCATGCGCACCTTGGCCGCGTCGGACGAGCCCGCGGCGAAGCCGGTCACCTGCGTGGCCAGCCGGGTGAGGGCGGCGCGGCGCGCGGCGCGCGGGCCCCGCTCGGCGCGGGAAAGCGCCTGGCGGATGCTGGCGAGCCGGGTGGCGCTGAGGCCGTTGGAGCGGCCAAGCTGGTCCGCGTAGGCGCGGGCCAGGGCGAACGAGGCCGGCCACACCATCTTGGGCTGGCCCTGCGGGTTCAGGTACTCGAACTTCACCGTCTTCGCCGCGTCGATCTCGTTCTGCGTGAGGAACGCGCTGGGCGTGAGCTCCATGATGTCGAGCCCGCGCGAGATCTCCGAGCTCACTATGCTGCCGTTGTACCAGTACGCGGACCACGACCCGCCGCTCCCCATGCGGGTGGAGTCCACCGGGCCACGGTCGAAGAAGGCGATCTCACGGGGCCGCGCGGCGTCCGTCCAGTCGAAGACCGACACGCCGCCCTGGTACCACGCCTGCACCATCACGTCGCGCCCCGGGATGGGGATCAGCGAGCCGTTGTGCGCCACGCAGTTCTCGAACTCCGTCTGCGCCGCCGGCATCTTGTAGTAGCTCTGGAAACGCATCTTCCGGTTCTGCACCGTGAAGATGGCGTTGGCGCCCCACTCCGGACGGTCGGTGGCGCGGCACTTCGGCTGGCCGCCGCCGCCCCACTCGTCGCTGAAGAGGATCTTGGTACCGTCGTTGTTGAACGTGGCCGAGTGCCAGTACGAGAAGTTGGAGTCGGCCACCGCGTCCATGCGCACCGGGTTGGCCGGGTCGCGGATGTCCAGCAGGAAGCCGTACCCCTCGCACGCGCCGCCCGCCATGCCGATGGCCGGGTACACGGTGATGTCGTGGCACTGCGTGGGGCCGGGGCGCGGGCCCGCGGCCTGCTGCTCCGCCGGGAAGCGCTGGTTCAGGATCTCCTGCAGCGACGCGCGCAGCGTGGCGGTGTCCGCGGCCGTGGGCGCGGTGCCGCCGCGGGCGCGGGCGATGCTGTCCAGCAGCGGGCGGGTGACCGCGGGCGGCACGATCCGCTCGCGGCCGTACACCCGGCCGGTGAACGCGCCGCGGGCCTTGGCCGCCTCCATCGCGCGCGCGGCGGCGGCGATGTCTTCCGGCGCCTCGCCGTGGCGGGCGGGCTCCGTGAGGTCGTTGAAGATGCGCGGCGAGCTCACGATGGCGGCGGCCGACGGGTTCGCCAGCGGCACCTTGATGACCTCGATGCGGAAGAGCGCCGAGTTGGGGTTCTCCGACGGCAGGCCGCCCACGCACCCCGGCAGCTCGCTGGGCGAGCGCAGCCCGGCCGAGCCCGAGATGTAGACGTACACGTTGGCCGGGTCGCGCGGGTCCGCCAGCACCGTGTGCGTGTGCGAGCCGCGGCACGTCTGCACGTTGCCCACGTTGCGCGGGTTGGCGATGTCCGTGATGTCGAAGATGCGCAGCCCGCGCAGGCGCTCGGTGCTCACCGTGTCCGCCACGCCCTGCCCGCCGCAGTCGAGGCGCCCCGTGAGGCCCTCGCCGGAGACGAACAGGAGGTTCTTGTACACTGACACGTCGCTCTGCGAGGCCGGGCAGAAGTACGCCGTGCGCAGGGTGGGGCTGCTGGGGTTGCTGATGTCCCAGATCTGCCAGCCGTTGTAGTTCCCCTGGATGGCGTACTTGCCGGTGAACGCCAGGTCGGAGTTGGTGCTCTGCTCGAAGCGCGGGGCCGGCTTCGTGCGCGACAGCACGCGCATGTTCCACGCGGCCTCGGCGGCGTCGTGCAGCCCCGCGCGAAGGCCCACGCGCGGGTCCGGGTTGCGGGCGGACGAGGCGCCTTCCTGCGCGCCGTTGCCCGTCTGCGCCAGCGCCGGCGCGGCCGCGGCCAGCGTCAGCAGCCCGGCGGCGAGCGACCGCTTCAACAGCCCGGTGGTGGTGGAACGCACTCCCGTACGGGGAGCGCGGGTCACGGATGGCATAGCGGTTTCCTTGAAAACGAGGTGAAGTGGGGACCTGCGAACCCGCGGCTCCGGGGAGAGCTCAGCTTTCCCCGAAGACCAGGGCGACGAGCATGTCTTCCATCCGCGCGATCTCCGTGACCTGATCGACGTTGACGTCGGACGCGAACTTGAACACGGTCTCGTCCTGTCCGGCCCCGTGGGTGCCGAACAGCTGGCTCACCATGGCCACGGCGCCACGGTGGTGCTGGATCATCAGCTTCAGGAACAGCTCGTCGAACGCCGCCCCCCTGGCCTGCCCAAGCTGCCGCATCTGCGCTTCGCTGAGCATGCCGGGCATGGCGTGCGCCCCGTGCCCGTGCATTCCGCCCGCCGAGTCCGGCACCGGCTGGCCCCGGTCGCGCAGCCAGCGCTGCATGGTGGCGATCTCGTCCTGCTGGGCGCTGATGATGCGGGCCGCCAGGCGGCGCACGGCGGGGCTGGCCGCGTGCGTGGGCGCCAGGCGGGCCATCTGCACGGCCTGCGCGTGGTGCCCGATCATGGCGGACATGAAATGCGCGTCCGCCGGCGTCCACTGGCGGATGACGGTGTCGGCCCGGGCGGCGCCGTGCGAGTGGCCATGGCCCTGCGCCGCGCCCGGCGTCACCCAGGCGGCCAGGGCGGCGGCCAGCAGGCCCGTGCGGATCGCGAGTCGCTTCATACCCATCGCTTGGCTCCCTGCTGGTTTCTTCGCATCTCTAGATACTAGCACGTCCGGGGAGGTTGGCAAGATTGCCGATCTCGCCCGGCAGCCGTATTTCACACCGGTGGGGGCGCGAACGTTCCCAAACGGCTGGCCTCACGCAGAGACACGGAGGCACAGAGAGAAGATGCCAGATCCCGCATATCCGTTCGCCGACCTGGAGCTGGCGCGGCGGCTGGAGCGCACCGAGGGGCGCGCGAACGCGGCTTTCGTGGATGCGCGCGCGCGGCTTCATCCGGCAGACGGCGCCACGTGGGTGCAGGTGGCGGGGGCATACGCGATGTTCGACGGCGTGGGATCGCCCCTCACGCAGACCTTTGGATTGGGATTGTTCGAGGAACCGGGCGACGCGGAGCTGGAGCGGATCGAGGCGTTCTTCACCGAGCGCGGAGCGGAGGTATTCCACGAGGTGAGCCCCATCGCCGGCCCCGCGCTGCTGAAGCGGCTGGTGGCGCGCGGATACCACCCCGAAGAGCTCAGCACCGTCCTGTTCCGCCCCACGGCTGGAGGCGTCGGCGCGCGGCCGGAGGTGGCCGTGCGCCACACGGGCCCCGGCGAGGCGGACCTCTGGGCCCGCACCGCCGCCGAAGGGTGGCGCAGCGAATCCCCGGAGCTGGTGGACTTCATGCTGCAACTGGGCCAGATCAGCGCCGGCACCGAGGGCACCGCGTGCTTCCTGGCGGAGCTGGACGGGCGCCCCGTGGCCGCCGCCACGCTCAGCCTGGGCGACGGCGTGGCCCTGCTGGCCGGCGCCAGCACCCTCCCCGAAGCGCGCCGCAGGGGAGCGCAGCTCGCCCTCCTGGAAGCCCGCCTGCGCTTCGCAGCGGAGCGCGGCTGCCCGCTGGCCATGATGGCCGCCCTCCCCGGCAGCGCCTCCCAGCGCAACGCCGAGCGCCAGGGCTTCCGCATCGCCTACACCCGCACCAAGTGGCGCCTGGGCCGTGCCTGAGCCCGTCTCCATCCGACCCGCCACCCTGGCGGATGCGCCCGCCGTCAGCGCCCTGATCCGCTCCCTCTCCCGCGCTACTTCCTCGCGGACCCGCGGAACCCGGAGGCGGCGGCCCTCACCCCCCGACCCCCTCTCCCGATAACAGGAGAGGCTGCGCCTCTCGTTATCAGGAGAGGGGGCGCATCTACGGTGCCGCCCGGCGGCCCCGGTTGAATCTGAGCTGCGGCTCCGCCAACCCCCGGTTGCGGCTGGATGACTGGAAATCGCCCCCTCTCCCGTTATCGGGAGAGGGGGTCGGGGGGTGAGGGCGGCCGCGCGGAAAGAATCGGGATAGGGGGCAGCCGGTGATCCCGGCTGCACCCCTCCCACACCACCGGACATGCGGGTCCGCATCCGGCGGTTCGGAAAGTTGAGGTTAGTG